>CAZVEG010000052.1:0-25555 GCA_964625625.1 uncultured Leptospirales bacterium | reverse complement strand
ATCCTCCCTTTGCCATGAACCATCGCCGTGTCCCGCCCCCTGGATTCGCCCGTCCGTGCCCCCTGTTCGATGAGCGGAAGATAAACGTTGAAGGTGGATCCCTCGCCTTTTTCCGAGCTTAAATGGATGAGGCCGCCGTGCTGCTCGATAATTCCGTAGGCGACCGAGAGGCCGAGCCCTGTGCCGTTTTCCTTCCTCTTCGTCGTATAAAACGGCTCGAAAACGCGCCGGGAGACCTCCTCGTCCATGCCTACGCCTGTGTCCTCGAACCGTATGCGTGCATGGGGTTCTCCGCCAGGACAGCGATTCGGGATTTGCACATCACCGTCAACGCTTTCCAGGGTAACCGTGAGAATTCCTCCCTCCTTCTCGCCCGGGGAACGCATGATGGTCATGGCATGCGAGGCGTTGAGACACAGGTTGAGAAAGACCTGTTCGAGCTGCGATGAATCCGCGTTCGCGATAAGCGGATAGCCTGGCAAACGGAAGTCGAGCCGCACGCTCTTCGGCAGGCTGCCGCTGCAGATCTTCAGCACGTTTTCAAGAGGCCTGCTGAGGTCCACCGGTCCCATGTGCATCTCCTGCCTCCGGGAAACGGCGAGGAGCCGGCGAATCATTCCGGCGGCCCTCTGCGCGGATTCGATTGCCGTATGCACGTAATTCGTAATCTCGTTCCCACTGGAAAGGGTCTCGCTTTTCAACGACAGCTCTATGAGAGAAAGGCCTCCCATGATACCGCCCAGGAGGTTGTTGAAATCATGGGCTATCCCTCCCGCGAGTGTGCCCACGGCCTCCATTTTCTGGGCTTGAATAAGCTGACCCTGTATCCTTTCCTTTTCCTCCTGAATCCTCCGGTTCTCCGTGATATCCTGGAGAATGCCGAAGACCGAGTCGGGCTCGCCCCTTCCGTTTCGTTGTAGCTCCCCGAGCGCGTGAATGTGACGGGGCTCCTTTGTGTCCCTGTGAGAAATTCTGTATTCAACGGAATATGAAATTCCCTGCTCGATGGCCATCGACAGGGTCGTTCCCACCATTTCTCGGTCATCGGGGTGGATGCGGCGGGATACCTCTTCCATGGACGGGCGGTAATTGGGCGGGAATCCCCATATCCGGAGCCCTTCCTCGGAAACGCTGAAGGTGCTGGTGGCCAGATCGAGTCGCCAGTTTCCGACGTGGGCGATCTCCTGGCTTCTGTGAAGGTTCTCGATCGTTTCCGCAAGTGCGGTCTCAGCGGATTTTCGCTCGGAAATGTCCCGCACATAAGCGAGCGTTGCCGGTCCGTCGGGAAGCTCCACCGTAGCGACACTGATCTCGTAGGGGAAGGTGCTTCCATCGCTGCGCAGACCGATCGATTCGTAGTTCGACGGCGCGGCTTCGCCATGTAGCCGGGCGCTGACGTACGACTCCACCTCGGGGCGTTTCTCCTCGGCGACGAAATCCAGGAGGTTCATGCCCTCCACGGGGTCGTTTTCGCCAAGGAACACGAGCCGGCGGAACGCCCCGTTTACAAAGATCAGCGTGCCACCGCGGGCAAGGAGTATCGGAAGCGGCGATGATTCGATAAGCATGCGGAAGCGGTCTGCGCTCTCGCGCAGGGTCTTTTCTAGCAGATGGCGGTCGGTGACGTCGTGGGATATCGAGCCGAAGCGAAAGCCCTTCGATGTCTTTATGGGAAACGCGATCTGTTCGGTGTATCCGCGCGTTCCGTCCGCCCGCTCGTGCTCGAAGTGCCGGGGACCGCTGAAACGGGGTTTTCCGGTCCTCAGCGCCTCCCGTACCGCGCGCTCGATTTCGATGTGCCGTTCCTCAGTTCGGCGCTCCCGGGGTACGAGACGATACAGGATATCCCAATAGGTCGTACCGACCGCTTCCCGGCGCGAGATTCCGGAAAGCCGCTCGGTCACCGGATTCCATTCCATCACCAGCCCGTCTTCATCGACGATGATGATGCCCTCGAAGGACTGATCGATGAATGCGCGAAGCCCCTGTTCGCTCTCCCTCAGGGACTCCTCGGCGCGCTTGCGTTCGGTGATGTCGCGGGCTATGCCCTGTGTGCCGATAAATGCCTCCGGTTCCGGGATCGGGCAGTCGTACAGCCCCTCGGCGTGGATCAGAAAAACGGGTGTCGCCTGAATGGCGCTTGCCGAATATTCGATGTGCACCGTACCCGTGACCGGCGTGAAGATGCGCAGCTCCAGAAACCGTGTCGCGCGTTCGCCGGTGCGCCGCTCGTTTATCCTGTGTCGCGCGAGCTCCATGTCGTCCGGATGTACGTAGTCGAGCAGGCTGGTACCGACGACCCGTGCCGATTCGTATCCGTATTTTTTTATCGCGTCGTTGATATAGGTGATGACGCCCTTCGGGTCAAGCCGGTAGATGATGTCCGGAGTGCTGCGCAGAATCGAGGCAAGATAGAATTCCGATCTCTGCAGGGCCTCTTCCGCAAGCCTGCGGCCCGTGATGTCGTATACGATGCCCTCGAGCGCCAGGGGCTCTCCCTCTCCGCCCCGAATGAGTATGCTGCGCTGGCTCAGCCATTTTTTTTCGCCGGACCTGTGCGTTATACAGTAGTCTACCGTAGGTGGGTCAATGCCGCGGTTGATGTAGTACCACGCCTTTCTCAGGTATTCCCGCCAGTCGAATTCCATAATGCGGTCGAAAAGCTCCTGGTGTTCGAGCAGTTCCTCATTCGTATAGCCGAAGAGATCGGTGCAGCGTCCACCGATGAAGGTGAGCCTGCCGTCAGGCAGTGACTGCCGGTAGATGGCCGCCGGAGCGTTGTCGACGAGTCGCCGCAGTTCCGCCTCCTTGTTTCGCAGATCCTCCTGTGCCGAAACGAGCTCCCTGTTTTGTTCCTCGAACGCCTCGTTCGATGCCTCGAGTTCTTCTATGCTTGCGGTAAGCTCCTCGTTCACCGCGGCGAGCTCCTCGTTATTGCGCGCGATTGTATCCGCCGCTTCCCTGATTTCGCTGACATCCCTGCCCTCGGCGAGGATGAGTTCGACCCTGCCCGCGGAATCGAGAACGGGCTTCAGAGAAAAATCGAAATGCGCGACGGCGCCGTCATCCGAGACGTGGCGCGTGGCCAAGCGCACGAAATTCCCATCCGCCGCCGCCTTTGCCGCGTCGCGAAGCCGCCTTTTGTCGTCATCGAGCCCCCTCCACCACGGGGCTTCCCATATCCACAGTCCGCGGACGCGTTCGGCGCTCTGCCCGATGAAGGCAAGCGCCGGCTCGTTGACCTCGAGAATCCTTCCGCTTTTATCCAGAAGGCCGATAAACTGGAAGGTGCTGTTGAAGATGGCATGAAACCTCCGCTCACCGGCGGCGACCTCTTCGGACATGGCCGCCGACCGGGCAACTTCATCCGATATAACCACTCCGACCAGGAGAATGATACCGGTGAACCCTGCCTCCGAGATCATTGGCCAGTTCAGCGACATGTTGAACACCGCGGTGTCGTGGATCAGGGCCGCGAACAAAACAAGCGCACTTCCGGAAAGGAGCACCGCCTTTCGCTTTTGCCCGCGGTTGAACTGGATGGCGGCCGTTATGAACACGATGATATAGGTTAAAATAACGAGCGACTGGTAAGCGATGAATGCGCCACCGGGGGTGAGATCGATCATGGAAATTTGCCCGCCCCAGGGGAGAGAGTGCAGGGCTATTCCGCGTACGGTCGAATCGAGGAACGGCGGGAAAAAATGGCGGGCCGCGGTAAAGCCCGCGAAGATAATCGCGATAACCAGCCCATACCGTCGAAGCCGCACACCCGTATAGGCCCCGGCGAACGCCAGGAGCGCAACGTGGAAAACAGCGGTACCGTACATCCGGATGCGGGAGATCGCGTAATAATCGTCGATGGAAACCGTCCCGTAGAGCCGGGCGTTACAGGCTATATATAAGACTATCCCCACGCACATGAGCGCGTGCGCACGATAGAGATCCGGGGAACGAAAACGGAGCGATGCGAGCGCGCTTGCGCCGCCTGACAGCGCGCATGCGCCGCAAAGGATCCACAGAGCCGTCTGAACTATCTGCATCGGCCGCCGTCCGCGCGCCGCCGGCCCGGCGATGCCGTATTTGAACGCTTCCGCGGCCTAGCGGCGTGAAGCCCGGCCTGTCGCTCGCCTGGGTGATGTCGGGCAATGGTTTTCGTCATCGCGGAGTACCCGGTCATGGCCACCGCATTGTCGCGCCCTCAAGCGTAAAAGTCAAAATAATTACCGGAACGGGTGTCCCCGGTGTAAAATCTTTGATTGACAACCAGGGATGTTTCATTAAAAAGGTCCTCTGAGTAGTAATATCATTAAAGCCATAATACGTAGTATTATAACATTAAAACCCAATAATGCACACTTCTGATATACTTTGGTTTCCGGCCGGAAACGGGCCGCGGGGTGTGCGTATATCAAGGAGGAAGCTCATGAAGGGAGCGTATCAGAAGGCATACGACGAATCGCTTAAAAATCCGGAGGTATTCTGGGGAAGGGCGGCGAAGGCCGTTCACTGGGACCGGCCGTACGAAAGGGTGCTCGATGATTCGAAGAAGCCGTTCTACCGCTGGTTTGCGGGCGGTGAGCTGAACACCTGCTACAACGCGCTCGACCGCCACGTGCTCGACGGAAGGGCCGACCAGGCCGCGCTTATCTACGACAGCCCGGTGACGGGCACGGTGATGCGCTATACGTATCGCGAGCTTCTCGACAGAGTCGCGCTCTTCGCCGGGGTGCTTGGCGAGAACGGGGTCGGGAAGGGCGATACGGTGATCATCTATATGCCGATGATACCCGAGGCCCTCATCGCCATGCTCGCGTGCGCCCGCATCGGCGCCGTGCATTCGGTCGTGTTCGGCGGTTTCGCTCCCAACGAGCTCGCCGTGCGCATCGACGACGCGCGGCCGGTGCTCATCGTAACGGCCTCCTGCGGCATAGAGGGCAAAAAGGTGATTGAATACAAGCCGCTCCTCGATCGCGCCATTGACCTCGCCGAACACAAGGTAAAGCGGACCATCATCTATCAACGCCCGCAATCCACCGCGGCGCTTTCGGATGGGAGGGACATTGACTGGGCCGCGGCCGAGAAAAAGGCGAAACCCGCCGGCTGTGTGCCGGTAAAGGCCACCGATCCGCTGTATATTCTTTACACCTCCGGGACCACCGGCATGCCGAAGGGAGTGGTGCGCGATAACGGCGGGCATGCCGTGGCGCTGACCTGGAGCATGAAGCACATCTACGGCATGGAGCCCGGCGAAGTCTTCTGGGCGGCCTCGGACGTGGGCTGGGTGGTGGGCCACTCCTACATCGTATACGGTCCGCTGTTGTACGGCTGCACCACCATCATGTACGAGGGTAAGCCCGTCGGTACGCCGGACCCGGGCGCGTTCTGGCGCGTAATCTCCGAACACGGCGTCAGCGCGCTCTTTACGGCGCCGACTGCGTTTCGCGCCATCAAGAAGGAGGACCCGAACGGAGAGTATCTGAAAAAATACGACCTGTCGAAGTTCCGCACGCTCTTCCTGGCCGGCGAACGGCTTGATCCCGACACCTACCACTGGGCGAGCGACATGCTGGGTAAACCCGTCGTGGACCACTGGTGGCAGACCGAGACCGGCTGGGCGATCGCCGCGAACTGCGTGGGCCTCGAGGCCCTGCCCATCAGGGCGGGCTCGCCGACCAGGCCGGTGCCCGGATTCCATGTGGAGATACTCGATGGCGACGGCAAGGCCGTCCCCAACGGGACGGAGGGCGTTGTGGCCATCAGGCTTCCCCTGCCGCCGGGGACCTTTCCGACACTGTGGAAGAACGATGATAAATTCCGCGAGTCCTATCTCGACATCTATCCCGGCTATTACTTCACCGGTGATGGAGGATATTACGATTCCGACGGATACATCTACATCATGGGACGCGTCGACGACGTCATCAACGTGGCCGGTCACCGGCTGTCCACCGGCGCGATGGAAGAGATAATATCACAGCACCCCGATGTCGCCGAATGCGCCGTCGTGGGCGCGGCGGACAGTTTCAAGGGTCAGCTGCCGCTCGGTTTCGTGGTGCTCAAAAGCGGAGTGCAGCGCGACCCGAACGACATCGTGAACGACCTGGTACGCATGGTGCGGGATCAGATCGGCGCGGTCGCGTGTTTCAAGCATGCCGTGGTCGTCAAGCGCCTGCCGAAGACACGGTCGGGTAAAATTCTGCGCGGAACGATGCGCAAGATCGCCGATGCGGAGACGTACAGCGTTCCTTCAACGATCGACGATCCGGTGATTCTCGAGGAGATAAGGGATTCGCTTGAGTCGGTGGGGTATCAGAAGGCCTGAGGTGATTGCGGCGAACAGGGGCGGTCGGCCGGATGCATCGGGCGGCCGCCCGTAATCCCGGGAATGAACGCCCGGTCAGACCGAATACGAAGGCTCCTTCTTGACCAGTATCTCCTTAATCCTGGAGTCACCGGCCGAAAAATAGATGATGTGCGATTCGAGAATCTTGAACTCGCTCATCAGCTTGAGAAACTCCTCGTCGAAACCATGCTCCAGTAGATCGATCTCCCGCACCCGTGTCTGCCCGATAAATAGTGCTTTCATGTTCCTTCCCGGCGGCAGTGATTTCCCAGCAACAAGGATTTTCTCCTGTTCAAGGTGAGAAGCATGCTAGGCCGGGAGCGCGTTTTTGTCCACTCTTTTAAAACGTTTTTTTATTCGCCTCCGGGGAGAAGCCGGTTGCGGCCATTATTTTACATATTTGTAATTGACAAAAGGTTTTTCCCTTTACTTTATTCTTTAGATTTTTCCTTAATGTCTCGACCCGCCAGCTTCCGCGACCATTGCTCTTGTTTTGAGGTACTGAATGCCGAAAAGAGACGACATCAAGAAGATACTTATCATCGGTTCGGGCCCCATCGTCATAGGGCAGGCATGCGAATTCGATTACTCCGGATCGCAGGCGTGCAAATCTCTCCGGGAGGAGGGCTATGCCGTGGTCCTCATCAACTCGAATCCCGCGACCATCATGACCGATCCGGAGCTCGCCGAGCGGACATACATCGAGCCCATAACCCCCGAGGTTGTCGAAAAGATCATCGAGCGCGAACGGCCCGATGCGGTGCTTCCCACCGTCGGGGGACAGACGGCGCTCAACACGGCGCTCGCGCTCGCCGACAACGGTGTCCTCGATAAATACAACGTAAAGCTCATCGGGGCGGGCGTCGATTCCATCCGCAAGGCCGAGGACCGCGACCTGTTCAAGAAGGCGATGATCAAGATCGGCCTGGAGGTGCCCGACTCGGGACTCGCCTCCTCGGTCGACGAGGCGCTGGCGGTGCTCGAGCGCATAAAGCTCCCTCTCATCATACGGCCGGCGTTCACGCTCGGCGGGAGCGGCGGCAACATCGTCTACAACCGTGAAGACTTCGTCGACCTGGTCCGCAAGGGCCTGGACGAATCGCCCATAAGCCAGGTGCTGCTCGAGGAATCGGTCATCGGCTGGAAGGAGTACGAGCTGGAGGTGATGCGCGACACGCACGACAACGTCGTCATCATCTGCTCCATCGAGAACTTCGACGCCATGGGCGTGCATACGGGCGACTCGATCACGGTCGCCCCGCAACAGACGCTCACCGACCGCGAGTACCAGCACATGCGCGACGCCGCAATCCGCATCATCCGCGAGATCGGCGTGGACACCGGCGGCTCGAACATCCAGTTCGCCGTAAACCCCGCCGACGGGCGCATGATCGTCATCGAGATGAATCCCCGCGTGAGCCGGAGTTCCGCGCTCGCCTCGAAGGCCACGGGCTTCCCGATCGCCAAAATAGCCGCCAAGCTCGCCGTCGGCCTCACCCTGGACGAGATTTCGAACGACATCACGCGCGAGACCCCGGCATGCTTCGAGCCGACCATCGACTACGTGGTGGTGAAGGTGCCGCGCTGGGCCTTCGAGAAGTTCGAGGGGGCCGACACGCGCCTGGGCACGCAGATGAAATCGGTCGGCGAGGCCATGTCCATCGGCCGCACCTTCAAGGAGGCTTTGCAGAAGGCTCTGCGCTCGCTCGAAATCGAGCGGCACGGCTTCGGCTCGGACGGCAACATGAGGCTCGACGACGCGCTGAAGGGCCTGCCGGACAGGCCGCGCGACGATCTCATCGAGAGGGCGCTGGTAACGCCGCGTGAGGACCGCATTTTTTACGTACACAAGGCGCTTTCCCTCGGCTGGGAGGTCGCTCGCGTACACCGCCTTACCGGGATCGACCCCTGGTTCCTCGAGCAGCTCCGGGAAATCGTCCGGGCCGAGGAGACCTTCCGTCGCGAGCACGAACGCGGCGGCCTTGCGGTCGAATCGGTACGGGCGATGAAGCGGCTCGGCTTCTCCGACATGCAGCTCGGGTACATCGCCGGGAAGGCGGAGATCGACGAACTGCACGCGCGGGGCGTCCCGATGAAAAAAGAGCTTTCGAAGGCGCTCAAGCGCCGCGAGAAGGAGATACGCGAGTTCAGGTTCGCGAACGGCATCCTCCCCGGATTCAGGCTGGTCGATACCTGCGGCGGCGAATTCGAGGCGTTTACGCCCTATTACTACTCGGCCTACGACGACGAGGACGAGTCGCGAAGGACGGACAGGCGGAAGGTCATGATACTCGGCGGAGGGCCCAACCGCATAGGGCAGGGCATTGAGTTCGATTACTGCTGCTGCCATGCCTCCTTCGCCCTGCGCGAGGAGGGCGTCGAGTCGATCATGGTGAATTCCAACCCCGAGACCGTCTCGACCGACTACGACACATCGGACCGGCTCTATTTCGAGCCGCTGACGCTCGAGGACATACTGCATATATATAGAAGAGAAGACCCCCTGGGCGTCATCGTGCAGTTCGGCGGCCAGACCCCGCTGCGCCTGGCCCGCATGCTCGAGGAGAACGGCGTACGCATCATCGGCACCTCGCCCGATTCGATCGACCGGGCCGAGGATCGCGAGCGCTTCGCCGAGGTGGTGCGCAAGCTGAAGCTACTCCAGCCCGATAACGGCATCGCCTTCACCGAGGAGGAGGCGATCGCCGTCGCCAACCGGATCGGTTACCCCATCCTGGTGCGCCCCTCCTATGTGCTGGGAGGCAGGGCGATGAGCATCATCTACGACGAGAAGAGCCTCATCGAATACATCAACACCGCCGTGCAGCTCTCGCCCGAGCATCCCATCCTGGTCGATGACTTTCTCGAGGACGCCATCGAGATCGATGTCGACGCCCTGTCCGACGGAAAGGACGTTCAGATCGGCGCCATCATGGAGCATATCGAACAGGCGGGCGTGCACTCGGGCGATTCGGCCTGTATCATCCCGCCGCTTTCCATCGACGGTCCGATGATCGACGAGATCACCCGTTCCACGGCGGCGCTCGCGCGCGAGCTGCGGGTGATCGGTCTGCTGAACATCCAGTTCGCCATAAAGGACGGAAGCCTCTATGTGCTCGAGGTCAACCCGCGCGCCTCGCGCACGGTGCCTTTCGTGTCCAAGGCCACGGGCGTTCCGCTGGCGAAGATCGCGGCCAGGCTCATGCTGGGGAGAAAGCTCGCCGAGTTCGGCCTGCATGAACGCAAGGCCCCCGCGCACATAAGCGTGAAGGAGGCCGTCCTCCCGTTCAATAAATTTCCGGGCACCGACACCATCCTCACGCCCGAAATGAAATCGACCGGCGAGGTGATGGGGATCGCCGCGCATTTCGGCGAGGCGTTCTACAAGGCCGAGATGGCGGCCGGCGAGACCCTGCCGCTCTCCGGGACCATCTTCCTCAGCATCAATCCGGTCTCGAAGGATTCGCTGCTTCCCGAGATGCGCCTGCTTCACGAGCACGGTTTCAGGCTGGTGGCCACCGAGGGTACGGCTCTTTTCCTGAACGATCACGGCATCCCCTGCGAACGGGTCTACAAGGTGAGCGAGGGGCGCCCCAATATCATCGACCTGGTGAAAAACGACGAGATCGACCTCATCATCAACACTCCCACGGGAAAGATACCCAAGCACGATGCTTTCTCGATACGGCAGGCGGCGCTGCGCTTCCGCGTGCCCATCATCACCACGATCGCCGGCGCGAAGGCCGCGGTGCAGGGGCTTCTCGAGGTCAGAAAGAACCGGGACATCTCGGTTCGGTCCATCCAGGAATATCACGCGGAGGTGCAGTAACGCCATGACCGAAACGACCCTTCTCTCCGCCGGCGAAATACGCCGGATCATCGACGAGAACGCCGCCAGGATCCGCGACGAGGTAAAAGACCTCGAGCGCTTCGCGATCGTGGGCATTCAGACCAGGGGGGTCGAGATCGCGAACCGCATCCGCGCGAAGATCGAGGAGCTGTCGGGCGGGAAGATCGACAGCGGCATCCTCGACATAACCTTCTACCGCGACGACCTGGCGACCAGGGGGGTGCTCCCGGCCATAAAGGAAACGCGCATCGAGTTCAACATCTCCAACAGGACCATCCTCCTGGTGGACGACGTCATCTTCACCGGGCGCACCACCAAGGCCGCCATCGAGACGCTCATGAGCTTCGGCCGTCCGCGCGCGATCAGGCTTTTCGTGCTGGTCGACCGGGGGAACCGGGAGCTTCCCATCCAGCCCGACTACTGCGGTCACCGGCTGGAGACGACGCTCGATGACCGGGTGAAGGTGCTTCTGGCGCCCATCGACAACGTCGAGGACGCGGTGGTACTCTCCCGGCCGTAAAACGGTACCTCCGCGTGCCGCGCGCACGGTAATCCTCCGTGCGGTGAAAATTCACGAAATCTTCATGTATGGTTGATACTATCATCATCCCGCCGTGCCTTATTGTCTTCGAGAAAACAGTAAATACGAAAGGAAGTGAATGATGATCAGGGTACTGGTCGACAACGTCTACTCGTTCGATGTGCGGCTCTCCCGGAAGATAGCCTATTACACCGGCAAGCGCTTCGTGGATAAACTGATGCGCTATGCCTCCAAAAGCGGCGACGGCCATCTCTACGCCCTCTTCGCGGCGGCGCTCCTGGCGGCTGATGCGGGTATCGGCGCAAGGCTCATCGCCGCGGGCGCGCTCGCTTTCGCCATCGAGCTCCTCGTGCAGAAGGCGGTGAAGCACCTGGTAAAGCGTGAACGGCCCGGTGCGATGGTGCAGGGAATACGCTTCCTCGTCGACCCGCCCGACCGTTTCAGCTTCCCCTCGGGGCACACGGCCGGGGCCTTCCTGATGGCGACCGTGATCGCCTCGCAGTATCCGCTCTGGGGGGCGCCGCTCTATCTCTGGGCGTCAATGGTTGGCTTTTCGCGGGTCTACAACGGGGTCCATTACCCGACCGATGTGCTCACCGGCTGCGCGCTGGGCCTTCTGACCGCGCGGATCGGGCTTTCGGTGATCATGTAAACAGAAAACCCGCCGCTCCCCGGTTTCGGCACTGACTCCGGAGGATGGGCGGGTTTTGGATGATTACGCCTCGGCTTTTATCTCGATCTTTCTGGGTTTCAGCTTTTCGCTCTTCGGAAGCGTGAGCGTCAACACCCCGTTTTCCAGCGTCGCGTTGATTTTTTCCCGGTCTATCCCGTCCCCCACGACAAAGGTCCTGTGGTAGTTGTGCAGCCGGTATTCGCCGTACTTGAGATTCTCCTCGTTCATCAGCTCCTCGTCCAGCCTGCCGTATATGTCCAGCTGGTTCTTCTCGAGGGTGATGTCGAGGTTCTCCCTGCGGGTCCCGGGCATGTCGGCCCTGATTACGAACTCCTCCGCGGTCTCGTATATGTCCGCGGGCGGAACGATGACGCACTCCTCGCAGTTGTACGCGTCCCTTTTCATCTTCTTTACCTCGTTCGCCATGATGATACCTCCTTTACCGTATCTCGATCTTCTTCGGCCTGGCCTCTTCGGCCTTGGCGAGCCGTATCGTCAGTATCCCGTCTTTCAGTCCCGCCTCGATTTTGTCGCCGTCCACCCGGTATGGCAGGCGCACCGCCTTCTGGAACCTGCCGAACACGCGCTCCTTGCGTATGTAGGGCTTGTCCTGCACGTCGCTCTTCTTCTCACCTTCCAGTACCAGGCTGTTGTCGATAAGCTGGATATTGAGCGAGTCGACCCCGACACCCGGCAGCAGCGCGGTGATCACCACCTCGTCGTTGTTCTCCCTCAGGTTGACGTACGGATACTCCACGTTCCTCCGCACGGCCGGGGCCTCGGTGAAGAATCGGTCCACCAGGTTTCTCAGGTTGACCACATCGTCGAAAACATCATAAGTCGTATACATGACATTCCTCCTTCTCTTGATTCCTTACTTGAGCGCTATCTTGACGCGCTTCGCCTCGGGTGTCCCGATACGCGGTATGGTGACCCTCAGGACCCCGTTCTTGAAACCGGCTTCGATTTTCTCCCTGTCGATGCCCTCGGGGAGACGGATGGAGCGGTGGAACGAGCCGAAACGGCGTTCCGAAACCACATATCGCCGGTTCTCCTCCTTCTTTTCTTCCTTTTTCTCTCCCGCGATGGTGAGTATGTCGTTTTCGAGTGTTACGCTCAGGTCTTTTTCCTCTATACCCGGAATTTCCGCCCTGATGCGCACTTCCTTGTCGTCCTCTTCCACGTCCACAGTGGGCATCCACCCGCTTTCAGACAAAGAGGAAGGGCCGATGGAGAAGAAATCGTTGAAAAGCTGGTTGATCTCCTTTCTGAAGGAGTCAACACCCCATTCGGGCTGCTCATTACGCCTGGTTATGCCCCATTTCATAGCTAACCTCCTCTTATTGAGACTTTTTGTTAGCACTCTATGTAGATGAGTGCTAACGATATTAATATACAAATGCTTCCGACGATCGTCAACAGGTGCAATGAATTTTTTGCGGGTATTTAAGTTTTTTTTAAAACAGCCGGCAGAGGGTGCCGGCTAGATCTCGTTATCGTTGTCGATGGATATGCCCGACATCGCCTTTACCGGGCAGGCGAGAATGCAGAGTCCGCAGGCGACGCAACGCTCCGGTTGGAAACGTATCTCCATGGAGGACCGGTCGATGGCAAGGGCATCGGTACGGCATACGGCGGTGCAGGCCCCGCAGTCCACACAGCGCTCCTCGTCGCGGTGCATCTTGTCGGCCAGAACATCCACCTGGACCAGTTCGGACTCGAGATAGGCGATTCCCTTCGCGATATCGTCGTCAGTGCCCGAAAGCTCCAGGATCAGTCGCCCCTCCTGTTTGGGAAGAATCTTCGCCTCGAGCACGTTGAAGATGATGCCGTATTCGGTCGCCAGCCGGTAGATGATGGGACGGTACATTATATTCTGCCTGAATATCAAAAGCACGTTTTTCGATGCCATGATGGTCTCCTGTTCGGTAAATCCATGCCGCGTTTCCGCGGCCCTACGGCTTCACAAGCTCGATCTCACCCTGCGCGAGCATCCGGTCCCCCCTGATGACGAGAATTCCGCGCACGCCCTGTACGGCCATCGCGTATGCGGCCGCCTCCTCCAGGTCGTCCTCGCCGTGCACCAGATTGGCGGCGCCGGTGGCCACCGCGTCGGCCAGCGCGGCGTCGGTGGCGATGATGGTGACGGCGTCGGCTTTCCCGAACGAAAAAGAGTGGCCGACGCGCCCCGACGAGGTGCACACCCCCGCCGGCGTGCGTTCCGGGGCCATCCGTATTCCGAGGGCGCCGCTGAAGCGTGAAGCGCCGGCATAAACCGCGAGCGTAACGGCATCGCGGACGGCGAGCCAGATATCACCGCCGTTCTCGACCAGGACCTCGCCGGAGCTGTCCATGATCGCCCTTCCCGCGTGCTCGGCGATGGCCCCGGCGACCGCGGCCATCGGGCCGACTCCCGCGGCCTCCGATGCCCGGTACATGGCCGCTATGACCGGATGCCCGGCCTCCATGCGCGGCACGGGATCGAACGAGCTGAGGAAACACTCCTGTCCGGCGATATGCCCGCGCAAGGCGTCGCGCGCTTCGGTGACGACACGGTCGATCACCCCGGTGTAATCCTTGTCCGCCCGTACGTACAGATCGCTCGTTTCGATCTTCACGCGGAAGCTCGTCCAGCGTTCCGTGCCGGAGAAGTCCCGGTAAAAGCGCTCGGCGTAGCGCATCAGGGCGCGGTGACGGGCGCGGAGGGCAGAAGTACCTGCGGCGCGCCCAGGACGAACCCCCGCTCGCGTATCCATGTTTTGAGGCTTTCGGCCACTTTCACCGCCATCGGATAGCTCGAGAGCGGCGCGGCCGGGATGTTTTTCCCCTGTACGTCGATCCTGCCCGTCTTGAGCTCGGCGTAGCTTATTTCGCCCAGCGTACGGTCGATCGCGTTGGGATAGTCGATACCGTAATCCACCACCTGGCAGACGATGTCGCGGTCGGATACGCCGGTAAAACGGGCCAGTTCCTCGTTGAGGATGGGGATCGGGATGCCGAGTCCCACCATGAGCGAGCAGCCGTAGCCCACCAGCGAGGCCCCGCGGATGAACTCCACCGACATCTCCTTCATGTCGCCGGTGACCGCGATGGTGCCCGCGCCCTCCCGGACGACCCCGTTGTCGCCCCGCGGAGCGTTCGGGTTGTGTTGCGTTCCGCGCCAGCTCACCACGCCGGGCGCACCTCCCAGGAAAATCCGCGTTCCCACGCCGATGGTCCAGTAATACGGATCGTTCAGGAGCGGCGAGAGCTGGCCGGCGCTGGAGTATGTCGCGTTGCCCATATTGGGCCTGAGAATTCCCATGTAGGTGTAGATCGTGCGCTTCGAGAGATTGACCGCGCAGTTGTAATTCTGGTACGCGTTTCGGGGATTGTAGAGAAAGGCGTCGCGAAGGTCCCTGATCGTGACGGTCGTCTCGTACTCACGCAGGGGATAGCAGTCCGTGCCGTACGATTTGGCGCGCAGTTTCACCGGCCGGCCGGCGATGAGGTCCTCGATGACGTGGCCGCCGCCGTAGCGGAACTGCCCGGGATGCACCTTGTTGAGCGGGTCGTCATCCTGCACCTGCGTGGCCCCGAGATAGGTGTCGACGGCGGCCAGTCCCCCGTAGGCCTCCACGTCGTTGAGCCACACGTTCGACGCCTTCATCTTTGGCCTGGTATGGCCGAAATTGATGAACGCGCCCGAAGAGCACATGGCGCCGAACGTGCCGGTTGTCACCACGTCCACTTTTTTGAAGGCGCTCTTCACGCCCTCGGAGGCCACCAGCCCGGTCATCTCGTCGGCGCGCAGCACGACCGCCTTTCCCTGTCTGATTTTATCGTTTATTTCTTCGTAGCTTCTCTGCATCGGGATGGTATCCATCGGGCGTTCTCCTGAAACGGGCGGCGATCGGATCATTTTACGTGCGCATTCTATGCGGACTCCCACCGCAGTCAAATTTAATTTTTTACTCCCGTACGCGGACGCCGGGTCGGTTTTTCCTCTTGACCGGGTCGTGCCGGTGCCGTCAGGTATTCAGGATATTTTTATTGCACTTAATGAAGCGAACTGTATTATACCGTCAAAGCGGTGGCGTTCCTCTCGACGGGCCCGATCGCCCGAATCCCCTGGAGGAACCGGCGGTTCCCGGCGCGGCGGTAATGTCACGCCGGAAGATGATGGCCTTACGGGCGGATGTGCGGTTGACATGAAGACATTTCGTATTACGGGGAGAGAGCATATGCAATCTGAATCGAGGCGAAAACGCGGCCGTGTCCGGAGCGTCGTCCCGGCGGTCCTCATCCTGGTTCTCGCGACCTCCATAACGGTCGCCCAGACTCCGCCGGGCGGGGAAGGGCCGGCGGGCCTCGTACCTTCATCGGCGATCATGTATGTGCAGACGTCGCGCATTTCAAGCGCCGTGCCGGCGGCCGTGTTCTTTATCGGCAATCTGCTCCCCGCCGAGAACGCGAAGAAGATAGAGGCCTGGAGGGCCGATTTCAAAACCAGGGCCGGAGTCGACGTGCTCGACGCGACGTCACTTGCGAAAGCGGAAATAGATGTCAGCCGCCCGGCGGCGATGGCCTACCTCGACGCGAAAAAGGAATCGGAACGGATAATGATACTCGTCCCGGTTAAGAACGAGAAAACCTTCCCGCAGCGGTTTGTCGAGGTATTGAAAAAGCTCAACAGGGACAAGCCCGCGCTCGACCTCCATCCGGCGATAAGCCGTCATAACGACCACGCCGTATACCGGATGATGAAGGACGTCTTCTTCACCGGGACGAAAGGCTACCTGGTGGTTGCCTCGTCCATGGACATCATAACCTCGGTCCTCGATACGACGGCGAGGCCGCTTTCGGCCGAACCGCTTTTCGCCGACTATACGGCGAAAAAGAGGGCGGGGAACGACCTGGACATCTATCTTAAAAAGAGCTTCCTGCAGCAGATCGGCGAGGATCGCCTCAAGAAGAAAGCGGAGGACGCGGACGATTCGCGGGCTGACGGTGACATCGCCCCGGACGGCGAACCGGGGAAAGAGGAGCCGCCGGCCGCCGATGACGGGGCGTCCCGCCGCGACCCGGGGGATAAGGACACCCTCTCGATGGTCCGCTCGCAGACCGACTTCTTCGATTACGTCGCCGTCGCGTTCGCACGGACGAAGGAGGGTGTGTCGCTCGATTTAAGCGCGTCGCTTACGGGAGGCAATCCCTCCACCGCGCTCCTCGCGGAGCTGTTTCGCCCGGGGCTTCCGCCCTTCCTGCTCGCCGCATCCGATCCGCTCGCCTATCACTATGTTTCCTTCGACCTCAGGGCGCTGGATGCCTTCTGTGCCAGGAACGCCTCGGTACCTGAATATGCCCGGATGTGCGGGCAGTATAAAAAATTCAAGAAGGATACGGGAGGCTCCCTCGGAATCGACATGGATTCGGACTTCCTTCCGTGGTTCGGCGGCTATTTCAACGTGATCATGCGCAAGGCCAGAATAGCGGGGACGCTCGACAATTTCGTGATGTACGTGCCGATGAGCGACAGGAGCAAAGCGTCCGCGCTTGTGAAAAAGCTCAGGAGCGCCGCGAAGGAAAAGAACACGGACGAGGGGGCCTTCGGCGATGAAAGGATCGACGCGATCCCCTCGTTCTGGTTCAAGGACAGGCGCGGCAACAGGATAAGCGTCCTTGCCGACGAGCGGGGCGTATTTGTGGCCAACAACACCGAGTTTCTCCGGGCCGTCCTGGCGGGGGAGAGCAGGCAGACCCGGCCCGCCTCCGGACTCTTCGGCAGTCCCGATCCGGGCACCTTTCTTTTGTCGTTCCTGAAAATCGAAAAGGAAAGCTACATGAAGGCGCTCCTGATGTTCCTGACCTATAACGCCGGGCCGCATGTGGCGGGACTCGTGAACCGGATCGATACCGTTTCCATGTCGGGCGGGAGGTCCGGCAATTATTATTCGCTGAGTGTCGCATTCAAACTGCTCGAGGCCGCCGGTAAATAGAGGTTTGTATTCCGTAGAGCTGTAATCCGGGAGTGGGGAAGGAGGAGTATGGCAGGACGCGTGTTGCGGTACAACGCCGGCGAGAAGATAATCGAGGCGGGCAAGGTCGAGCAGCGGATGTACATCATCCTGGAGGGCGCCGTGGGCATATCCCTGAGTGACGGGAAAAACACCGTTCGGGTCGCCAACCTCCAGAAGGGCGACTTCTTCGGGGAAATATCGCTTTTCAACAGCTCGCCGAGGAGCGCAAACGCGATCGCCCTGGGTGATGTGACGGTCGCCTACCTCGACAACCTTCAGGACCTCAAGGCCTTTCTCGTAAAGAACCCTTCGTTCGCCGCGAAGATGGTGCACATACTGGCCCAGCGGCTCGCGAAAACCGACGAGATCCTCATCGGCAAAATCAGCGAGCTCAACCGCGTGCAGCTTACGGGAAAATGACGGCGCGATGCGGTGAAGCTCGTGATGAAATATCTCTTCGGGCCGGTCAACTCCAGGAGGCTGGGCGTATCGCTCGGCATAGATCTCGTGCCCTTCAAGACCTGCTCGCTCAACTGCGTTTACTGCGAATGCGGGAAGACCGGCAAGCTTACCGCCTCCCCGGCGGAGTTCGCGCCCACCGACGAGGTGATCGCCGAGCTCCGGATGTACCTGGATTCGAAGCCACGGCTCGACGCGCTCACTTTTTCAGGATCGGGTGAGCCCACCCTTCACAGCGGTATCGGCCGGATCATCGACATGATCAAGGACGAGTTCCCCGGCTATACGGTGGTCGTGCTTACCAACGGTACGCTGCTGTGGCGCGAGACGGTGCGCCGGTCGCTGCTGCGCGCGGACGTTATCGTACCCTCGCTCGACGCGGTGAGCGAGGACGCCTTCAGGAAAATCGGTAGGCCCGCGCCCGGCGTCACGCCCGGGCGTCTTGTCGACGGTCTTGTCCGGCTCAGGGAAGAGTTCGTGGGGAAGATCCTGCTCGAGGTATTCATCGTGCCGGGCATCAACGATACGGACGAGGAGCTTTCGCTCATCGCCGACGCGTGCGGTCGTATACGTCCCGACCGGGTCCAGATAAATTCGCTCGACCGTCCGGGCGCCGAAAAATGGGTGGATCCGCTCTCCGCCGAAGACCTCGAGCGTGTCAGGGGCTTTTTCTCCGGCTTCTCCGCGGAGATCATCGGAAAACCCGGATCGCGGGGAGAGATGGAGCTCTTCCGGAAGGCGGATGAACTGGCCGTGTCCGTCACCGCCACCATCGGCCGGCGTCCCTCGACGATGGATGACCTCTGCCGGGCGCTGGGGGCCTCGGCCGGTGACGTTGAAAGGGTGCTTGCCGATCTGTCGTCCAGGGGCCTTCTCGAGGTGAGGGAGCTCCGGCGCGGCAGGTTTTATTCGATCAAAAAGAAGGACTGAAGCGGGACATTCAATGACCACACGGAATATCGAAAAAGAGGAAAAGAGGAAGACGCAGATCGTACAGGCCGCCTACGAGGTGATCGCGTCGAGGGGATACAACAACTTCACCATCGAGGACATCGCCAATCGCGCCGGGCTCTCCAAGGGCGGCGTCCTGCATTACTTCAAGACCAAGGAAGACATACTCATCCACCTTCTCGAGCTCATATACCGGCAGATCGAGGAGACCATCGTGCGGCGGTCCCAGCGCTACCGCACGGCCGAAAAGAAGCTCAAGGCCATCATCATAGCCTTTATCGTGACGGCCAAACGGCACCCGTCGGTCTACACCGTAATGGTGGACTTCTGGGCGCAGGTATCCACGAACGAGCGCGTGCGGAACATCAACGGCAAGATATACGGAATCATCTGCGACGAGGTCAGGAAGATCATCGACCTTGGCATCGAAAGCGGGGAGTTCGTCGCGGTCGATTCGGCGAACGTCGCACGGCTGGTGGTATCGATGGTGATGAACGTCGCGATCCAGTGGACCTTCAACAACTCCGCGTACAACATCGACCACATCACCAGGGCCTGCCTGTCGATGGTGACGGCCTATCTCAAAAAGCGGCGTGATCTCAGAGCGGAACAGTGATGCGCGCGCGGGTCTTGTTGCGCCCGTCGGTGGTTACCGAAAAACTCTTGTAGCTGATGTTGATGCTCTTCAGCAGCAATACGACCATCGAAAGGCCGAGCCCCATCCCCTCGGCGGCGGGATCGGGATTCTCCAGATAAAACTCGGCGATGCTGTCGTATTTCGACGACTTCTCGATGCGCTCGTTTATCCTGGCCAGATCCCTTTTGGCGAGGGGAAGGTTGTTTATGACCTCTATCACGAGCCGGTTCCCCTGCATCTTCAAATAGGTCCTCGTGGAGAGACGGCTGAGCTTGGACTTGATTCCGTACTCCAGGAGCGCCTCCTCGTTGAGGATCGAGCGGAGCTTGCGCACGATGTCGATGATGTCGTCGGTCTCCGTGATTATCCCCTCCTCGAGGAGCAGGCGCTTGGCGTTGGCCTTGGTCGCGTTGGAGGTGAGCTCCTTGATGCAGGAGAATATGGGGGTGAGGTACTCCTCCTTTCCGTATTTCTCGAGGATGCGCGCGAGGGCGAACTTGATCTGCTCCTCGGTGGTTTCGATCATGGAATAGGAGATGAAAACGACGTCGCTTCCCTGGTTGATGGCGTTTATCAGCTCGGGCTGGATGTTCTTTTTATCTAGAAGCAGTTCCATCGATTCGACACCATTTTCATGAAATCGGTGCGTGGCCGGAAAGCCGCGTTCCGCCCGCATGCGCCGTAACCGCGTTCATGGTATACCGGAAGTATCGGCATTATATCAAGTATAAATTGGCCCCGCGGCGAAAAATTGGACAATTATGGTGCTTCGTTAAATGTATTGACAGAAATTCAGAGCGGGAGTAGCTATACTGTCACCACGGGGGTGCCGCCGTTATGGATTAAACCCGGAACGCCGGCGCGGAAACGCTCTGGCCAGGCCTCCTTCCGGCGCTCCTCCGGACCGCTCGATCAAAACCGATCTGGAGTGAACGATGCTTGAACTGGTATTCCCATCCGTTTCCTCGATCATCAGCATTACCGCGCTGGGCGCGGCGTTCGGGGTGATCCTTTCATATGCCAAGATTAAACTGCACGTGGAGCGCGATCCGCGGCTGGGCTATATCGCAGAGGCGCTGCCCGGGGCGAACTGCGGCGCCTGCGGATTCCCCGGCTGCTCGGGCTACGCCATGAAGATACTGGAGGGCGCCGCGCCGATCAACCTGTGCATGGTGGGCGGCGCCGACGCCGTCGAGAAAATCTCCCGCATAATGGACATCAAGGCCGAAGCCCAGCGCCCGAAGATCGCGCGCGTCCACTGCCAGGGGGGCTGTGACGTGGCGAACAACCGCTTCGACTACAACGGCCCGAAGAGTTGCGCCGCGGCCCAGCAGATCCGTGAGGGTTTCAAGACATGCGCGTTCGGCTGCCTGGGCCTGGCCGACTGCATGAACGCCTGTCCCTTCGGCGCGATCCATATGAGCGCTACGGGCCTGCCCGTCATCAGCCGCGAGCTCTGCACGGGCTGCGGCAACTGCGTCGCCGCCTGCCCGCGGAACATCATAAGTCTTGTCGATTCGGACTTCGACGTGCACGTGATATGCCGTAACACCGAGAAGGCCCCGGTCATGAAAAAGGGCTGTTCGGTCGGCTGCATCGCCTGTAACCGCTGCGTGAAGGCCTGCAAGGAGGTCTTCGCCGATAATCCCGAAATAGAGACGGCCATTACCGTGTCGAACTTCCTGGCCGATATCGATTACAACCTGTGCATCAACTGCGGCAAGTGCGCCGAGGTGTGCCCGCAGAAGGTGATAGAATTCACCAGGGTGCCCGTAATCGCGGGATGAAATCGATCGATGAAATGACCGGCGCCGAAAAGGCGGCGGCACTGATGGTGGCGCTCGGTCCCGCGGCCGCGGCCGAGATAATGAAGCACCTCGACGACGACAGCATCCAGCGCATCAGCCGGGAGATCGCCGTCGTCGAACGCCTCTCCGTCCACGAGCGGGAGGACCTCATCGGTGAATTTCTCATCGACCTGCGCAGGCGAAAGAAGACTGTACAGGGCGGCGAGAACGTGGCGCGGGAGCTTTTGCTGGCCTCGTTCGGAGAGGAGAAGGCGGCGGGCATCTTGAAGAAACTCTCGCGGAAAAACCTCGAGAAGGGCTTCGAGTTTCTCGCGGGCATCGAATCCGAAACGCTCTTTTCCTTCCTTCAGGGGGAGCACCCCCAGACCATCGCGATAACGCTCGCGCACCTGCCGGCGGCCAAGGCCGCCGAGGTGCTCAAACTGCTGTCTCCCGGTGACGCGAAGGAGGCGGCCCTGCGCATGGCGCGCATGGAAAAGACATCGCCCGACGCGGTGCTCGAAATCGCCCGCGTGATACGAAAGAAATACGAGAAACTGCAGCAGTCGGGCAGGAGCTTCGAGTCGGCCGGCGGCGTGGACGCGCTGGTGAGCATTCTGGGCCACATGAGCGGCGACCAGGAGAAGAAGCTCATGGACCACTTCGACGGCTCTATGCCCGAGATATCGCAGGAGATCCGCGAGCGTATCTTCACCTTCGAGAACGTGGCGAACCTGAACAACCAGGAGATGCGCGTGCTCATTGACGAGCTTCACGACGACCGGTTGATCGCCATGGCGCTCAAGGGCGCCGGCGACGAGGTGCGCTTCAAGTTCCTCCGCAACATGAGCCGGAACCGCGCCACCGACATCCTCGGCGAGATCGAGGCGCTGGGTCCCCAGCGCCTCAGCGACATACAGGAGGCGCGCGATTACATCGTCGACCACATGAAACGGCTCGACATGGAGGGCACCATCAGCATCCGCAAGGAGAAGGAAAAGTACGTGGAGTGATCATCTCCCGTATATCTCGATGGTGCCGTCGGGCGCTATTCGTTTATACAGCCGCCGCACCTTGTGTTCAATCTCGCCCGCGCTTTCAGCCTGGCCGTTCCCGCGATAGTACCGCAGTACACGCGCCACATAGTCCACGGTCGATTTGATCGGTGGTACGGCGCCGTGCCGCTTCACCCTGCCGGCTCCCGCGTGATAGGCCGCCAGCGCGAGCGTGACGTCGCCGTCGAAGCTCGCGAGCAGCGACTTGAAATGACGTACGCCGGCGCGGAGGTTCTGCCGCGGGTCGAACGGATCGCTTACCCCGTACGCGCGCGCGACGTCGAGCATGATCTGCATGAGGCCCGTCGCGCCGGCGACCGACACCGCGCCCGCGTTGAAATCGGACTCGACCTTGACGATGCACTGGACCAGGTAGTCGTCCACGCCTTCCTCGGCGGCGATACTCCTGATGAGCGGCAGGTATTGACTTCTGAATACGGTCCTTCCGCCCGGCCTGGCGGCCGCTCCACCCGAGAGGTGTATGGTGTCGTTGTCGACCGTGTTCGCGCCGAAACCGAAGTCGGGCGAGAGAACGTGCGCGACCAGGAGAAGGATCGCAGCGACAAGTATGGTGCGTTTACACTCCATGGTTCTGGCCTTTGAATGATGCTGTCGCACCGGCATCCGAAGTCAAGCATTTCGTTTCCCGGCAAATACTCCGACAAAGCCTCCCGGGCACCGCTCGTTCCGGCGGGATGGGGAACGCGAGTTGACGATCGGCGGACTGCCCGAAGAACGGCCGGTCCTTGCGATCCGGTCGTTAAGCGCGGTCAAAACGTCCGCCCCGAATTTCCATCCTGATCACGGTTCATCGCTCCGCGCCGGCGTACTGTGAATAACTGATCGGATAAATACTGGTTGAAATTATTTTTCATCGTGCATATGATTGGTGTCCTGATATAGCGCCAGTACAATCAACAGCGGGGATAGCCAATCAATGGAAGACAAAAGGATGTTGATCGCCGAGGACGATCCGATCTCGGGCAAGCTCCTCATGGAGGTGGCTTCGTCAATCGGCTTTCAGCCGGTGCTCGCTTCCAACGGCCGGCTGGCGCTCGAGATGTTCCGCAAACACCCGTTCCCGATCGTCGTTACCGATATCGAAATGCCCGAGATGGACGGAAGGGCGCTCATCGACCACCTGAAAGACATAGAGGAGGAGCCGGTCATCATCGTCCAGACCGTCATAAGGGAATCCGAGCACGTCATCGAGATCATGCGCAAGGGCGTCTACGACTACGTCATCAAGCCGATCGACGTTGGCGAGTTCGTCGTCAAGCTCGAGCGCGCCTTCGAGACGTCCCGGCTGCGACGTATGCGCCGGATAGTGGAAAAAGAAAAGGTCATACGGCTCGAACGCGAGCTCGACTGGTACAAGTGGTATGACAGCGCGAAGAACCGTGAACTGGGAAAGCTCGACCGCTCCCTTTTTCACAGCCTGCATACATCGTTCAACCAGGGGGCCGGCTTCGGCGCGCTCCTCACGCTTCTCGACATCGTGTCGCAGTCAGCGCACAGGGAGAACAACCACTACATCATCGATGCCGGACTCATGGACCTCGTCAACGAGAACGTCGCGCTCTCGGGCAAAGTGCTGCGCACCTTCGCGGAAATCGACTGGCTGCTGACACACGAGCTCGAACTTTCCAGAACTGATTACAGCGCGCTGTACGATCTCGTGTCGGGCATTCGTGACGACATGCTGCCCTATGCCGCGAGAAAGGAACAGTCGCTGGTCATGAGCGAGCGCAAAGCCGGCCTTTCCGGCGCGGAGGTGATGGCGTCGAATGAGCGCCTGCGGACACTCGTCGGAGAGCTGATAATAAACGCCTGCAAGTTTTCCGAGCGTAACACGACGGTATTCATCATTGTCGACACGGCATACGGGGCCATGCAGATATCCGTCATCAATAAACCCACCCCGGACGAACAGGGCAGAGTGGGCATACCCCTCGGATACGAGAACATCGTCCTGGAGCCCTTTTTCCGCATGACACGCACGGTTTTCGAGGGCTATGATACGCTCGATTACGGCCTGGGCCTGACGCTGGCGGACAAGATCGCCAGAAAGCACGGCGGGAAAATATCGATTTCCAACATCATCGACTACAGCGATCTCAGCCGGGAGCCGGTGACGAAAGTGAATGTCTCTGTAAGTGTTCCCCTGACAGTCGCCTAACGTTTTTTCTTACAGGGGCCGCCGTGTTTTCCTACGACGTCCGTCCAGTTCGGATGCGGCGAAAAAAAGACGGCGGCGAAAAAAAGGTCTTCAAAATAAATTGACTTAATCGTTCGGCACGTTTAGCATAATGGCCGTGGAGTCGCGGTTGTCACATGGATGTAACGGCGACCGCGTCGCGATCGGGTGTATCTGAAGCGCGATCGCGCGTAATCCCTCCCGTGGACGAAAGGGAAGTCGGTTCTAACCAGGATATGGATTGCATTGCTGAAGTACCTTCCGCCCGGGCAGGCGTGCGCCGGTATGATCATTCGCGTCTGCGACGGATGTGGCGCATATTGCATTTCGGAAAGAAGCCGGTCTTTACGTCACGCATGGTTTTCGCGTAATAAGAGATTAACGGAGGATGGCGATGAAGTGGTTCAGCAACTTGAAGGTGGCGTACAAGGTTCTCATATCCTGTCTTGTTTTCATCCTACTGATCGCCGCTATCGCGGCTCAGGGCATCAACGCGAGCAACGCGGCAAACGCGACATTCATCAAGTTCTTTGACGCGGAATTCATGCCCATTCGCTATCTGAACCGTATTGTACGGAACATGCTGCAAATGCGCATAAATATGCTTGCGGAATATGAAGCGCTGCAGACCGGCGACTGGGCCGAAATCGAAAAACGAATAAAGGATTCGCAGGAGCTCGAACAGGCCAACGAAGACCGGTGGAAGAAGTACAAGGACACCCTGTTTTCCGATGAGGGAAGAAAACTTGCCGACGAGTGGGAGAAGCTGTATCGCTCCGCCGAAGAAGTACGCAAACGTTATGCCTCCGCCATCAAGGAGCGGGATCAGAAGAACGCGAGGGTTTATCTCGATGAGTGGGTGCAGAAGTACCGGCCCGCGCGCGACAAAACAGAAGAGCTCATTCAGTCTAAAATGCGCTTCGCGGAACAGGACATGAAGGACCAGAAAGAAGCGGCACGACGGACGCTGATTATCAACATCACGTTGCTCACCTTCGCGATCGGTATCGGCGTGATCATCACCGCGATTCTTGCACGTTCAATATCCGGGCCCGTGCGC
>CAZVEG010000051.1:18215-25633 GCA_964625625.1 uncultured Leptospirales bacterium | reverse complement strand
CACCCGCTCAATCATCTTGACATCGCCGCCGGCACCCCGTATAAAAACACATCCATTCACAACCGGGAGGATGCCATGTACACATCGCGCCCCACGATCGACCACGGCCGCTGCACGCTGTGCGGAAGATGTGTCGCGATCTGCGAGAGCAGAAAGCTCGCCATCCGCGAAAAAACGCTGCATGTGCTGGACGACTGCGCCATCTGCGGCCACTGCTACGCGGTGTGCGAGGCCGGCGCGATATCCTTCGAGACCCTGCGACCGCGTGTGTTCAAAAGCTTCCCCTGCGACGGCGCGTATTTTCCGCCCGGAACGCCCGATCCCGCGACGGTCGCGGGGCTTATCGGTTCGCGAAGGAGCGTGCGCCACTACACCGCGCAGGAACCGTCGGCCGACAGCATCGACGACCTGCTGGAGTGCGCCTCGATGGCGCCCTCGGCCCACAACGACCAGCAATGGGAGTTCGTTGTGGTGCGCGACAGGGCCCTCATCGCGGAGCTCTCCGGGCGGCTGCTGGAGTATTACGGCGGGCTGAACCGGCTTGTGGGCAGGGCGTTCATGCGGAGGCTTGCCGGTATCTTCATGGGGAAGAAGGTGGAGCGCTACTACCGCGAGCATTACACGGGCGTCGAGCGGCGCGTTGAGGCCGCGGCCGCCGGAAAGGACCTGTTCTTTTACGGCGCCCCGGCTCTCATCATCGTGCACAGCGCCATGGACGGCAACTCGCCGGTGGAGAACGCCCAGTACGCGGCCTACAACATCTGCCTGCTCGCGCACGCCATGGGCCTGGGGACCTGCTTTATCGGCTACGCTTCATATTTATTGAATATGGACAGGGCGTGGAAAAAGCGCCTGGACATTCCGGCCGCTCACGGCGTGCACGCGGTGCTCACACTGGGGTATCCGGCGAAGGCATTCACCATGGTAGCGCCGAGGAAGGAGTATACGGTGCGCCGGCCGGGGTGATCGTCGAGCGGGCCGCCCTGCCGGCGACGAGGAAGGTGCGGCCGTGCCGCGGCTTACGATACGGCATTAATTATTTCGCCGGCCCGCGTTTAATGCTTTGACTCGTCGCCCCCATGGCATACACTCCACCGATCAAAACCGGAGGTTCACCATGGAGAGCGTGCACAAGCGGTACATTTCGTTCGACCAGGGCGTGGTAAGCGCCATAATCAATTTCGCCATCAATTTCGCGATCGGATACTTCGTGGCCCTGCCGGTCATGACGCTGTGGGGCTGGCCCGGCATCGTGGCCGACTCGATGATCATGATTTTCCTGCTCACCTATCTCACCTGCCTGGTCATCACCTGGGTGACGTACCAGAAGATCGGGCAGAAGAAAGTCCCCGCGCTCGCGTGGCGCAGGAAATCGCATCCCGTTCTCAAATACCTGCCCGCCGGCATCTGGTGGAGATCGTTCGCGATGGGCGTGATCTATCTTATCGTCCTCACGCCGGTCCTTGTGCTCGTGCTGACCGTGCTCGGCGTGGATTCGATGAGCTTCTGGCAGTTCGTGACCTTCAAGGGCTCGTTCGCCGGGCTTAACGCCCTGCTCGTCGGGCCGCTTTCGGCTTTCTCCGCGCTCGGGGACGCGTAAACCTTCCATATAAGCCCCTTGCGTACCAGGGGGTATCACGGCCCGGCCTGCCGGGCCGTCCCTTCGTTCATCCTTCCATCCCCGCGCCTCCTCCCGTAATTCAAAATAATATTGACAAATTTCTACCTCGATACCTATATTACACCATAAGGCATTTAATTACACTATAGTGTAACAACAAAGCCGCCGGTTCTCTTACAGCGGATTCAAGGGTGGCGCGCGCCACACCGACCACAGGAGGGATGAAAGCCATGCATAACGACCAGACCACCGACAGGACGCTTCCCCGGGGCATTACGAGCTCCGTATTCAACGGAGAGGACCTCACCCGTCTCTACGGCATCCTGAGAGGCAATTCCGAGCTGTCAAAATCCACCATCGAGCGCGAGCTGGGGACGGCGCTCCGGCGCATGGACCAGGGCAGCCATTTCCTCTCCGGCGACATCCGCGACCTCGGCCTGGGTGTCGAGGAGCTGGCCTTCATCATCGAGCACAACCGCTACCAGGAGAAGAGCGCCTGCGCCGACGGCGAATCGCCGCGCATCGACGTGCGCGGCTCGTTCGGCGAGCGGCAGCTCTTTTTCATCTCGGAGGACGTGGAGCTTTCCTCGCGCGTGCACGAGGACATCGTGAGCCTTCTCGTGCGGGGCGGCGCCCCGGCGCGCCTGTCGGCCTATCGGATCGAGGGGCCCGGCGGCGAGTGCGACACCCGGGTGGCGTACTTCCTCGATACCGGCGCTCGCGCCGAAACGAAGCCGATCGCGGCCAAAGCGCGCGACGCGGTGCGCGCAGCCGCCGGCGCGCTGGGCTTTACCCTTCCCGACGCGCGGATCGTTGAGTTCCTCGGCTCGGGGCTCCCCGGGTCGGTCATGGAGCGGCTCAACCGCGGGGACGAGGCCGCGGCGGCGCGCCCGCTCCGCGCCTGGATCGCGCTTACCGGCGCCATGGCCGCCGGCGAGGAGATCGCCATCACGCTCGAGGACTCCCCGGTCGCCTCGGAGCGCTGCGTGCGCGTCTGCGTGTCGCGCGAGCGCCTGCTCGAGCACCTGGGAACCTTCCACCGCGTCTTCGAGCGCCAGGGGCTTCGCTTCATCCGCGAGTACGCGGACTTCCTCTCCGTGGGCGGCTCAGAGCGGGCCTCGGTCTGCGTGCACCTGCCCGCGGAGCTCCTCTCCGACAGCCTGGCCTCTTTTCTGCAGTCCGAGCTCTTCAACCGGCTCTCCCCGCTGCGACCCGCGCCCATCTCGGCCTTCGAGGTGCGCGATCTCATGCACCGCATGGCCTCCATGGACGATTACCTGAAGCTCTCGTTCATCGACGAGCTCCAGAAAGACCGCCGCAAGGAGTACCTGGTGCCGCTGGTGGCGCTGCTGGCCGAGCCGAGCGCCGAGATCCGCTCCAAGGCCTTCGGCCTGGTGAAGAACTACCTGCTCAACCCCACCCCCGACATGAAGGACGACTACTACTGGTGCACGCTGAAGGACATCTTCTCGGCGGCCTCGGTGCCCTTCGAGCGCGAGAGGGATCGCGAGAGCCGGCCGCTCACCGACGAGGAGATCGTGCAGCTCATCCGCTTCAGCGGCGTGCGCTTCGACGACTACGTGGAGCCCCTTACGGGGAAGGGCTTTCTCTTTATCAGGATGACCGGGCACGGCATCGGCAAGGGCGGCATCCGCGCGCACGAGTCGCACGTCTCGTTCTCGGGCGAGGGCGCGCTTTCGACCAATATGCTCTTCAAGACCATGGGGATCGGCATTCCCTTCTACTCCGCGGGCAAGGGAGGGATACTGGGCGACACCTCATTCCGCGGCGAGGACGATCAGAAGCGCACCGCCGCGCGGACAAACGTGTTCCGCGCCTACGCGGATTTCCTGTACTACCGCGCCGGGATCGGCCCGCTCACCGACGTGCCCGCCGGCGACGTGGGCGTGGGCGGTCCCGAGATCGGCATCATGTTCGACCGCCTCACGCTGAACGTGGGGGCCGACGCCGCGGCGATCGTCAAGAACACCGACAGCCCCGAGCCGGCGCGCCGCCTGAGGCGGCACTTCGGCGTTCCCGTTTCCGACACCGACCTGGTGGCGCGCATCGCCACCGACTTCCCGGCCGCGGCCGAGTACGCCGCCCCGGCCATCACCGGTAAGCCCGGCGGCCACGGGCTGGCGCTTCGCGCCGGCGCCACCGGGCGCGGCATGGTCGAGGTGCTCGCCGCGCAGCTCAACTACCGCGACTACCCCGACGCCGCGCTCTGGCTGGACCCCGGCCGCGTGGACGAGGCGCTGGAGCTCGACGCCGCCTACACGCGCCGCTCGCGCGAGAGCATGTCGCGCCTCACCTTCGCCATCCAGGGCTTCGGCAAGGTGGGCGCCTCCTTCGCCCGCTTCGTCGACGAGATCGGCGCGGCCGTCACCATGGTGTCCGACGTGAGCGGCACGGTGCTGCACGGCCGCCGCATACCGAACATCGCGGCCCTGGCCGATTTCTGCGCCGGCGGCCGCGCGCTGGGCGACGCCCCGCCGGACGTGCTGGAGAGCTGTGAGTTCGCGACCGGGAACACGCTCCTTCCGCTCACCGCGGTGGTGAACGTGGTGGTGCCCTCGGCGCTCGAGGACGTCATCGTGTCGTTCGAGCGGCCGCACGCGGGCAGCGTCGGCGCCGGGCGCCTGGCCTGCGAGTACGTGCTCCAGGGCGCGAACGGACCGGTCACCTGCGACGCCGAGGACACCCTGGCCGAGCGCGGCATCGTTTCGTTCCCGGACATCCTGGCGAACTCGGGCGGGGTGCTGGCCTCGTACTGCGAGTGGCTGAACGGCCTCATCCGCCTGTACGGGTACGCGGCCATCCACGGGTACGGCTTCGTGCATCCCATCGTGCACAACATGATCCTGAAGCTCCACCCGGACGCGGTATCCTCGGATATCCGCGCGGTGAACGAGGAGGCGTACGCGCGGGCATTCCGCTTCATCCTGCGCCACGCGACGGTCGCGACGATCGGCCTCTCGCGCGCGTGCCGTATCTCGATGAAGAGCGCGTACCTGTCGCTCGGAATCCGCGCCGCCGCCGGGGAGGGACGGCTCACCGAGCACTTTTCGTTCGTCATGGCGAAGATACGCGACGGTTTCGCCGGGGGCGTTCCGGCGGTCTGAGGCGGCGGGTGCCGGCTTTCGGCGGGCCGGCACATCACGTGCGAAAAAACGGCGTATCCCTTTCGGGGTACGCCGTTTTCGTTATGCGTTCGCGGGCTCCGCGCCCGCGGCGGGGGCTAGAACTTTTTGGCGGTCAGCTTGAAGCACTCGGCCGAGACATCGAGCGTCTTCTTGATGTCGGCCTCTTCCATGGCCGCGCAGACGAACCAGTTGTGGTGCGGGTGCAGGAATATGCCGCGACGCGCGGCCTCGCCGCAGAAGTAGCGGTTCTTCTCGAACATGGGGTCGTCGGCGAAATTCATGTACGGCATGGCGGGCGGACCGGACATGGTCACCTTTACGCCCTCGGCGGCGGCCGCGTCGGCCATGCCCTTCATGAGCTTTTTGCCGAGCTTATCGATCTTTTCGATCGCCCCGCTCGCCTTGATCTCGTCGATCGTGGCCATGGCGGCGGCGAAGGGCACGCCCGAGAAGAAGTGCGTTCCGGAGAAGAAGACGCTCCCCGCGGCCTGCTTGAGCTCGTCCCTGCCCATGGCGATGGCGATCGGGTAGCCGTTGGCCATGGCCTTGCCGAAGCACTGGAGGTCGGCGTTGTAGCCGTAGTGGTCGGCGCTTCCCGAAAGCTTCAGCCTGAAGCCGCAGCGGATATCGTCGACGATGATGAGGAAGCCCTCGCTTTTGGCGAGCGCGTTGACCGTGTCGACGAACTCCTTCGTGGGGAGATCCTGGTCCCTCATGGAGTCGTGGCGGTGCGGCGTGAGGATGATCGCGGCGACCTTCCCCCTGTTGGCCTCGACCACGCGCTTGAGATCGGCGGGGTCGTTGTACTCGATATAGTTGATATGGCTTTTCCACTCGTCGGGCACTCCCGCTCCGTGCGGCTGGCACCACGGGTGCGCGCCGTGGTAGGAGCCCTTTGCAAGAAGTATCTCCCATTTCCCGGTGAAGGCGCGCGCGACCGCAAGCGAGTACGAGGTGACGTCCGAGCCGTTCTTCGCGTAGACGCACCAGTCGCCGCCCTTTATGGTCGAGGTCATCTTCTTGGCGAGCGGTATCCACAGGTCGCTGGGCAGGGTGAAGCAGTCGGCCTTCTCCATCTGCGCCTTCGCGGCGGCGTCGATCTTCGGGTGCTTGAGGCCCAGCAGGTTGGTGCCGAACGAGCACATGTAGTCGATGTATTCGTTGCCGTCGACGTCCCATATACGGCAACCCTCGCCGCGAGCGATGAAGGCCGGATGCGAGCCGAAGGTGAGGAAGTTCGGCGTGCGCGCGCCGTAGATGCCGTTGGGCACGTACTTCTTCGCCTCCTCGAAAAGCGTGTAGGATTTTGTAAGATCATAGAGTTCCATGCGTTTTCCCCCTTGAGTGATTATCGAGACAGCCGCTCGTTGGAACGGCGAAGTGCGCGTGATGTGTACGTACGACGCGGCCCCCGTGCCGTGCATGGCGTCGCGCCGTGCGTCCGTGCGTGATGCTTCGGCCCGCCAGGGCCGGATGGAGCCTGCGGCCGGGCGCGTTCGCCTCCGCGAATAAATGCGGAGCGCCCGCGCACAAAATGTTGACAGGCCCGGAGCCATGGCGCACGCTGAGGAACCGGCGAGGCTTCGTACGGACGGGCTCGCCGGCAAACGCGGCCGGGCGCGCGCGGAAGGCGCCGCGCGGGCCCGGGCATGGTGCTTCCGGGCGGCCGGCTGATGGATCGGCCGGAAGTTTCATGGCGCGCGGGTGGATGTTCTTCGTACCGCCCGGTTGCATGTTGTTTTGTGCTTGCATTCTTATTGTTATTACACTATAATGCAATTAATTATACTTTGTTGCAAAGTATAGCAGCGTAATGATTTGTCAACAGAAAAAGGGGTCGCATTGCGGCAAAATATGCAGAAGAAACAACGCACCGTAAAAAGCGACGAGCGGAAGGCCTGGGAGCGCGAGCAGCGCATGAACAGGATCGTCGACATCGTCGAGAAGCTTTTCTTTAGCCGCGGATACGAGGGCACCACGGTCGACGACATCGCGCGCGCGGCGGGCTATACCAAGCGCAGCATCTACATTTATTTCAGGGACCGGGAGGACCTCTTCCTGGCCGTCGTGCGGCGGGGACAGGTCCTCTTCAAGGCCGCGCTGGAGGAGGCGGTAGCCGGACCCGTTCCGGACGACCAGCCCCTTTCCATCGGACTGGGCCGGGCGTTCTACCAGTTCTCGCTGGACCATCCCGGGCACCTGGCCCTGCTCATGACCTACGAGTCCAAGCTGTACCGCTACGTCTCCGATCAGCCGGCCGAGGACGACGGCGGCTTCCGCTCGCAGTGCCAGGCGCTTTCGCGCGAGTACGGCGGCATCGTCACCAGGGTCATCGAGCGGGACATCGAACGGGGCCTCATCCGCTCGAAGCTGGACGCGCGGCAGCTCATGCTGCTTCTCTGGGGTCAGGTGATCGGCGTGATGCAGGTCATCCTGATGCGCAAGGAGTCCTTCCGCGAGGTCTACGGCATCACCCCCGAGATGCTCTTCGAGGAGTTCCTCGCCATGACGCGGAGGTCGCTTGGCTGAATCCGTCTTCCGCGCCCCGGCGGACCTTCATGCCGCCGCCGGCGCGCCGATTCGCCCGGCGCGCCTGCCGACCCAATGATTTGACATTTTTTCGATAGTGTGCAATCATGGGGCACCTACCA
>CAZVEG010000051.1:1350-18115 GCA_964625625.1 uncultured Leptospirales bacterium | reverse complement strand
CCGACCCAATGATTTGACATTTTTTCGATAGTGTGCAATCATGGGGCACCTACCAGGAGGTACCCATGAAACCCACCCCGCCGCGGGCGCCGGCAGGCGCAGTGAAAAAGGTCGCGACATCCATCAAGCTCGCCTACGGTTTCGGCGACATCGGCAGTAACATCTTCATCGTAAGCTCGGGCTTTTTCCTGCTTTTCTTCCTCACGAACGTGCTCGGCATCAATCCCGCGCTGGCGGGGCTCGTGCTCCTTTTCCCCAAGCTGTGGGACGTGGTGTCCGATCCCATCATGGGCGCGATCTCCGACCGCACGCGCTCGCGCTGGGGCCGGCGCAGGCCCTATCTTCTCTTCGGGGCCCTGCCCTTCGGGCTTTCGTTCCTCGTCATGTTCATCGCGCCCGGCTACGAGTCCGAGTCGGCGCGCGCCCTGCACGTGGCGCTCATGTTCGCGCTGGGATGCACGGCCTTCACCGTGGTCAACGTGCCCTACTCGAGCATGGTGGCAGAGATGTCAGACGACTACAACGAGCGCATGTCGATCACCTCGTTCCGGATGATCGGCTCGTCGATCGGGGTGCTTCTGGCGGGGGGGCTGGCCATGCCGCTGGTCGAGATGGGAGGCGGCGGCGCGGACGGTTTCCGTTTCATGGGTATCGTCTTCGGCGCGGCCATCGCGCTCATCACGCTGGTGTGCTTCATGGGTACCGGCCGTGCCAGGGCGCTTCCGGTCGGGGACATCGCGCCCCCGGCGATAGAGCAGGTGCGGATCGCGCTCAAGAACCGCCCGTTCATTCTGCTCATGGCGAGCTACATGCTGCAGTCGACCGGCATCGGCGTGCTGATGGCGGGGCTCATCTATTACATAAAGCACGTCATGATGCTTCCCGAGACCGCCATGGGCGTGGTGTTTCCCATACTCTTCGGCGCGGCGATCGCCTTCATCCCGGTGTGGGTGAAGGTCGGCAAAAAACTCGGCAAGATCCGCGCCTACCGGATCGGGCTCGCGATCATCTGCGTAATGCTGGTATCGACGTTCTTTACGCAGGCCTCACAACTTGCGCTGTTCCATGTCCAGGTGTTCCTGCTGGGCATCGGCTTTTCGAGCTTCCAGCTCTTTCCGTTCTCGATGCTTCCCGACACGATCGAATACGACGAGATGAAGTCGGGCATGCGGCGCGAGGGGATTTTCTCCGGCGTGTGGGCCTCGGGGCAGAAGATGGCCTATTCGGTCGGCCCGGGCATAATGGGCTTCGCGCTGGCGCTCTCGGGCTTCGACGCCTCCGGGCCGCAGGGCGCGAACGTGGCCACCGGCATTCGTATCGCCTTCTGCCTGCTCCCCGCGGCGGCGCTCTTGCTGAGCTACATTCCGTTCGGCGCGTACGATCTCACGGAGGAGAAGTTCGAGGAGATCAAGCGGACGATCGCCGGCAAGGGGTCGGGGGGTATGCGATGATTGTTCGGGCGAAATCCTTCCTGGCCGCGCTCGCCTGTGTTCTTTCGCTCGCATGCGGATCGACCGGCGACTTCCAGGCCGGCGAGGCCGCGGCGGGCGATTCCGACCCGTCCCTCTATTTCTCGCGGCGGACCGGCCCGGCACGCGCCGCCGTTCTCAGCTTCAGCCCGGCCGACGGGGGAACCGCCTTCTTCGACGCCTTCGTGACCGACGAGGTGATACGGCGCCTGGCGACCGCGAAGAACCTTACGCTGATAGAGCGAAGCCGGATAGACCTCGTGTTGCAGGAGCACGCGCTGGGCCAGGCGGGGCTGGTCTCGTCGAAGGAGGCGTCACGCCTTGGAACGCTGCTCGCCGCGGACCACCTGGTGACGGGCACCTATACCTACAAAAAGGAAACCATTTTCGTGCGGGGCCGCGTGCTCGATGCCGCGAGCGGCAGTATCGAGAGCACGTTCGCGTTTCCGATTCCCTACAGGGGAACGACCGTCAAAGCCCCTCCCGCGGACACCATCACCACGGACAAGGGATGCGAGGCCGTACAGCGCCCCGTACTCCTGGCCCTGCGCGACCTGTCCACTCCGTCTGCGGTGGAGAACGCCGTCGACCGCGCGATCGCCGTCCCCTGGAAAAAGCCCTGCGGCGGAATACACCGGAAGGTGACGTCCGAATTCTCGATCGCAAAGCTCTACCCGCGGCGGTACCATGTATTCCTGGTTAAAACCCTCGAGGCCATGGAATCGCCGCAGGACGAATACTACACCGTACAGGACATCTTTTCCTATTTCGCCCGGGACGGGGTCATCACCGAATTCGAATGGGCGGCGGCCCGGGAGATTCTCAAGCGGGCCTGGCACCCCTTCCATCTCAAATACTTCTTCAATCCCGACCGCTACAGCGAGGTAGTAATCAAAAGAAGAATTTCCGAACTGCTCGACCTGGCCCGTAACAACGAGATCGGCCGGCCGTATGCCCTGTCCGAATACCGGGTGGCCGACAACCTCATAACGACGCCATTCACGAACAGCACGGACAGGGGAATCGCGATTTCGCTGTTCATACTGGGCTCCATACGCGATCCCGCCGCGGCGCCGCCCAAACACGCCAAGAGCTTTTTCAACGTATTGACCGCTTGCTACAAGGAGACCTTCTCGCCGGACCTCCGCGGGGAATCGCTTGATAAGCTGATCGCGTTTATGAAAGCCCGCTCCCCGGACGATGACTACGCGTACGAGCTCTGGTCTTTTCTGAGCACCGTCGACGAGAAAAGCCGCGAGAAGCGCAAACCCTATATGCCGGGCCTTCCGTTTGATACGGCGGACCTCCGGAAGATCAACGACGAGTTGCGCCCCTTCGTGTGCCGTCGCTGGAAAATGGCGATCGGTAACTATCACGAAAAAGAGGTGGGAGACTACATTCGGCGCTACGGCGTACGCTGTACCGCTGAATGAGGAACAGGCGGCCATGGTAAAAAAACGGAAAGGAGACCGCGAATGAAAATCGGGGAACGCCCGTTGTATATCGTCCCGTTCGTTCTTGTATTTCACCTGGTCACCGGGTGTTCTTCCGGCGACTTCGCCGCCGGGCCCGCGCCGGAAAGCACCTTCCGCGGCGCGCAAACGATCATGAAGGCCGCCCCGGAGACGCGTTTCGCGGTGCTCGACTTCACCGACGGCGCCGGGAGCTTCACGGCGTATGGCAAGGTCGTCGGGGACGAGACCTTCTACCGGCTCTCCGCGCTCAGGGGGATCCAGATGATAGAGCGGCAGAAGCTCGGCGTCATCCTGGAGGAGCACCGCCTCGAACAGTCGGGCCTTGTGTCCGGCGGCGAACGCGAGCGGCTCGGACGGCTTCTCGGTGCCGACATATTGATCATGGGCTCCTATATATACGAGGGGGACCGCGTCAGGGTGACCGGGCGCTATACCGACGTGAAGACCGGGGAAATAAAGGGAACGTTCGCGTATCACCTGGGCGAAAAAAGCAGAAGCACCGCCGGTGCCGCGAAAATTGAGGAGGAACCCGCCGACTGCGGGCCCTACGAGAAAAAGATCGAGCCCCACATGCGCGACCTGCGCACGCCGGCCATGGTGGAAAAGGCGGTGGACGTCGCCATAACGATCCCGTTCACCATGAAGTGCCGGCATGTGCACCGGGAGATCATGGGCACCTTCGCGCGCGGCGGCTTTTATCCCGAACGCTATGTGCGCTTTCTGCACGATGCGGTGGTCGCCATACCCGATCCGGAGGAAATGGAGCGCAAGAGCTCGGTGTTCTATTATTACCAGAGCGACGAGAAAATCGACGAGCGGGAATGGAACACGGGGCTGCTCGCCATGAAAAACGCGAACGAGCGGGTCATACGCAATATCGTGTTCTTCATACTCAACAGGGGCCATCAGCAGGATGAGCGGGTTTTAATGAAACGAATCGACACGCTCATGGGACTTGCCGCGACCGGGGCCTTCGGGAGGCCCGTCCCGCTGAGCCAGGACCAGATGTTTCAGATTATCGTGCGCGTGGGCGCCCCCGCCGAAACGACGCGGAACATCCGGCTTTACCTGCTTGAAAAATACGCTCCCTCCATCCAGAAGGACAGGAAAAACCTGTCGTTCCTTCTGTCCTACTCCGAGAAGTCGCTGATCTCCGAAACGGACCGGGCTTCGCGCCACAGGTTTTACCGGCACATCGGCGTCATCTTCGCCGCCGCGGATCCCGAGGGCAAGAACGACCTGTGCCTGCAACTGGTGCGGTTTACGAGCGAGATGCACAATCGCCACGGGAAGGAAGACGCGGCCGAGCTGAGGGCGCTGTCACTGGAGCTGTCTCCGTGGTTCTGCCACGCCGTCACACAGGTGCGCAGGGACTACCGCCTGAAGTCGGCGGTCGGCGTTCTGCAAAAATACGATATTAAATGCGGGCCGTGAACGAATGAGTCAGGGCGTATACACCACCACCCGGTTCTTGCCTTCCTTCTTTGCCATGTAGAGCGCGTAGTCCGTGCGCTTTATCATCTCGTCGAAAACGGCTTCCACGTTTTCGGCCCGCTTTTTTGACTTGTCGAAGGTATAGGCGCATACGCCCAGGCTCGCGCCGAGCTCCACTTTATGATCGCCGAAGACCATCGGTTTTTGCCGCAAAGAGGTCCGAATGCGCTCGGCGACCCGTATGGCGCCCTCGCGGTCGGTGCGCGGCAGGAAGACCAGGAACTCCTCGCCGCCGTAACGGCCCAGCAGGTCGTACTCCCTGCACGAATCCTGGAGCCTGCGCGAGAACTCCGCGAGCGCCACGTCGCCGGCCAGGTGGCCATGCGTGTCGTTGATGGCCTTGAAGTTGTCGGCATCGACGAGGATGGTCGCCACGCTCGCTCCCTCGCGCGATGACCGGTTGATCTCCTTCAATATGCCGTCGAAGAGCGAGCGCCGGTTGAGGATGCCGGTTAGCGGGTCCTCCTTGGCGAGCTTCATGAGGCGCTTCTGGTTGTTGACGAGCTTGTTTTCGAGCTGGATGATGCGCATCCCCACCCGGGCGCGCGCCGCCAGTTCGCTCTCGTCGAAGGGCTTGGCTATGTAATCGTCGGCCCCGGAGTCGAGGGCCTGCACCAGGTCCTCCTTGCGGTTGCGCGAGGTGAGCACGATCATGTAGATGTAGCGCGACAGCTTGAGCTTTCGCACCCTGCGGCAGAGCGTGAGGCCGTCCATCTCGGGCAGGATCCAGTCGATCACGGCGAACTGTATGCGGTCGTTCTTTATGAAGTCGAGGGCCGTGGCTCCGTCACCGCAGGTGAGCACCTCGAAGCCCATCCCGGCGAACACCTTTTTGACCACCTTCTGTACGAAGGGATCGTCTTCAACAATCAGCATTTTCATGGCTCACCATCGTTCCATCCATAATTTGTCGCGCAACCGCGGACACGCGCCGGCGGTTTCGCCCCGATCGGTCACGGGGCTATTGAACACGGTCGCGCCGCCGATGGCAAATACTATTTGCGTCCCGGCGGGAATTCATCGCCATGCGGGGGCCGGCGATCGCACCGCACGCCTGCCAAATAATGCTTGCTCAAAGGGAGCCGCACGGACATCATCGGGCCCATGCGCCTCCGGACCGTACAACTTTCCGCCGCTTTTTTCGCGCTTTTGACGGCAGGCATCCTCGCGCCGCGCGCCGCGTACCCGGTGGCATACGAGGCATCGACGCTCCACAACGCGGTCTCCCGCAGCGAGACCGTGCAGGGTCTGTTCGCCGAGCGGTGGAAGACGATCATGGCGGGAGATCCCTTCTTCGATCTCTACGGCCGCATAAACTGGGTCCCCGCCTTCAAGGTGAACACGGTCACCATGACCGGCGAAAAACGCACCGTACCCATGACCCTTGTCCGGACCTATGGCAGCCTGAGCCTCATACTGCGCTCCGAAAACGATACGCCCGCGGGCTACACGCCTCCCCCGGACACCCCCGCGGACGACGCGGTTCCCGCACGGAAGCCCCCGGAAGTCCCGGGGCGCGGAGACGGGTTCGGCCTTGGCTTCACCGCCACGGGCTTTCACTACGGGCTGACCCGTCAGACCACCGTAAACCGCGGCGACGCCGGCTCCGAAACCGTCACCGACTACAAGTACACCCAGTTCTTCGATGACATCTTCGCGCTCACCCTGCTCTACCGGCCGTATTTCCACGTACACGGCGGGGTGATCGTCAACAACCAGATCGAGCCGAACGACGACGGCACCATGGACTATACCGAAAAATCCGAGCTCAGCACGCGCTGGTTCGTGTCGTCGGAGCTCTTCGACTTCCTTACCGGCACCGCCACGGCGCTCGGAGACGAGGTGGAGTCGTTCTCGATGGAGCTGGCGCTCACGGAGCTTGCCGGGCTCTTCACCGGGCCGGTCGGCCAATCGGTGCCGCGCTTCACGCTGGTTTTCAGAAGAACAGCCCTCTACAACGACGAGCCCTACGATTCCGTATGGGTGCGCAGCGCAACCGCGCGCGACGGGACGACATCCAAGGACCTCAACCTGGCCGACGGCCTGAAGGAGCGTGCGGCCCTCTACACCCTGGGCCTGCTGGTGGAGGAAAATTACAGGAACCGCGTATTCTTCGACATATACGCGGAGGGACAGAAACCCACGGAGCGCCTGATATCGAAAACAACCGATGAGCGCATAGAGGTCTCGCCGCTTCGTGAACTGCGCGCCTCGCTGGGATACAATTTCTTCGCCGGGACGGGAGGTACCCTTTCGACATTCAAGATGATTCTGTCCGGAGGAGCGAGCCGCTACTGGGACACCGCGGCCCCGCTGCACCGGGAGCGCGGCGACGGATACGTTCTGTACGGAGGGTTCGGCTCGCTGAGGCTCGAGGCCCCATGGATCGGCATGGAGCTTCGAGCCTCGTACAATCACTCGGTTGAGCTTCGGCGGCTCGTTGAGTGCGCGGAAAAGGCCGTTCTCGAGGGTAGCTTTTTCGCGAGCTTCTAGCTATGTTTATCATGGAATGAGCATGAACGGAAAAGGATTATACGTGATACTGCGGCGTTTCGCGCCGGGGGCGATGGTGCTGCTCCTCGCGGGCTGTTCGTACACCATGGACTATATAGAGAGCGCCATCACCGCGCGCTCGTCGTTTTCGATCGAGGCCGAGTTTGATTCAATGGCCAATACCGTATCGATACGCTGGGACGAGAGCCCGGGCCTCAGCGATTTCGCGGGATTCGAGATCTATTTCGCCCGTGACGAATATGACGACTATGATCTGCTGGCAAGCCGTTTCGAAACCGAATCAGGCGGAAGTGGTGGTGGAAATTACAAGAACCTCGACAGCTCCTCGACCAGGGATTACTCGTACACCCCTCCGGCTCCCGGCATCTATTTTTATCGCGTGGGTATAATAGAATGGGATGAAGACGATGACGAGTTGCAGGAACAATACGGTGCGTTCTACTTCGACAGCCCGGCGGCGTACAACGCGGAAACATCCATCAATAAAATCAGCGGTTACCGGATGGTGACCGTGTACTGAGCCCCTGCGGATTCACCGTTTCGAAAATCCGGGCATACACGTCCTTACCGTTCGACCATCACCGAGTCTATGAACGCATCGGTGGCGTCAAGCGTCGCGAACTCGGTCGCCGCCGGGTCCGGCTTCACGCCCGCGGTGAAGACGTCGTCATAGGCCCCGTTCACCTGGGCGCTGACGAAGTTATACATCATGCCAGTTCCCGTATCGACACGGCCCGGAAGTATCACGAAAAACGCGAGCGCCGCGGCAAGCGCCGCACCCGAGAACGCCCCGGCAAACGCGCGAAAGCGAACCGTCTTTCTCCTGCGCGCGAGCACTCTGCCGGCTATCTCGCAGTTCCAGCCTTCGTCGTTCATCCTGCGCCGTATCTCCGCGCTCATGACCGCTTCGGTACCGATCTCCCTCATGTCGTCTCGCCTCCTCTCATGGTCCGCGCGAGCATCCCGCGCCCCCGCGACAACCTGGACTTCACCGTTCCGGGCCGGATCGAGAGCCGTTCGGCTATCTCGGATTCGCTGTGCCCGGAAGCGGCCAGATCGAGCACGGAGCGGAACTTCTCCGGCAGGACCCGTATCGACTCCCTCATCCTGTCGATCTCGTCCTCATCAATAATTCCCCGCGTAAAATCCTCCGGTTCGCGATGGTCTGCCGCGGCACGGACGCGCTCGCGCTTCTCCTCCTCGCGCGCAAGGCGCTCGCTCATACGCAGGGACTCGTTTCTGGCGATGGTGTAGAGCCAGGTGGAGATTCTGGCGTCATGCCTGAACGCGTCCTTCTTCAGGGCGCGGTAGGCGCGCAGGTAGGTTTCCTGCACCACGTCGTCGATGGCCCCGTAAAAGCGCGGGGCCAGGTGCTTCTCCACCGCCGAAAGCACCACGCCCTTCGTCTCGCGCACTATATCTCCGAACTCCCTCTCGGTCATGACCGCCGTCTCCGCAATGTTCCCCGTTCTTCGATAAATTATACCGCATGCCGGACATAAAAGCAAGCCGTCGTCGCGGCGAGACTCCCTCTCCGCGACGACGGGCCTTTGCGATTTACTTCATTTGCCGTCGTAGGGACAGTCCGCCCTCATCCCCCGTTTCTCCGAGCGCAGCTTCGTTTTCTGCTCCTTCGTCAGCACCTTCTCGATGTCCAGGCGGTGCTGTATGCGAAGAACCCTGGTCTCGACCTGCAGATCGGAGAGCTCCTTCAGCACCTTGCGCGCCGCGTTGATATCGACCTCGTCTTCCAACAGGAGCTTCCTGAGCTGAATGTGCTTCGGCGACATCTTCTCCCTGTAGTCGAGGAAGCGCTTCTTGTAATCCAGATTGATGGCGGCGATTTTATTCACCTGGTCGTCGCCCAGTCCCAGCGTCGTCTTCATTCGCGCGGGATCACCGTAGAAGGGCCCGCAGCCCTCGACCATACATCCGTCTCCCTTCATGGCCTTGTGCTGCATCCCGCCGTGTCCGCCGCGATCTCCCCTCTGCGCATAGAGGGCCTGTCCGCCCGCCAGCAGCAGCGCGAGCGCCATTGCCGTTACGAGTTTTCCTTTTGTCATTGTGAACGTCCTCCTTACCGATTATAACGCTTTGACCCGCGTTTCCGCGCGTTGGTTCCATTCTCACCATTTTTCCTTGACTTTTGTGCCGCCGTCGGTAAACCGGGGTATCCCGAACGGCGTACGGAACACCGGCCGGGAAACCCTCGCATATAACGGTTGCCCTATGGAACAGAAACTCGAAGCAATCCGCGCCGCCGCGACACAACAGATATCCGCGGCCCCATCAATCGACGAACTGGAAGCGATTCGCGTAAGGGTGCTCGGCCGCAAGGGCGAGCTCACCGCCATCCTGCGTACGCTCGGCGAGCTCTCACCCGAAGAACGCTCGCGCGTCGGGCAGAAATCCAACCAGGTGAAGGCCGAGCTCGAGACCGTGCTCGAGGCCAGGAAGGCCGCGCTTCTCGATTCGCGCATCAACGAACTTTTAAAGGAAGAGTGGCTGGACGTCACGCTGGCCGCGCCCGGGTCGTCGCGTTCGTTCGAGCCCGGGCGCCTGCATCCGCTCTCGCAGATCCAGTACGAAATAGAGGACATCTTCACCTCCATGGGATTCACCGTGCTCGATGGTCCCGAGGTCGAGACCGATTACTACAACTTCGAGGCGCTCAACATCCCGGCGCACCATCCCGCGCGCGACATGCAGGACACCTTCTGGACCGAGGACGGCAACCTGTTGCGCACGCACACCTCGGCGATCCAGGTGCGCGGCATGGAGCGGCTCCAGCCGCCGTTTCGCGTGATCGGCCCCGGGCGCGTCTTCCGTTACGAGGCGACCGACGCGTCGCACGAAAACACCTTCTACCAGGTGGAGGGGATGATGGTCGACCGCGACATCTCGGTGGCCGACCTGATCTATTTCATGAAGGTGCTGTTAAAGGAAATATTCGGCCGGGAGGTCACTATCCGGCTTCGCCCCGGATACTTCCCCTTCGTCGAGCCCGGTTTCGAGCTGGACATCCATTGCCTGATCTGCGACGGAAAGGGATGCAGCGTCTGCAAACAGAGCGGCTGGGTGGAACTGCTGCCCTGCGGTCTGGTCCACCCCAACGTGCTGCGCTACGGTAAAATCGATCCCGACAAATGGTCGGGCTTCGCCTTCGGGCTGGGCATGAACCGGCTGGTCATGATGCGCTACGGCATCAACGACATCCGCCACTTCCTGAGCGGCGACATCAGATTCCTCAGGCAATTCTAGAGAGGTATTACCCATGTGGCTATCATTCAATATACTCTCCCGTATGGTTGATCTTTCCGGGCTCGATCCCGACGAGGTGGCCCTCCGGCTCACCATGTCCACGGCCGAGACCGAGGGCGTGGAGCGCATGAACGCGCACCTGGACACCATCATTGCGGTAAAGCTCCTCGACGTGCGGCCGCACCCGAACGCCGACAAGCTCACCCTCTGCGACGTGGACACGGGAAGCGAAAAGCTCCGCGTGGTCTGCGGCGCGCCCAATCACAAAAAGGGCGACATCGTGGCGCTGGCCACGGTGGGAACGAGGTTCGGCGAGGAATTCACCGTAAAGAAGACGAAGATCCGCGGCGAGGACTCCTCGGGCATGCTCTGTTCGGAGAAGGAGATGGGCCTCTCGGACGACCACTCCGGAATCATGATACTCCCGCCCGACACGAAGCTCGGGTCGACCATGAGCGGGCTCTTCCCCGCCTGGCGCGACACCCGCATCGAGATCGACAACAAGTCGATCACGCACCGCCCCGACCTCTGGAGCCACGCCGGCTTCGCGCGCGAGATCGCCGCGCTCTACGGCCGCGCTTTTAAAAGCCCCGTCGACCCGTCGATCGCGAAGGGTTTCCCCGCGGACGCGTCATTCGACGTGCGCATCGACTCGCCCGAAGGCGCGCCGCGCTACTGCGGGCTTTCGGTAAAGAACATCAGGATCGCGGAATCGCCCGAATGGCTGAAGGCCGCCGTGAGCGCCATCGGCATGCGTCCCATCAACAACATCGTCGACATCACCAACTACGTGATGGTCGAGATCGGTCAGCCCATGCACGCCTTCGACCGCAAGAAACTGCGCGGCAACGCCATCATCGTGCGCATGGCCGGAAAGGGCGAAAAGCTCACCACGCTCGACGGCGAGGAGCACGAGCTGATGGAAGAGGACGTCGTCATCGCCGACCGCGACGGCGCGGTGGCGCTGGCCGGGGTTATGGGCGGAGGGAACAGCGAGATAGAGGACTCAACCACCGAGATCGTGCTTGAGGCCGCGAACTTCAACCCGGTCAACATCCGCAAGACCGCCGCGCGCTACGCGCTCCGCACCGAGGCCGCCATCCGCTTCGAGAAGGCGCTGGACCCGGCGCTCTGCGAAGCGGCGATCATCCGGTCATTCGATCTCATCAAACAGATCATCCCGGAGGCCGAGGCCTCCAGCCGCATCGTCGACGCGTATCCCGTAAAGGCGAAGCCGGTGCGCGTGGCGACGAGCATGGACTTCATCCGCAAAAAGCTCGGGCATCCCGTCGACGACGGGCGCATACGCGAAATCCTCGCCAGCCTCGACTTCGAGATGAAGGGCGACGCCGGAGCGCTGGATATCGGCGTGCCCGGCTACCGGGCCACGCGCGACGTTTCCATTCCCGACGACATCGTCGAGGAGGTCGGCCGCATTTACGGCTACGACAACATCCCGCCGAAGGCGCCGCTGGTGCCCTGCGCGCCGCCGCCCGCCAACGAAAAGCGGGCCATGGAGCGGCGCGTCAAGCAGATCCTCTCCCGCAACCACAACCTCATCGAGGTGAGCAATTACTCCTTCGTGGGGGAGGACCCGCTCAACCGTCTGAAGGTGAACGGGGATCGCGAGCTTCGTCTGAAGAACCCGCTCTCGCAGGAGCAGGACCGGCTGCGCCGAAGCCTCGTCCCCAACCTGGTAAAGAACATCGAGCTCAACCAGCGCTACAACGATGCGTTCAGGATCTACGAGCTGGGACGCGTATATTTGAAAGAGAAACGCACCGACGCCGCGCTCGCCTCCGAGAACACCCGCGTGACCGGCGCCGTGTACCGGAAAAAGGCGGACGCGCCGCTCTTCTACGACGCGCGCGCCATCGCCGCGGACCTGCTCGGGCAGATCGGCGTAAGCGGAGTGCGGCTGTTGCCCGCGGATAAGGACCTTCCGCCCTATGCCCATCCCGGGCGTTCGCTCGAGATACTCATCGGAAAAGACCGCGCGGGTCTCGTCTTCGAGCTGCACCCGGGCGCACGCGAGGCCTTCGACATCCGCGGTTCGGCCGCCCTCTTCGACCTGGACCTGGACGCGCTTCTCGCCGCGAAGAAGACCGGCCGCGCCTTTACCGAGCTTCCGCGCTTCCCCGAGGTGCCGTTCGAGCTTTCGGTGCTCGCGGACCGCTTCACCTACGCCGCCGACATCATCGAGACCATACGCAGGTCCAGCCGCGAGCTGGTGCGCGGCGCCGACGTCGTATCGGTATACGAGGGCGATCCCGTGCCCGCCGGGAAGAAGTCGGTTTCCATCCGCGTGGTCTTCGCCGCCGCGGACCGTACGCTCGGCCCGGAGGAGATCGATAAGACGCAGAAAAAGGTCATCGGTGACCTGGATGCGAAGGGGTTCAAGCTGAGGTAGGGGGCTGTTGTCGATTTCTCATAATACAGGCGACTATCATGATCGTCGCCTTTTTATATAAACGTCTCCGGCTCTCTCCTCGCCATGCAGTTCGCCAGAAGCCGCGCGACGATGGCCTTGATCGGTTCTGCCTCCATGACCCGCGCGCCCTCCGGACATCCTTTGACGCAGGCATGGCACAGGATGCAGGCCGACGCGTCGGTCAACACCCGTCCGTCAACCGCGATCGCGCCGGTCGGACACAGGCCCGCGCAGGTGCCGCAAAGCGTGCAGAGCTCCTCCCGGGTCAGCGGAGATATCCCCGCGTGAGGCATGCGTTCCCGATGAGGAATGGCGCCGGGAACTTCGACCGGCGGCGCGTTTTTCGACCGGACGAACGCATCCAGCCTGGACCTCGCCGCTTTTCCGAATTCACGTGCCGCGGCCAGGTCTTTTTCGTCCGGTCGCCCGAGCGCGATCGGCGCCTGTTTTCCGGCGAACGAATGCTCCCCGATGAAGGCCGCCCCGGCCACGGGCGTGAAACCCGCATCCATAGATATTTCCTTCAGCTCCAGCAGCGCGTCCTCGAAAGCCCGGTTGCCGTATACGACGACGATCACCGCGGGTATTTTCCGTGCTTCGATCTTTTTCAACCGCTCCACCGCGGTAAGTGGGACCCGTCCGGCATAGACCGGCACGCCGATAAGCGCGATGCCCGAGTCGATTGCCGTGATTCCGGTATCCGGCGACGGCGGAAGGCTGAGGTCGACATGCCGGGCCTGCCCGGGCGCCATCCCTTCGGCTATGGCCTCCAGTGTGCGCCTGGTGGTACCGGTGGGCGAGAAATAGACGAGCGTCAGAGCATGATCATTCACGGCAACCCCCCGCAGATTAACTATTCAAGCAAACAGAAGTACAGGCAGCCGATGAGACTGGCGTTCGGCCGCAAATAAAATGACTGAGTCTTCCATTTCACCGGCTGGAATCGCTCTCCAGCAGCAGCTCCAGGTACGATCTCCGCTCGAAGCGTGAGAGCCCCAGCTTTTCAGCCAGGGAGAAGAGCTTCTTTTCCGCTTCCTCGCGGTCCTCGCTCAGTATCTCGACCTCGGCGAAGTGCCCCAGCCCCTCGATGCTGTCCAGGCATACGTGCGCGCCTTCCAGCGCGTAGAGCTCGCGCCGCTTTTTTACCACGCGCACCGGCCGAAAGCCCAGGCGCGTGAGGATATCCGAGAAAGCGTCGGCGTCGCCTATGGGGACCTCGTTCTCGTAGCGCGTCTTGGAGCGCTCCCCGATCTTCGGGCCCTTGTAGGTCACGACCGGGCCCTCCGGCGTACGGCGGATCCGGAAAGCCTCGTCGGTTTCCGCGAAATCGCGCGAGGGATGATTGAAATAGGAGTCTTCCTCGATCAGCGAGCCCTCCAGCGCGCCGCCGAGCTCCGCCACCCTCGCGCGCAGGGCGTCCGGGTCGTCGCAGTACGCCTTGATTTCCACTTCGAGCATCGCGCCTCCTCAACGCTGGGAGCGCGTGAGCGGGTTGGCCAGGGCCAGGCCGTCGGGCCCGATGGTTCTGCGCTCCGCGCCGTTTATCCTGATGACGACCCCTTTCACACCATCGAACTGTGTGGCGGTATAGACGATCTGGTCTATGCGGTTCATGAGTATGCTTCCCACGGCGTTGCGCTCCAGGGCCTCGTTGAAGTCGACATGGGCCACCCCGTTTTTGATCACCACGCCGCGTACCACGAGCCCGGCGGGCAGGGCCGTAAGAAGGCCCGACTGCTCCTCCTTTTTGCTGAGCCCCCGTGCCAGTTCCTGCATCGCTCCGAGGAGCGGTACATCGGCCCGGATCGTACGGCGCGCGTAGGCAAGGCTCACCTTCTCGGTCTTTTCGTTGAAGCGGAAGAAATAGAGTCGCACTTCCCGCGCGGGCGTGAGCGCCCGGTCTGCGACGTCTTTTTTATCCCCCTGTACCGTCTCTTTCTTGTCCTTCTTTTCCCCGACGTCCTTCTTTTCTTCCGCTTTTTTCTCCGTGTCACCGCTGCCGGCATCCGCGGTCTCGTGTCGCGCGGCGGGGCGGTCCTTCACCGGTTTTACACCCGGCTGAAAATAGAGCCTGTTGGCCAGGAAGACGACGGCGGTAAGAAGCACGAGTATGGCGAGGACATAGAACGCCTTGCCGCCCGGGTCGCCGGACGAAGACGCGGCACCTCGCGCGGTAGCGGATTTGGACTTCGGCGCCGCGGCGGCTCCCGTCTTTTTACCCGTTCCACGGCCTTTGGCGGCGGCCGGTTTCTTTGTACCTCTGGTCGATTTCGGCATCAGCGCATCCTCACGTTCATTCCGGGCGGCCGCGGTGCGGGCCCGTTGCGCGCCATGCTATTCCCGCTCGCGAAAATTATCAACCCTCTTTATTTCTCCCGCGACGTACCCGGGGACCGCTCATCCATCCTGAAATAATTCTGATTTACTTTTTCACCCGCCACCGGTATAAAAAGAATTCATGATCGACGCTCACCGGGCGTTCCGCTGCACACCGGTCCGCCCCGTTAAATTGAAACCACAGGAGACCCCGATGAAACCATCATCACGCACCGCGATAAAAACGGCGTTCATCATCCCCCTCCTCGCCGCGGCCGCGCTGTACGCCGGGCCTTTCGAGAAGGACGGAGACCACGACGGCTTTCCCGATGACCTGGAGGCCGCCACCGGCTACAATCCCCGCGTCAACGAGGCGCTGAAGAAGAGCGCCGCCGGCGGCAGGTGCGGCGTCATCACCACCGATCTGTTGAAGCTGGGCCGGCCGCACAACGTGCTGATCATCCTCGACATATCCGGCAGCATGCGCGAACCCCTCGGCGACGCCAGCAGGATGGATGTGGCGAAAAAGATACTGGCGCGCTACATCGACGCGCTACCTTCCGGCATGAAGGTCGGCTTCGTCATCTACGGCAAAACCGACTGCGGCGACGAGAGCATCGAGCTCGTCGCGCCGGTGGGCCGCCTGAACAAGGGGGCGCTCAAGGGGCGCATCGCCGATCTCAGCCCGCGCGGCTCCACGCCGATAGCCCTCACCCTCGGAAGGACGGCCGAATACTTCAAGGGCTTCGAGGCCGACAACAACCACCTCATCCTCATCAGCGACGGGATGGAAAGCTGCGGCGGCGACCCGATCAGGGCGATCATCGAGCTCAAGGAAAGCGACGCCGATCCCGAGGTCACCGTCATCGGGCTCGGGGTGAACGCGGCGACGCGCGCGCAGCTTTCGAGGATCGCGGCTTCCTCCGACGGCGTGTACGCCGACGTGAAGAACGAAAACGACTTCATCGGCGCCTTCGCGCAGTTCTTCAGCCGCATGAACCGCTTCTACAAGGACATCGTCTGCATCGTGAGCCAGTACAACGCCTACCTTACCTACGAGACCGAGCAGTACAACAGGAGCAAGGCCTACCTCGTCAAGGCGGCGACCAGGGCGTTCGACGACGGAGCGCGTGCCGCGCTCAAAAACGCCGAGGACCGTATCGACGGCAACCACGCGGCGCGCATGGAGGCGAAGGACACCCTGAACGAGATGATCAAAAACAAGATGGACGAGATGGAGAAGGCCACCAGTACGTTCGTCGGCCGCGAGTGAGCGATTGACCGACCCGGATCACAACGGCAAGGGCGCGCACGCGCGGTCGGGACGCGAGCTGCGCGCACTGGTGCTCGGCGCGCTCGGCACGGAGGACTGGCAGGCGCGACTCGAGTCACTCGACGGCGTCCCGCCCGAGAAGCTCATAGCGGCCTTCTTCGCCGCGCTGAACGAAGCGGCGTCTCCTGTCAAATGGCGCGCCGTCACCGCCTTCGCCCTGAACACCGGGCGTATCGCCGCGCGCGACCTCGAGAAGGCGCGCGTGGTGATACGGCGATGCATGTGGAACCTCAACGACGAATCCGGGGGCATAGGCTGGGGCGTACCCGAGGCCATGGGCGAATCGCTGGCCCTTGACCGGCGGCTCGCCGACGAGTTCCATTCGGTGCTGGTTTCGTATGTACTGGAGGACGGCGAGGCCGACAACCACCTGGAGTTCGCGCCGCTCAGGAAGGGCGCATGGTGGGGAATCGCGCGCCTGGCGGAGGCGCGTCCGGAGCTCGTGAATCCCGCGCTTCCGCGTCTCCTCGCC
>CAZVEG010000051.1:0-1250 GCA_964625625.1 uncultured Leptospirales bacterium | reverse complement strand
CCTCGCCTGCCTGCTCTTCGGCCGGCTCGGTGATGCCGCGGCCGCGCCCTTCATCCGCGGGCACCTCGACAGCACGCATCATATCGAGCTCTACCGCGACGGGAAGCTCGAAACCCTCGAAACTGGTGCCCTCGCGCGCGAGGCGCTGGAGCGCTGTTCCTGAATTTCGGTTCCGCGCACGCAGCGCGTCCCTCCCCGCGATTTCCGGCCGGCATGTGAATCCGGTCCGCCCGCGTTCCGTGGCCCGGACCGGGCCGCATCGGGCCAAATTCATCCTTGAAACGGCCCGCCTGGATGTTCATACCACGGCGCCGTTCGACGCGCCATATTCTGCTTGAACAATACCACTCCCATCGCGTACACTCTCCGCGCTTTCAGGGTGACGTGATGTATCGGCGTGCTATACCTGTCAGGAGAGGGAAACTCATGGCACTCGCGCACTGGAAAAAGCTTTCTTCCCGGGAGTTGTTCAGCAATCCCTGGTGGACCTACCGGATGGACACGGTGGAGATTCCCGGCGGCCGCGAGGGGGAGTACCATTACGTGCATACCGGTGGCTCGGTGATGCTGGTGCCGGTACGCCCGGACGGACGCATCGTGCTGGTGCGCCAGTTCCGCTATCTCGACAACCGGGTGAGCCTGGAATTTCCCGCCGGTGGCGTGCGGGAGGGAGAGGACCCGGATTCCGTGGCCCACAAGGAACTTATCGAGGAGAGCGGTTGCGACGGGTCGATCGAGTATATCGGGTTTTTCAATCCGTGCAACGGCATCGTCGACGAGACCACGCGCGTCTACCTGGCCCGCGATCTCGTCCCTTCCACACTCTACCGGAAGGACGACACCGAGGAGTTCGAAATCCTCGATCTCTCCGCCGACGAGATAGACGCGGCCGTACGATCGAACGAGATATACGACGGCATGACGATGGCGGCGTGGGCGATGGCGCGGGGCCGCCTTTTTTGCTTGTAAATGCGGTGCCCGCTGTTCACAATGTCCTGATTATATAGTAAATTTAGCATATTAGTTTTTTAACATTTCCCGGGGATCCGCTCCCGATTCGATGTCGGGACCGCGGGCCGGCCCCTTCGAACGGGGCGCGGGCACTCCGGCAATGATCCACGAACGCAACCGGAAAGGAACACGATGACCGATATCAGGCCCGCAGACATGCCGCTCTTCGAGGCGCTCCGCAGCGCCGATCGCGAAACCCGCGATTCTGCCGCGACGGCACTGGTCGAGGCGGGAAAGAG
>CAZVEG010000050.1:0-25979 GCA_964625625.1 uncultured Leptospirales bacterium | reverse complement strand
GCCGAAGAGGGCGCAGAGCGCGGCGAAGCTCACCAGCAAAAACGAGAGCGCGAAGATGCGCTCCATCGATCCCGCGATATGACCTTTCCTGACAACGTGCCAGCCGGCCAGCGCGCCGATGGCCACCAGGATGTAGGATGAAATACCGAACGAGATTCGCAGGAAATTGGCCAGCCATGCGCCGAAGGGACCCATGAGGTTGCCGACCGGTCTGCTTTCGGAGAGAAGACGGTAATCGTCGAGGGAAAAGCTCGCGAGAGCGAGCAGGAGCATCAGCGAGAAAAGCAGGATGAATATGCCGGTGATCTCCTGAAAACGCCGATCGCTGGACACGCACCGCCTCCGGAATTATCTGAATGAAGATTGCGCGAAGAAACCGCGCGAGGGCACACCATGCCCCCTTCGTATGTCGAGTCTTGTTTCAGTATCGGCAGATCGGGACCCGGAATTGAGGCGGAAACGGGGGCCTGTCAAAAAGCGGGAAAGGCGGGATGCGCGTGATGTTCACCGCGCGCGAAGCGTGGCAGGGCCACAACCGGCAAAAAGGCGCGCCCGGCGCCTGGCATACGCGCCCGCCGGGGGCGCGCTATACGTCCATCACCTGAACCTCGATAAGGGGGTTACGCCTGGTCAGGCGGAAGATGGAGTTTTTGAGGTGCTTCCTCAAAAAGGCCGCGATCTCCTTTTCCTGCGCGCCGTCGGCGAGCATCCTGTGCGTCTGCGCCTGCACATCGGCGCGGATGGCGTCGAGCACCTTGACGTTCTTGCCCGCCACGAAGCCCTTCGCCACCACCTCCGGCGGCCTGATGAGCATTCCCTCCGCCGTGACCACCGACACCATCACGATCCCCTCGGTGGACATGGACTTCCTGTCGCGTATGACGCCGTTGCCGACGTCCTCGATGTCCTGCCCGTCGACGTACATCTGGTCGAGGTGCAGCTCGCCGGCCTTTTCGAAGCCTTTTTTCGAAAGCTCCAGGATGTCGCCGTTACCGGCTATCAGAATCCGCGACGGCTTGATTCCCAGCGATTCGGCGATGCGCGCGTGCGCGCGCAGGTGCCGGTATTCTCCGTGGATCGGCATGAAGAACTTCGGCTTCGTGAGCGAGATCATGAGCTTGAGCTCCTCCTGCGAGGCATGCCCCGACACGTGCAGATCCTCGTCCTGCTCGTAGAAGACCTCGGCGCCCATCCTCATGAGCGAGTTGATCACCGTGTACACCATGCGTTCGTTCCCCGGGATGACCGACGCCGTGATGATGACCGTGTCGCCCGAGCCGGCCGCGAAGTGCCGGTGGGTGTTGGACGCCATCCTCGAAAGCGCCGACATCGGCTCGCCCTGGGACCCCGTGCAGATGATGACGAGCTTTTTAGCGGGAAGCGAATTCGCCTCGGCAACCTCGACAATCAGGTCGTCGTGGTATTCCAGGTAGCCCAGGCTCCGTGCGATCTCCACGTTCTTCAGCATGGTGATGCCGCTGATGACGACCCGCTTGTTGTACTTCTGGGCGGCATCCAGCACCTGTTGTATGCGGTGGATGTTCGAGGCGAAGGTCGCCACGATGATGCGCCCCCGTACCGACGAAAAGATCTCGAAAAGCCTCTCGCTTAAAATGCTCTCCGAGCGCGTATACCCCTTGCGGAGCGCGTTGGTGCTGTCCGACATGAGCAGCAGCACCCCGCTTTCCCCGTACTCCGCGAACTTGTAAATATCGGTGACCCTGCCGTCCACCGGCGAATAGTCGATCTTGAAATCCCCCGAGTGAATGATGGTGCCCACCGGTGTGCCGATCGCGATTCCCGCGCCGTCGATGATGGAATGGTTGACCCGGATGAATTCCACCATAAAAGCGCCCACCTGCATTTTACTACCGGGCGTCACCTCTATAAAGGTCGGCTTCTGCCGGGGCGGTCTCTCCTCAAGCCTGCTCTGTATAAGCCCCAGCGTGAGCCGCATGGCAAATACCGGGGCCGAAACCTCCTTGAGCAGAAAGGGCACCGCGCCGATATGGTCCTCGTGCCCGTGGGTTATTATGATCCCCTTTATACGATGACGGTTCTTGACGATATACGAAAAATCGGGGATGATGAAGTCGATCCCCGGCGTCTCCTCGGTCGGGAACATTATGCCGCAGTCGACAACGATGATGTCCTCCCCGTATTCGAAGACCGTCATGTTCTTCCCTATGGCATCGAGCCCGCCCAGGGGCATTATTTTAACGCACTGGTCTTTTCCCTGTTTCATATTCCGCTGTGACCGAAACCTCCGTCATTTCTCTCCGTCCGTGCAAGCGAGTCCACCGCGATAAAATCCGCGCGGAACACCCGCGCGAACACCATCTGCGCTATCCGCATACCGTGCTCGACCACAAAAGGCTCGCCGCCCAGGTTCGCCAGGATCACCTTCACCTCGCCGCGGTAGTCCGAATCGATCGTCCCGGGAGTGTTGAGGCAGGTGATGCCGTGTCGCAGGGCAAGACCGCTGCGCGGGCGTATCTGCGCCTCGTAGCCCTCCGGGATCTGCACGGAGATCCCGGTCGGGATGAGGGCGACGGCACCGGGGGCGATTGCAACCGGTCCGTCCACGCAGGCGAACACGTCCGCCCCGGCCGCCCCGGACGTTTGATAGGCGGGGATCGACGCGCCGGGCAGCACCGTAATCCTGACCGGTATCATTTCGGGCCTTCTCTGTACAAATCCCGGTAACGGGAGGAGCATATATTTCGGTTCCTGGCGCTCACGGGAGGATGATCCACATACATCACCGCCGGGGTAAACACTTTTTTTTGATCGTCAATCCCTCACCCGGGTGAATCCGCTCCGGGCTCGGATTTTCTCGGTATCGCCCTTGACGCGGCGCGGGCGGGATGCTATTTTTTGCGAAAGGCGTAATCGAACGACCGGCAGGGTATCATGATCAGCACGGGAATAAAGCACCTCGACAGGTTGATAAGCGGCATCAAGCTCGGAGACAACGTCGTCTGGCAGATCGCCAACGCGGTTCCGGTAGAGTACTTCATCAAAAGCTTCTTCACCAAATCGAACGATTTTCAGAACTCCATCATCTACATCAACTTCAATTACTCGCCGCATACGATCTGCAAGCGTTTCGACGACATATTCAAGAACTTCAACTTCATTCTCATCGACGCCTTCACCAACGGCAAGGGCAACGGCGACCCGGTCTTTCTCGATTTTTACCACAACGAGGAGGATTACGATCTCTCGCGCATCGTCCGCATCCAGGACCCGCGCGACATCAACTCGTTCATCGCCACGTTGAACGAAATCCAGAGAGATCATCGTGACGGATCGTTCTACATCTTCGACAGCCTCACGGGCATGAACGAGCTCTGGCGGGACGAGCGTTCCGTGCTCGACTTCTTCGCCTTCACCTGCCCCAAACTCTACGAGATGAACACAATCGCCTACTGGATCCTCGAGCAGGAGGCCCATTCCAAGGAATTCATCGCGGGCCTCACGCACATCACCCAGATTGTGCTGTCGGTCTTCAACACCAGCTCCGATTTCTACGCGCTCAAGATCCACAAGCTCGAAGACCGCCCATCCACGAACATCAGCACACCCCACGGTTTCCGTATAATCGACAGGGAAATCAGCTTCGAGGAGACTGCAGAAGGCGATATCTTCAAGATCGGCACCAAGGTCAAGGAGCTTCGTAAGGCCGCGAACATCACACAGGCCGAGCTTGCCGCGCGCCTGGGCATGACCCCGGGAGCCGTCTCACAGATCGAGAACGACCTCATCATGCCTTCGCTCAACACCCTCGTTCATCTGGCGGCGATTTTCAAAAAGCCCATCGAGCATTTCGTCAGTAACGGGCTTCTGGAGAACGGCAACAGGGGATTCACCGTTTTCAGGAAGAAAGACGCGCGCCGGTTCTCCTCGAAAAACGCGCTGGTCACGGGCCTCGCCGACGAAAAAAGACCCGACTTCGCACCATATCACGTAACGCTCGAGGGACACCAGTCCGTCGAGGGGCCCATCCTCATGCACAAGGGCAAGGAGTTCATCGTCGTCGTGAACGGCTCGCTTTCACTAATGATCGACGGGGAGGAGCACCTGCTGCGCAAGGGCGACTCGATCCTGCTGGAGCGGTCCTTCATCGAGAAATGGAGCAATCACGGGAAAAACGACTGCGAATTCGTCTACATCCAGTTTTAACGCCGCCGACGCGAGACACGGCGTCCCCGTTATGGGGACATAATATTTTAGCTTTTCCCCCGCCCCGAAGCGACCGATACTGTATAAGGAGTACGGGACCGTTCCCGGAGTGCGGAGACCGGATCGACACCGGGGCCCGGAATGTCGATTTCAGGCCTGGCAGGAGGCACATGCGCGATTCCACATCGCTCGAACGGTTCAACAACGCCCTGAGACTCGAGAAGGAGGGGAATTACGTCATGGCGATGCATGAATATATGGCGGCGATCGAGAGCGACTCATCGAACAGGGAAGCGTACCTGAACCTCGGCTCGCTCTACTCCCGCATGAACCGCCTCGGCGAGGCGATGGAGTGTTACCGGAAGGCGCTCGAACTGGGTGATGACTACCTCGTCCATTTCAACATGGGAAGCCTGCTTTACAAGACGGGAGAATACAAGCAGGCGGTGCTGGCGCTCGAAAAATCCAGAAGGCTCAACGGATCGTTCACGCTCACCCTTCTCGTCATGGGCCTTTCGTTCAGCCGCATGCGCAATCACGCGGCGGCCGAGGCCTGTTTCGAGCGGGTGCTCGAGCTCGACACCGACAACCGCGTGGCGCTTACCGCGCTTGCAATCATCGAGCTTGACAGAAAAAATTACGAGCATTCGCTCGACCTCATCGACCGCATCCTCGCGGCGGACGCCGCCAACGGAAGCGCGCGGCGGCTTCGCGCGGACGTCCTCTATCGCATGAACCGCCTGGACGAATCGGCAGATGAAATCAAATCGCTCAGGGGCGAAGAAGACGATTACCGGGCCTATGACGATTTCATCCGATCCATCCCCCTCGAGATCTATACCGACCGCTACGGGACGATCGAGGAGAAGATCGCGTCTCTGGGCGAAAAGACGGCCCCCGGGGACCGGGACGGCCTGCTCAGCCTGAGCCTCTGCTATCTCCTCACAGGGGATTCGGAAAGGGCGATCGACCTCCTCTTCGAGGCGAAAAAAAGCATCATGAACTGAAAAGGCATCGGCACTATCCCATGATAGTGCTTGACATTCGCCCTCGGATCGCCTTATTGTTTTCGCGGCGGGGCGATTAGCTCAGTCGGTTAGAGCGCCTGCCTCACATGCAGGAGGTCACTGGTTCGAGTCCAGTATCGCCCACAGCCTCCGTCAGTAGCCGCATCGTGCCGCGGTGCTCCGCGGAACCGGAAGGAAATATAAAGCTCCCTGCTCACCCGTATAACGGCGGTCAGCACCGTCGAAAGGTTTTACCATGGGGTAAGGTGATGAACAAACCGGTTCTGCTGGACATACTCGTCGGCAACAAGGAGCTCACTCCCGAGCAGGCCAGACGCTCACTCGCCATCCAGAAGGAGACCAACCAGCTCATCGGCATGATCCTCGTCGAAGAGGGATACATTACCGGGGAGGTCCTGTGCAAATACCTCTCAATGGAATATGAAACAGCCCTGGACCCCCGCTCTTCCGATTGATAACTCCGCCCTCCGCCTCAAGGCTGCGGGCGTTTTGTTAATGAAAGGTAAAATAATCTTATTTGTTGACATTCCCCGCATCCTTTCCTTGAATAAATCGTCTCCCGGGATAGCCTGTATATCATTATTCACGAGATCAACTGCTCCGCGGGGTTACCAATGCACAGGACTGAAAACGGCGTCGATATTCATGGCATTTTTGAAAGGGGGGGCATTGCGAGCTTTTTCCAGCCGATCGTTTCGGTTAAAAAGAAATCCGTCATCGGCTTCGAAGCCCTCAGCCGCGGCATCGACGGAGCCGGCGGCCTCCTCCCTCCCCAGGCGCTTTTCGAGGCGGCCGCCGCCGAGGGACGCACCAGAGATCTGGACCGCCTCTGCCGGCGGAAAGCATTTGAAAGCTTCGGCGCGTTGAAAAACGACCCCGACCGCTATATCCTCACCATCAATATCGATCCATCAATTCTCGACGAAGGGACCGTCGGTTCAAATCACCTCCGGGATCTCGCCCAATCCCTCGGCATGCAGCCGGGAAAGGTCCTCATCGAGATCATCGAGTCGAGAATCCGCGACATGGAGGCCCTTAAAAAATTCGTTTCCCTCTACCGGGAGTACGGCTTCCTCGTCGCGCTCGACGATATCGGCGCCGGGATGTCAAACCTCGACCGCATATCGATCATCAAGCCCGACATTCTGAAAATAGACAAATCGCTCGTCCAGAGCGCAGCCGGGCAGTACCACAGCAGCGAGATCGTCAAATCGCTGGTGGCCCTTGCGCACCGGACTGGATCACTGGTGATCGCCGAAGGCGTCGAGACGGCGAACGAGGCGGTAATCGCGCTCGAGCTCGGGGTCGACATGCTTCAGGGGTATTATTTCGCGCAACCCGGACCGCGAATGGAAGAGTTCATGGACGGTATCGATGAAAAGATAGAGGCCGTCGCCGCGAGCTTCAAGGAAAGGACGGTTCAGAGGATCAACTCCAAGAAATTTCTGCACCGCAGCTACAACCAGATCATCAATACGCTCATAAGCGAGCTTTCGCGTATCCCGGACGAGGAATACGACGCCGCGCTCGCGGCACTTATCAGGCCGCACCCCGAACTGGAGTGTGCCTATATTCTCGACGAGGACGGCATACAGGCGAGCGACACCGTCTTCGCCCCCGGGAGCGGCGGCGATTCGAAAGGATTCTTTTTCCAGCCGGGGAGCAGGGGCACGGACCAGTCATCCAAGGACTATTATTTTTTGCTGGCCGCGGGGCTGCCCAAGTACACCACCGCGCCCTACATTTCACTCGCGTCGCGGAACATCTGTATAACCATATCGGTCGCCTTCCGGGACGTCAATTTCCGCAAGCGCATCCTGTGCATGGACATCATACAGGAAAACGGCATCACCGCGTAAGCGAACGCGCGTTTCATGGACCGCCCCGTTCTTACGGGACCAGCTCCCCCACACCATCGCCGATGGTGCATTCGAAGATCTGCGGAAGTCCGCCGTATGCGTCCTGAAATTTCGCCCCGATCTCCCGCGTGAATTCTCCCGCGGCTCCGGCCTCGACCATGGTGATAGTGCACCCGCCGAAGCCGCCGCCCATCATCCGCGATCCGAAAACACCCCTCACCGGCGCGGCCCATTCCACCAGCCGGTCCAGTTCGTCTATGCTCACCTCGAAATCGTCCCGAAGGCTCGCGTGCGACGCGTACAGCAGGTTTCCCGCACCGGCATAGTCCCCGGTGCCCATCAGTCGATGGAACTCGAGAGCGCGCGCGTTTTCCGTCACCGCGTGTCGGGCGCGCTTTCGTTCCACGACCGGCAGTCCGGAGCCCATACGCTCGAAGTCGGCCGGTAGCAGTTCGCAGAGGTGATCGATACCGACCCCCATGCCGCGCAGCCTCGCAAGCGCCGATTCGCATTCTTTTCGCCGGTCGTTGTATCCGCTTTCTCGGAGTGAATGTTTGACGCCGCTGTTTACGAGCACGAAATGGATGCGCGAAGAATCAATCTGAAGGTATTCGAACGAGAGATCCCTGGTATCGAGCAGCATGGCGCTGTTTTTTCTGCCGTGGATGACCGCGAACTGGTCCATTATACCGCACGCGACCCCGGCGTAGTCCCGCTCGACACGCTGTCCCATTCTCGCCAGCTCCACCGTATCAACGGGCATGCCGAGCATTGAAAGAGCCCCGTAGAGCGTGACGGTGGTGATAGCCGCCGAGCTCGAGACACCCGCCCCCGGCGGGATAGAGCTCAGGTAGCTCAGGTCGAGGCCTTCATCCCAGTCGTCACGCATCAGGGCGAGCGCGCCGGCCGGGTACAGCCAGACCCTGGGCACTTCCACGCCAACACCGAAAAGCGAAAGCGGTAACTCACCGGCGGCATCGAAGCCCGCGTCATTGAAACGAAAGCGCTTGTGCGCGTTTTTTGAAACGCAGAGGTATACCGCCCTGTCGATGGCCGCGGGCAGCACGTGGCCGCCGTTGTAATCCACATGCTCACCGATAAGGTTGATCCTCCCCGGGCAGAAGAAAATCCGCGCGGGCCCCGTATCCGGAAACGACGATTCATGTGCCAGTATGAGCCGTTTTACATGTTCGTTCATGGGATTCGACGGAAAGCCGGGTTATGATACCGGCAAGGCGCCCTCAGACGCGCTGGAGGTGCCGGAAGAAGGCCCTGCCCGGATCGGTCACCCGGATGCACACGGCATCGCCATCGGCCGAGTCGGCGTACTCCACCAGCCCGAAGTGCCTGAACCAGGTGAAAAGGTAAAAATCCAAAAAGGAAATCAGGAAGACATCGTCGCGATTCCCGAAACCGGTCAGATCGAAAAATTCACCGGCGATGGAATCGAGGCTGAAGCGGCCGTTCTGTCGCATGATGAGGTCGACCAGAATGGGCCTGTTGTGCCTGAGCTCGCGCGCCGCGGCCGGGTTGGAGGGAAAAATGTCCTCCCAGCGCACCTTGCCCCAGAACGCCGCGAACAGCGAGGTAAAGACGCTTTCGCCCGAATACGCGCCGTTGATGACGGCGGAGGTTCCGGCGATTTCAATCATTCCCGCCGCCTTCATCATGATGACGCACTGCTTTATATAGATCTCTAAAAGTTCCGTCTCACCCGACTCGCGGGCGAGGTCCGTGTCCGCGAGCGACTGAACGCAGGAATCGTAAAAATCCTGTCCCAGGCATTTGCCGCGGTTCACCCGCGCACCGCTCTTTCTGATGGTCGCCGCCACGAACCTGCACAATCGCGCCGCGAAACAACCCTCCATACCCCGTTCCGGGAACGTGTCGTCGAAACGGGCGAGCGTCCTGACGAACCCTCCCGTACGCGCGCGGGAGTCCTCAGCCCACGCCTGCTCGCAGCTTCTGCTCACCACCACGGAAAACAGCGCCGATTTCTCGGCGCCCGGCAGATTGATGAACATCCTGTCTATCTCTTTAGCGATCCTGTCGCGGGAAAAATCCATGGAAACGACCCGTTGAACGAGTAAATTAATTTCCTTATCGCGCTGGTGCCCGGCTTCACCATGGGTATGTTTCATACCGACGAGATTCTCCCTTTTCTATGTGTACGGCACAGGAAGCGCAAATGGGAACAAAAACACGGTTAATTAATTTCTGTGAAATTAATTGATAATCATTTATATTTAAATTAATTTAAAGTCAATGAAAATTTGAAAAAGCGGATGATAAAAAGAGAAAAAACGCCCGGTCGGAAGTCCGTTCCACGCCCCTTCAAATCACCACAAGCTTTCGCGTTGTTCATAATAAAAAAATTAATAATTATCCTTTATTGATCAGGTTGCGCGTTTCCTCTGCATACATCTCCCGGACACGATCGCGACAGCCTCTTTGTGGATCAAATTGTGACTACATTGTTAACAACTGTTGATATATGTTTCCTTTTCATGGCCATCGGGATTTTTTATTGTAAATTCCGCACATCTCCGTACGATCTGACGTGATGAGTATTCATTCCACGATCGCGAAGATATACAGGCCCGCCGTTTTCCAGGGCAGGCTGGACAGCGGCGGCTATTTCGAGGGCTGGTATTTCAAGCAGGTGTCGACCGACTCCCGCCGCGTGCTGGCATTCATCCCCGGCGTGTCGCTCTCGGGTGAGCGTCACGCCTTCATACAGATGATTGACGGCACGACCGGCGCGTCGCGCTATTTTTCGTACGACCTGTCCGAATTCAGCTGGAGGCGGAACCGTTTCGAGATCTGTATCGGCGCAAGCCGCTTTTCATCGGAAGGCATGTCCATCAACATTACGGCTCCGGATATCCGCGTAACAGGATCACTCGACTTTTGCGATCCGCTCCCCTATCCCGTAAAATTACTTTCTCCCGGTATCATGGGATGGTATTCGTTCGTTCCCTCGATGGAGTGTTACCATGGCGTAGTATCCATGGGACACCGGCTTGAAGGAAGCATAACCATGCAAAAGGAAACGATCGGATTCGACGGAGGTCGCGGATATATAGAAAAAGACTGGGGGGTTTCCTTCCCCGAGTCGTGGATCTGGCTGCAGGGGAACACCTTCACCGGCACGGATGCCTCGTTTATGCTCTCCGTAGCGAAGATTCCCTGGCGCGGGAGGCACTTCAACGGCTTTCTGTGCTTTCTGTACGCCGGCGGGACTCTATACCGGTTCATGACCTACACTGGAGCCCGAATAGACGAGATACGTCAGGGCGACAACCGGCTTTTCGTCTCGGTATCCGACCGGCGCCACCGGCTGTTCGTGGAGGCCCGGCAGCACGTCACCGGCTCCCTCGCCGCGCCCGCCATGGGCACCATGAGCCGACCCATCAAGGAATGCGGAAACGCGAGCCTGAACCTGCGGCTTGAAGACACCGGTGGCCGTATCATCTTCGATGCGAGCGACACGACCGCCGGGATGGAGGCGGTCGGCGACATACTCGAACTTTCGAGACGAAGGTGACGAACATGCGTGACGTCCTGTTCTGGCTGTACCTGGCAAACGCGGTGATCCTCATAAACCACGAGATCGAATCGGCATACTGGAAGGAGTGGGAACTCTTTCGACTGCCGGGGGAAATCACCGGCTTTCTCCTCATCCATTTTCCGCTGCTCTTCGTCATGCTCTACGGGCTCATACCGCTGAAAGACGGCGAAACGGCCGGGCTTGTCATCTCGCTCATGGTCTCATGCGGGGGGATATTCGCGTTCTGCGCCCACACCTGGTTCATCCACAGGGGACGCACGGAGTTTACGCTTCCGATATCTCGCCTCATGCTGGCCGCCACGCTCGCGCTCTCGATCGCGCAGGGAACCCTCACGCTGTACATACTGCTGACCGGTGGCTGAAAATTATCGTCCACGAGCGACAAGAACAATTCGTCTGTGTATCGGTATGTAAAAATAACACAAAACGACAGGAGGACCACAATGACAGAGGCCGCCAATCCACAGACCGTAAATCCCAGGCTCTGGCTCGTCATCGCCGCCTCGGCCGGTGCGCTCTTCATCACCGGATCGTTTTTCTCGATCGACTGGATCAATCATCTCTACGGCACCGGCAGCGTCTACCCGGCCTTCGCGAAGCCCGTGGTCTCCCTGCTCTGCGCCCTCATAGTGTTCGCAATCGGGAAGAACGGCCTCGGCGCGAAGGATACACTCCTGCTCGTCGCGGCGTACGTCTGCATCGTCATCGTCGACGCGGCCATGAGCGTCTGGGTATATCACGACGACGCTTCGCTTAAAAACGCCGCCTTCCTCGTCGGAGCCATACTCTCCATTCTCGCGCATATCCTTCTTATCATACGTCACGCACGGGGCTTCCGCTTCCTCCGGTCCGACACGCCGCTCGCGCGCCGCATGGCATTCCCGCTCTGCTTCTACGCCCCCGTCGCGGTCATCTTCGCGTTCCTCGCCGCTCCGCTTCACGCGGCCGGTCAGTTCTATCCCTCGCTCTTTTACGCCCTCATCCTCACGACTTCCCTCTGGGTGGGATGGGAGACGGTGCGAAACCGGCTCTTCCCCGCGCGAAACGCCTGGCTCATCGCCACGGGCGTAAGCTCCTGGTTCGCGACCGAGATCATCGGCGTGCTCTACAACATACGGGTCGAATCGATCGCGCCGTACTGCATGATCATGACCTGGCTGTTCTACATGCCGGCGATACTGCTCATCGCGCTCAGCGGCCACCGGTGGGCAAGCCGGCAGTAAACACAAAGGGCCACTCATGAGAACGATCGATATAACCACCGTGCCATTGACCGGGATCGAGGTCATACGGCCGCTGTGGGAGAATCTCAGGCTTCACCACCTGCGGCGCTCGCCGCATTTCGGCCCGTATTACGAATCCTTCACGTTCGAAAAGCGGATCGAAAAATTCCTCGGAGACGATATCGACATCAACATCGATGTGGCGCGCGACGGCGCGACGATCGCGGGTTATTGCATAAGCACGATCGACCGCAACGGGCTCGGCGAGGTCGATTCGATTTTCATCGAGGAGGAGTATCGGCGTTCCGGCACGGGCGACAGGCTGTTGCGACGAGCCATCGAATGGCTGAAGGCGGGGGAGGCGACGGGGATCACGATCGTCGTGGCGGCGGGAAACGAGGAGGCGCTCCCCTTCTACCGGCGATACGGTTTTTACCCGGCCTACACGACGCTGAAACCCGGCGGGGGATAGCCCCGGCCCTACTCGAAGCGCATCGAGAGGTCGAACGCCCTGACCGAGTGCGTGAGCGCGCCGATGGAAATAAAATCGATCGCGAGGTCCGCGACCTCCCGCACGCGCGCCTCGTCCATGTTGCCCGAAACCTCAATCTTCGCGCGGCCGGCGATGATCCCTATCGCCTCGCGCATGCGCTCCCTGTCCATGTTGTCGAGCATGATGATGTCGGCGCCCGATTCGGCCGCCTCGCGCGCCTCGGCCTCGGTGGTCACCTCGACCTCGATCCCGTAGCGGGTCCCGTGTGCCTCGCGCGCACGCCGCACCGCCCCGGCGATACCGCCCGCGGCGCGGATGTGGTTGTCCTTTATCATCACCATATCGAAGAGGCCCATGCGGTGATTGGTCCCTCCCCCCGAGGCCACCGCGTATTTGTCGAGAAGGCGAAGCCCCGGAGCGGTCTTGCGCGTGTCGAGGATGCGGATCGACGTTCCCGCGACCAGAGCGACCGCGGCGCGGGTGGCGGTCGCGATGCCCGACATTCGCTGGGCGAAATTGAGGGCCGTCCGCTCGCCCGTGAGTAGCGCCGCACTCGGCCCCGAGAGCATCAGGGCGGTCTCACCTCGCGCGATCACCTCGCCGTCGTTTTTGAGCACGGCCACGCGCACCTCGGGACTTACACGACGGTACACGATGCGTACGACCTCGCCGCCGCAAAAGACGCCGTCCTCCTTCGCGACCACGCGCGCCGTGGACAGCTCAGAGCCCGTGAAGATGGCGTTCGAGGTAATGTCCCCGTCGCCGATATCCTCGCGGAGCGCGGCATCGATGACGTGGAGTATATCGCTTTCAACGGGCATCCGTATCATTTTTTCGCCTTTCCGAGCAGAGAGAGTTTTTTCTCGGCTTCCATCATCTGGTCGCGCAGCACCGCCGCCTTCTCGAATTCGAGGTTCGACGCCGCCTCCAGCATGTCGGCACGGATGGTCTCGACGAGCTCCTTCAGCGTTTCCGCGTTCGAGGTACGGTAGGCGTTTTTATATTCGGCCACGTACGAGGCGTACTCGTCGTCGCTGTGGTACTCCCGCTCTATTATATCCACGATATCCTTCGAGATGGACGCGGGGGTTATGTCGTGCTCGATGTTGTAACGGTTCTGGATCTCACGACGGCGATAGGTCTCGTCGATCGCCGTCTGCATCGAGGGCGTTATCTTTTCAGCGTACATTATGACCGTGCCGCCCAGGTTGCGCGCCGCGCGCCCCGCCGTCTGGATGAGCGAGCGCGCCGAGCGCAGGAAGCCCTCCTTGTCGGCGTCGAGGATGGCGACCAGCGACACCTCGGGGATGTCGAGCCCCTCGCGCAGGAGGTTGATCCCGACCAGGCAGTCGAACTCGCCTTTCCTGAGATCGCGGATGATCTCCACGCGCTCGATGGTCTCGATCTCGGAATGCAGGTACTTCGCGCGTATTCCGGCGCTTTCGAGGTACGCGGTAAGGTCCTCGCTCATCTTCTTGGTAAGCGTGGTCACCAGCACGCGCTCGCTCCGTTCCGCGCGTTTGCGCACTTCCCCGATGAGGTCGTCGACCTGGTTTCGCGCGGGGCGCACCTCGATCGCCGGATCGATGAGCCCCGTGGGCCGTATCACCTGCTCCACGATCCGCGAACTGACCGAAAGCTCGTAGTCCGCCGGTGTCGCCGAAACGAAAACGGCGCGGTCGATGATGCGCTCGAACTCCTCGAAATAGAGCGGCCGGTTATCGAGCGCGGAGGGCAGACGAAAACCGTATTCCACGAGGTTCGTCTTCCGCGAGCGGTCCCCCTCGAACATGCCGCGGACCTGCGGCAGGGTGACGTGCGACTCGTCCACGAAAAGCATCAGGTTCCCCTTGAAATAATCGAGGAGCGTGGGAGGGGGTGCTCCCGCCGCGCGCCGCCCGATGATGCGCGAGTAGTTCTCGATTCCCGAGCAGTAGCCCATCTCGAGGAGCATCTCCATGTCGTAGCGCGTCCTGCTCTCCAGACGCTGCGCCTCGAGGAGTCTGCCCTCGGACCTGAGGGTCTCCAGGCGAGCGGAAAGCTCCTCTTCGATCATCTTCACCGTGACCTTCATTTCATCGCCGGTCGAGACGAAATGCTTGGCCGGGTAGATGTAGGTGGTGTCGATCTTCTCGATTTTCTTTCCGGTAAGCGGGTCGGTGCGGTGCAACGCCTCTATCTCGTCGCCGAAGAAGTCCACACGGACCGACTCCTGGAGATAGGCCGGAAATATTTCCACCATATCGCCGCGGACCCGGAAGGTGCCCCGGGTGAACGAGATGTCGTTGCGCGTGTAGTGGATGGCGACGAGTCGCCGCAGCAGTTCGTCGCGCCCGAAGTCGTCACCCGCACGCAGGGGAACGTGCAGCTTCTCGAAATCATCCGGGCTGCCCAGGCCGTAGATGCACGAGACGGAGGAAACCACGATGACATCGCCGCGGGTAAGAATCGACGAGGTAGCCTTCAGGCGCAGGCGGTCGATTTCGTCGTTGATCGAGGCGTCCTTTTCTATGTAAAGGTCCTGCGAGGCCACGTAGGCCTCGGGCTGGTAGTAATCATAATAGGAAACGAAGTACTCGACCGCGTTCTGGGGGAAGAACTCCCTGAACTCGCGGTAGAGCTGGGCCGCGAGCGTCTTGTTGTGCGTGAGCACCAGCGCGGGCTTCTGCACCCGCTCGATCACCTTGGCCATGGTAAACGTCTTGCCCGAACCGGTAACGCCGAGCAGGGTCTGGTACTTCATACCTTCGTCTATACCTTTCGCCAGGAGGTCGATCGCGCGTTCCTGGTCGCCCGAAGGCCTGTACCGCGATATCACTTTGAACGGTGGCATGGTGCAATCAGGAGGAGCCGGTGAATTTTTCGCCGTCAAGAACAAACATGCCGTACTGGGCGAACAGATTGGCCGCGGCGACGGTCGGCAACGACACGCCCCCGGTTCCGACGTTGAAGTGGCGCTGTTTCTTGACCGGGTAGCGGTTCCCGCGGCAATAGCGCAGGAAGTCTCTTATGGTGAGAAGGTGGATGTTCGGCGACTCGTACCACTCGTACGGCAGCAGCCTGTTCTTCGGCATGGTCCCCCTGCAGAGAAGCTGCAGGCGGATATGATAGTACCCGAAATTCGGGAAACTAATGATCGCGTTTTTACCTATGCGCATGATCTCGGCCAGCACGTATTCCGGTTTCTTGGTGCTCTGCAGCGTCTGGTTGAGGATAACGTAATCGAACGAGTTGCTCTTGTAATCGGCGAGACCGTCGTCGATGTCGCCCTGGTAGCAGTAGAGCCCCTTCTCGAGGCACATGCTCACCCCCTCGGCCGAAAGCTCGACACCGTAGCCGTCAATCTTCTTTACGCGCTGGAGCGTGTGCAGCAGCACACCGTCTCCACAGCCAAGGTCGAGCACGCGCGAATACGCGGGGACCTCCTCTATTATGATGTCATACCCCGCGCGGACCTCGCCGCCGTGATCAACCGTGCTTTTCAAACTGGCTCCTCAGGAAATTCGCTATATTGCGCTGTGTCTGCCTGTCGTCGAGCAGGAAGGTATCGTGCCCGGTATCCGAGTCGATCTCGGTATAGCCGACGTGCTTGCCGCAGGCGCGAAGCGCACGCACGATCTCCCTGGACTGCTCGCTCGGATACAGCCAGTCCGAGGTGTAGCTGATGATGAGGAAATCGGCCGTCACGTTTTCGAACGCCGCGGCGAGGCTGCCGTAATCGGCCTTCAGGTCGAAGTAATCGATCGCCTTTGTGATGTAGAGGTACGAGTTGGCGTCGAAGCGGTTTACGAACTTTATCCCCTGGTGGTGCAGGTACGATTCCACCATGAACTCGGATTCGAAGTTGAAGCTGAACAGGTCCGCGTTCTGGAGCCTCCGTCCGAATTTCTCGTGCATGAGCTCCTCGCTCATGTAGGTGATGTGGCCGATCATGCGCGCGAGCCCCAGCCCCGCCTCGGGTTTACTTCCGCCGTAATAGTCGCCACCGCGCCAGTTCGGATCGCGAAAGATCGCCTGACGCCCCACCTCGTTGAACGCGATCCCCTGAGCCGAAAGCGAGGCCGAGCTCGCCAGGGGAATCGCCGAGGCGACCATGTCCGGATACGAGATGCACCACTGGAGCGCCTGCATCCCGCCCATGGAGCCGCCCGCCACCGCGAGCAGCCGGTCAATTCCCAGATAGCGTACCAGCTGATACTGGGCGTTCACCATGTCCTGGATGGTGACGATCGGGAAATTCAGTCCGTATTCCCTGCCCGTGGCCGGATCGATTGAAGCCGGCCCCGTAGAGCCCGTACATCCCCCGATTACGTTCGAGCAGATGATGAAATACTTATCCGTATCGAACGTCTTCCCGGGACCGACATAGAGGTCCCACCAGCCGGGATACAGGTCGTCGTTGCTGTGATACCCGGCCGCGTGCGCGGAACCAGAAAGCGCGTGAAGGAGGAGCACCGCGTTCGTGCGCGCCTCGTTGAGTTTTCCGTAGGTCTCGTAGGCGAGCGTGACCGGTCCCAGTTTCCGGCCGGAAACCAGCTGCATCTCCTCCGGCGCCGCCGCGAAGGTGAAGTACCCGGTCTTGACGAATCCTACCGAGTCATCGGGCACGTCGAGTATTCCGTTCGTCTTCATGCTTTCGCCCGGCAAAGCGGGCCTTCTCTCCATTAAAAAAACCGCGTATCGGAAACAGGCGATAGCGGTTTATTCTTCAATAAACTGCCATCCCATCTCCCGGATTGTCATCCGCTGGAGTTAGCACCTGTCCCTTAACGGGGACGGTTGCCGTGGCTTCTCGGGGCCAGTCCCTCCACCACTCTGGATAAGATAGCTCGATGTCCGCGGGCGCCGCGGTGGCGGCTCTCGCAAGGGGCCCACTATGAGCCCCTTTCAGAAGCGGTGTCAATAAAAATTGTCCGCTTCGATTGCTGAAATATATCACGACAAACGCGCGCGATCACCAAAAAAAGGGCTTTGCGGACCCTTTTACATTCGGGCTCGAGTCAATATACAAATATATACATTCATATTAATATGTCATGTTTCATCGATAAAATAAAGTTGACAACCATCCCCACGGTTACGTAATGGACTTTGAGTAGTCAGGTTTGTATTGGGGTTGTTGCGGGCCCGGAGGACGCGGGTTTATCCCCGACAGAGGGGCGGAAAACCGTCATATCCGCCATGTATGCAACAAATCCGTTCCGTATGAGTTCATAAAGAACTCGATTTATCACCAGCGATTATCGTTTCATATCTAACAGAAGCGGAGGATTTCTTATGAATTTCGCCGGTTTGTACGATATGCCCGCCACCGACATCGCCCGTCAGATGTACTTCAATGTTGGCGGCCCGCATGGCTTCATGCGCTGGGGCATATACATCTTCATGTTCGCCGCGTTCATCTATCTCGGCATCACCCTCTACCGTAGAATCAGGATCTGGAGACAGGGAGTCGGAGAGCTCCGCACGGATTTCCACGAAAAGAGAATCTACGCGTTTTTAAAGTACGTCATCTTCCAGGCCAAGGTGCTCCGCGAATCCTACGCCGGCATCTTCCACGTGAGCCTCTTCTGGGGCTTCATCGGCCTGTTCATAGTGACGATGATCATCGTGGTGCAGGAAGACTTCACCGAGCTCTTCTTCCACACCAAGTTCATTTATGGCAATTTCTACCTTATATGGTCACTCGCCGGTGATCTTTTCGGCGCGGTCGTGCTGATCGGCCTCGGCATGGCCATCTACCGCCGCTACAAGGTGAAACCCTCCAGGCTCGATACCAAGATGATCGATACCTTCGCGCTCGTGCTCATCACCTTCATAATCCTCACCGGCTTCTTCAACGAGGCGATGCGCATAGCGATCACCGATTTCCCGGTATTCGAGGTCTGGTCGCCCTTCGGGTACGCCCTGGCCTACGCGTTTTCCTGGATCGGGAAGCCCGCGCTGGAGACGATGCACTACGTCAACTGGTGGCTGCATATGGTCTCGGCCTTCTCCTTCATCGGGCTGGTCGGCTCGGACAAGCTCGGCCACGTCGCCACCACCATGCTGAACGTTTATTTCCAGAACCTCGACAATGAAAACACGAAAACCAAGTATTCGATGAAGCCGATCTCGCCCGAGACCTTCGAGACCGCCGAGTCGTTCGGCGTCGGCTCGGTCGAGCAGTTCACCTGGAAACAGCTCATGGACGGCGACGCATGCACGCGCTGCGGCCGCTGCCAGGACAACTGCCCGGCGTATCTCACCGAGAAACCGCTTTCCCCGAAGAAGATCGTCAACGACGTCAAGGCGGCCATGGACGAGCGCGTCCCGAAACTCATGGAAGCGAAGAAGGCCGGCCAGGACGCGGCGACCGTGGAATCGAAGATGCTCATCGGCGAGCACGTTCAGGACGACGAAATATGGTCGTGCACCAACTGCGCCGCGTGCGTGGAGAACTGCCCCGTTCAGATCGAACACATCAACAAGATCAACGACATGCGCCGCTACAAGATACTCATGGAAGGCTCCATGGCGCCCGAACTCCAGACGACGCTCTCGAACATGGAGAACAATTCCAACCCGTTCGGCTTCGGCTTCGCGGGACGCGGCGACTGGCTGCCCGCCGACCTCGGCGTCAAGACGCTTTCCGAGGATCCGGAGGTCGACTACCTGTACTACGTCGGCTGCTACGCTTCCTTCGACAAGCGCAACCAGAAGATCGGCATCGCGCTGATCAAAATCCTCCAGAAGGCCGGCTACAAGGTCGGAATCCTCGGCGCCGAGGAAGCCTGCTGCGGCGACGCCGCCATGCGCGCCGGCAACGAGTATCTCTTCCACGCGCTGGCGACCCAGAACCTCGAGATATTCAAGGCTTACGGGGTGAAGAAGATCGTCACCACCTGCCCGCACGGTTATAACGTGATCAAGAAGGAATACGCGAAGTTCGCCGGGCTCGCCAAGGGCTCGGACGGCGCTCCCCTCGAGGCGAATTACGAGGTGTATCACCACACCGAAATCATCGCCGACCTCATCAAGAAGGGAAAGGTCAAGCTCGTCGAGCCGCTCAACGAGACCGTCACCTATCACGACTCGTGCTTCCTCGGCCGTTACAACGAGATATACGCGGCGCCGCGCGACATCATCAAGGCGATCCCCGGAACCAAAATCGTCGAGATGAGCCGCAACCATCATCGCAGCTTCTGCTGCGGGGCGGGCGGCGCGCGCATGTTCATCGAAGAGCACATCGGTACCCGGATAAACCAGTTCCGGACCAAGGACGCGCAGTCGAGCGGGGCCACGAAAATAGCGACGGCCTGTCCGTTCTGCCTGACCATGCTGTCGGACGGCGCGAACGAGCTGGACATCCAGAACCTTCAGACCTTCGACCTCGCGGAATATGTTCTTAACGCGATGGAAAAATGATTCAGCGTATTCACGCCCGTCCGGAACGGCCGGACGGGCAGTCTTTACAAATAAAAACTAATGGTAAAGGAGTGACTCACTATGGTTAATCCTCTGTTTTATATCGCCCCGGTGGCGTCGCTCATTGCCCTCTTCTTCGCCTGGGTCTTATACCGGCTGATGATGGGAGCGGAGAAAGGCAATGAGAAGATGGAAGAGATAGCCGGGTACGTCCGTGAGGGCGCGTATGCCTATCTCAAACGCCAGTACAAGGTGGTCACCTTCGTTTTCATAGCGCTGGTGATACTGTTCGCCGTACTCGCGTATTTCGGAATCCAGAACCCGTTCGTGCCGGTCGCCTTTCTCACCGGCGGTTTCTTTTCGGGCCTCTGCGGTTTCCTCGGTATGAAGACCGCCACCAACGCCTCTTCACGGACGGCCCAGGGCGCGTCGAAATCGCTTAACCGCGGTCTCCAGGTGGCCTTCCGGTCTGGAGCCGTCATGGGTCTCGTGGTCGTCGGTTTCGGCCTTCTGGACATCTCACTCTGGTACATGATCCTCAATTATCTCTACGATAACAACATCTGGAGCCTGAGCGAAGCCCTCGTGCACAAGATCGGCATCGCCGGCGGCGTTTTCGACATGCACCTGATCAACAGCGTTGAATTCAAGCACGCGAAGCTCGTTGAGATCACGACCACCATGATCACCTTCGGGATGGGCGCGTCGACGCAGGCGCTCTTCGCCCGCGTGGGCGGCGGCATTTACACCAAGGCGGCGGACGTGGGAGCCGACCTGGTGGGAAAAGTCGAGGCCGGAATTCCCGAGGACGATCCCCGCAACCCGGCGACCATCGCCGACAACGTGGGTGACAACGTGGGCGACGTCGCCGGCATGGGCGCCGACCTCTACGAGTCCTATTGCGGTTCCATTCTCGCCACCGCGGCCCTCGGCGCGGCCCTTCCGCTGATCGCCACCGAGGCGAGCGAAGTGGTCAAGCCGATCATCGCCCCCATGATCGTCGCCGGTCTGGGAATCGTCTTTTCGATCATCGGCATCTTCATGGTCCGCACGAAGGAAGAGGCGACCATGAAAAACCTTCTCGTTTCCCTTAACATCGGCGTATGGGGAAGCTCGTTCATGATCATCGCCGCGCTCGCGGTCCTCGCGTATGTCAATCTCATCACCTGGGGGATCTTCGGCGCCGTCATAGCGGGCCTCATGTCCGGACTCATCATCGGCCAGTCGACCGAGTACTACACCGCCGATGAGTACGCCCCCACTCAGGGAATCGCCAAGCAGCACACCATGGGACCGGCGACCGGCATTCTTGACGGTATGTCGACCGGCATGCTCTCGGCCGGCATTCCCGTCGTAACGATCGTTATCGGCATCATCGTCGCCTACGCCTCCGCCGGCGGATTTACCAACGGCGCGGTATACGGCCTCTACGGTATCGGTTTCGCGGCGGTCGGCATGCTCGCGACCCTCGGCATCACGCTTGCAACCGACGCGTACGGCCCCATCGCCGACAACGCGGGCGGCAATGCCGAGATGAGCCACCTTCCCCCGGAAGTTCGCAAGAGAACGGACGCGCTCGACATGCTTGGCAACACCACCGCCGCGACCGGAAAGGGTTTTGCCATCGGTTCCGCGGCCCTTACCGCCATGGCCCTTCTCTCGGCCTACATCGAAGAAGTCAAAATATGGATCGGCAAGTACGCCGTTCTGTCGCCCGAAGGTTATTTCCAGGTCGGCGCGGTGAAGTTCTACCACAAGCTGCCTGAAGGCGTCGTCGCCAGCGATTTCGACGTGGTCGCGCACACCGCGCAGATCAAGCACTTCGCGGCAGCCTACGACATGTCGCTCATGAACCCGCTGGTACTCTGCGGCCTTTTCCTCGGCGCCATGGTCGCCTTCGTTTTCTGCGCCATGACGATAAAAGCCGTCGGCCGCGCCGCGGGCGCGATGGTGGAGGAAGTCCGCAGGCAGTTCAAGGAGTTCCCCGGCATCATGCAGGGAACCCAGAGGCCCGACTACGCCCGCTGCGTCGAAATATCGACCAAGGGCGCACAGAGCAAGATGATCGTTCCTTCGTTCCTGGCGCTCCTCATCCCCGTCGTGACCGGACTGGTGCTCGGGGTTGCCGGCGTCATGGGTCTTCTCGCCGGATCGCTCGCTACCGGTTTCTCGGTGGCCTGCATGCTGAACAACGCCGGCGGCGCATGGGACAACGCGAAGAAATACATCGAGAAGGGTAACTACGGCGGAAAGGGCTCGGATGCCCATAAGGCCGGCGTTATCGGCGACACGGTAGGCGATCCCTTCAAGGACACCGCCGGCCCGTCGCTCAACATTCTCCTCAAGCTCATGAGCATGGTCTCCGTCGTTTTCGCCGGTGTCATCGTCAAGCTTTCCCCGGTCATCGGGAAAGCCCTTGGTTTCGTCAAGTAGGCCTGCATAACACCGGCTTTTTGAGAAAGGCGGGGGTTCCATACCCCGCCTTTCCTGTTGCCAAACGGATGATTTTAAGGCTTCTTTAGCTCTCGTGGAGGTATGTGATGTTCGAGGCATTAATGCTGGTCTGTTTCGGGGCTTCCTGGCCCGCGTCCATTTACAAATCCGTCAAATTGAAGGATGTACGGGGAAAATCGAAGCTCTTTCTCTGGCTCGTGCTGACGGGCTATGGTTTCGGAATTGTCAATAAAATCATCACCGGAATCGACTGGGTGATAATCTTTTATGTCATTGTCGGCCTGCTCGTGCTGACAGACCTCCTGCTCTATTACTACTATTCGTCGCGTTCCGGCGATCCGCGCTGAACTCCCGTTATCCCCGCAACGCCCTCTTGCGATAGCGGTCGAGCTCCGCCTTGAACAACCTGGTTATTCCCGCGAGGTCCTGGAACTTCTTTACAGTGAAAAACGCCTTTATGGTTTCCTTTATTTTAGTATCGTCGTTCAGCTCCGCGAGTTGCCGTTGTTTCGCGTTGAATACGTCGTCGCAATTCCTGAATATGCCCCGTATTACGGTCTCCGCCGGGGCTCCGAGCGGATTGAGCGGAAGCCCGGTTTTCCTGTGAATATTCTTTAAAATGAGGGCGACCAGTGTAATGACCTTTCTCGAGCGGTCCGCCGCCCTGTCGGTCATTATCTTTTCAAAAGCGTCGACGATGAGCTGGTTCCGGTTCTTCACCTTCTGCAGCAGCTCTTCCCGGACGTCGGGAGGGAGCTTGTTGAATGCCGGCGGATGGTGCGGATAAAAGGCCTTCAGGTAATCGGCGGTGATCATGATCCTGCCGCCGAGCGAATCGTTGATCGTATCCCCTTCGATAAACGCCCGAAGCCTGTCGATGTCGACCTCGACCAGGGATCTGTGCTCGTCCAGGAAATCCGGCAGCGCCATGTTCTCGATGAGGTAGGCTATCTTCTTGCTGTCGTACACGTCACTCCTGAAAAAGTATTCGGCCAGGAGCTGTCGGAACATCTCCTTCGCGTTTCCCGCAAGGTCGGGATTCTCCTCCATCTGGATGCAGATGTCGATGAGGTTGTGGAACGTCTCTTTTCTGGCCATATCCCGTTCTTCTCCAGGCACCTATACGCCGTTTTCACGAAATGATCAAGAAATTTGTTTCATATAGCGAAGCGCTCTTCCTGCCGCTAATCGAAAACTGTCCCACCCTGATTTTACCACAACCGCGTTCCGCTTCCGCGGCTTGTGATCCGTTCTTGCTTAAAATTCGATTGACATCCACTCGCGATTATGGTGCTGAATAGATTGTCGAATGGATATCTGCTTTTTTTGAGGCATTTTTCATTTCGAACGAACCGTCATTCCCGCCTTCAGCGCCGGCAGGTGCGGTCATGATAAACAGAATTCTACAGACAAAAGAAAACATCGACCTGGACATACTGTCCGATTTCAACGACGACACCGTCCTCACTTTCGTCATCGAATCGCTCAGACACGAGACCGATTCACCGTATTCGGTCCTGCTCGAAACGATCTTCCATTACTCCACGACGGAAGACCACGCGAAATCACTCTGGGACAGCATTACCGAAAACCGCAAGGAGCTTTCCCGAATCCTCGGCCGGCCGGTAAGCCTCAAGACCGCCGTCGTCGATCACTTCAGCACGACGGGAATGGACGTGGCTGTTTTCATCAAAGACAGCATGGCCGGCATAATCGAGGCCGCGACGCACGACGGCCTGACCGGCGCCTTTACCCACGAGTACATCGACAACGATCTCGACCACGAGTTCCAGAGGGCAAGGCGCTACTCACTCCCCCTGTCGGTGCTTTTCATAGACATCGACAACTTCAAACGCTTCAATGACGTTTACGGCCACAAGGTGGGCGACCAGGTGCTCGCCATGGTCGGCTCCACGCTGCGCCGCTGTATACGTAAGATAGATTCGGTCGGCCGTTACGGTGGGGAGGAGTTTCTGGTGGTTCTGCCCCACACCGCGCGACAGAACGCCATGAAGATCGCCCGGAAAATTTCCAGGGAAATAAAGGAAATCACCTCGAAGGGAAGCGAGCTGCCCGAGGGCGTTACGGTGAGCATTGGCGTTGCCGAGATCGACGAATCCATGAAAGACAGCTTTGTGCTCCTCGACCTGGCCGACAAGGCGATGTACAGGGCGAAGATACAGGGGAAAGACCGCTGCTGCGCCGGTTGATTATCAGACCCGCGCACTGACGTCGATATCGAGCGGGCTGAAGAGCCCCTTCTGAAAGTAGTGATAAGCCAATCCCGCGACCATCGCCGCGTTGTCCGTACAGAGCACCGGCGACGCGACGATGACCTCCTCATCCCCGCCGCGGGCCCCGGCAAGCAGCTCACGCAACCTTCCGTTCGCGGCCACTCCTCCCGCCACAACGATCCTGGGAATGTTGAATTCACGGGAGGCCGCGAAAACGCGCCGGACCAGTATCTCCAGGGCCCGCTCCTGGAACGAGTAGACCAGCTCCGCCCTGTCGGCCCCGGGATTCACGCGCCGGTACTGGATGACGGCGGTCTTGAGCCCGCTGTACGAGAAGCGGAAATCGCCGTTCGGATCGGGCAGGATTTTCGGAAAAAGCTTTTTCTTTGAAACCGCCGAACGGGCAAGGCGCTCCACTGCCGGTCCTCCGGGATAGCCGAGGTCCAGCAGTTTGGCCACCTTGTCGAAGGCCTCGCCGACGGCGTCATCCACCGTTTTGCCGATAAGCGTGAAATCGGCGATTCCGCGCACATGGTACAATGCCGTATTGCCCCCGGAAACCAGGAGCCCTATATACGGGTAGACCGGCTCCCTGCCCTCCAGGAACGGCGCGTAGAGGTGCGCCTCGAGGTGGTTAACGGCGATCATCGGGACAGTCATCGCATAGGAGATGGCCTTCGCCGACTGCAGGGCGATGAGCAGCGAGCCGATCAGGCCCGGGCGCTGCGTCGCCGCAACATAATCGAGGTCTCCGAACGATACACCGGCTTCGCGAAGAGCCCCGTCGACAAGACCGTTAACGGTCTCGAGGTGCGCGCGCGAGGCGATTTCGGGCACTACACCGAAGTAATCCCTGTGCAGGTCAATCTGGCTGTAGATGAGGTTTGAGAGAATTTCGCGGCCGTTCCGTACCACGGAAACCGAGGTCTCATCGCACGAACTTTCCAGCCCCAGGCCCAGTATGTCACGACTCTTTGCCGACAACTTCTATCGCCTTTTTCAGCTGGGAGTCGAACTCGAGGTCGAACAGCGGTTGCCTGGAAAACCGATAGATTTCGTTCTTGAGTATGTAGCCGGCGCTCCTCTCGGTGATCGGGAGATTGTGCCCTTTCAGGAATTCCATGAACTCCTTCCTGTTCTCCGGGGTATAACCCCTGTGCGTTTTTACAAACGCGTCGACCAGCTTCTCCCTGTAGATCGCGTTGACGTTTTTCCGATCCTCCTCGGGAAAGCTTTCGGACGATACGACAAAATCCGGCTCGATACCCTTGCCGTGTATGGAAACGCCGGAGGGCGTGTAGTACTTGGCGATGGTAAGGGCGAGGCCGATCTTCTCGTTGAGGTTGTACGATTTCTGAACGGATCCCTTGCCGAACGTCTTTTCACCGACGAGCTTGCCGCGCCTGTTGTCCTTGATGGCCCCCGCGAAAATCTCCGAAGCCGATGCGCTTCCCTTGTTCACGAGCACCGCCAGTCCGCCCCTGAACAGCGCGGGCCTGTCCGCGAGGTATTCCTTGAAGTTACC
>CAZVEG010000049.1:0-26001 GCA_964625625.1 uncultured Leptospirales bacterium | reverse complement strand
GAAACATCAAATCGTTACATGAAATACAAAGCCAAGCCGCGCGGCGTGTGAGCGCAGCCCGCCGGCGAGGCGCGTTTTCTTTGGTCCTTTCTTTTTCGCCAAAAAGAAAGGACAGAGCCCCCACGAGCGGATAAGCTCGCCCCCCCCGCATGGGGACCTCATGCGAAGAACTCACACCCCCTTGAGAAAAAGCACAATAAAACATATCCTGCTTGACAAACCCCCTCGGTACCCGGCATGGTACAGACAGACCGGTCGGTCTGTCACACCGGACCCGGCCCCCGGGAGCACGCATGACCCTCAAAGACCGCATAATCGACGAGTCCCTCAAGCTCTTCTCCGTAAAGGGCTACGTCAACACCTCCACCACGGACATCATCACCGCGGCGGGCACCTCCAAGGGCGGCTTCTACAACCACTTCAAGACCAAGGAAGAGCTCTTCACCACGGCCCTCTCGCGCGCCCGGAAGATATGGCGCGAGAAGAACCTCGCCGGCCTCGATTCCCTGGACCACCCCGTGGACCGCATACAGAAGCTCCTCGAAAACTACCGCGACCGCTACCTTGCCGACGCCCACGCCTTCCCCGGCGGCTGCGTATTCGTGACCTTCGCCGTGGAGCTCGCCGGGCAGAGCCCGAAGCTCGCCGAAGAGGTGAACGAGGGCTTCGTCCGCCTGCGGGGGATGATACGGCGCGCGCTCGACGAGGGTAAAACCGCCGGCCAGGTCGATCCCGCGGCCGATACCGAGCGCATCACCGAGATGGTCTTTTCGGGCCTCATGGGGGCCTGCGTCATGTTCAATCTCAACCATTCGCGCCGCCAGCTGAACGCCTCCATCGAATCGCTCATACAGACCCTGCGGGAGGTGCGGCGCGAGGGCGGAAAACACGCGAAAAAATCGCGGAAGAAATAACAACTCCGGCGGGCGCGCGTCCGCCGGCGGCACGGGGACCGCGCGTACAGCGGGTCCGCGGCCGTACACAAAAACGGGAGGAGGAATCATGAAAAGCGAAACGTTCAAGGCCCTGGTGGTGCGCGAGCGCGAGGACAAATCGTTCGCGCGGGCGATCGAGGAGCGCTCGCTCGACAATCTGCCCGAGGGCGGGCTCGTCGTCGATGTGCGCTACTCCTCGCTCAACTACAAGGACATGCTCTCGGCCTCGGGGAACCGCGGCGTCACCAGAAGCTATCCGCACACGCCGGGGATCGACGCGGCGGGCGTGGTGGTCTCCTGCGCCGACGGCGCGTTCAAACCCGGCGACGAGGTCATCGTGACGAGCTACGACCTGGGCATGAACACCTCCGGCGGCTACGGCCGTCGTATACGCGTGCCCTCGGCGTGGGCGCTGCCCCTTCCTTCGGGGCTTACGCTTCGCGAGGCGATGGTGTTCGGCACCGCGGGCCTCACGGCGGGCCTTTCGGTGCACCGCCTGCTTAGATGGGGCATAACGCCCGAGCGGGGCGAAATCCTCGTAACCGGCGCGGCGGGGGGAGTGGGGAGCATGGCGCTTTCCATCCTGTCCCACCTTGGATTTTCGGTCGTCGCGCTACAGGGCGGCGCCGGCGCCGACGAGCTGCTCAAAAAGTGCGGCGCGAAGTCCATCCTGGGCGCGGACGAAAGCGCGGACCAGCCGACGCGTCCGCTCCTCAAGGAGCGCTTCGCCGGCTGCGTCGACACGGTGGGCGGTTCCGTGCTCGCCTTCGGCCTCAAGTCGGTCGTGGCGGGCGGCGCGGTCACCTGCTGCGGCAACATCATGCCGGAGCTACCCATCACGGTCTATCCGTTCATCCTGCGCGGCGTCTCGCTCTTCGGCATCGATTCGCAGAACTGCCCCATGGCGCTCCGGCGCGAGGTGTGGGGTCTGCTCGCGGGCGCGTGGAAGTTCCCGTGGCTTTCCGACCTGGCCGCGGAGACCACGCTCGAGGGGCTCGAGGAGAAGTTTGCGGCGATGAAGGCCGGAACGCTCAAGGGGCGCACGGTGGTTTCCATTTCGTAAGTCGCACAACGGCGTGGACGTGATGTTGACGCGCGGCGCGCGACGCGTCGCGTCATTCCAGCGGAGGTGCACGGACATGGGCGAAGCGAATATACGTCTCGAACGAAAGGGCGCCGTGGCGGTCGTCACGCTCGACCGGCCCGACCGCCTGCACGCCTTCAACGACGTGATGTTCGATCTGCTGGCGGGCGTCGCGCGCGAGCTCGCCGCATCGCTCCCGCGCGCGATCGTCCTCACCGCCACCGGGGAGCGCTCCTTCAGCGCGGGCTTCGACGTGCACCCCGACAACCCCATGGTACAGCGCATCGTCGATTCCGTCAGCACGAAGGATGAAGCGCCCGCGCGCGCGGCGATCGCGCACATCCGGCGCGCGGTCGACGCCTTCGTCTCGCTCCCGGTGCCGATCATCGCGGCCCTGAGCGGCGACGCCTACGGCGGCGGCGCGGAGCTCGCGGTGCGCTGCGACCTGCGCGTCATGGTAAAGACGGCCGTCATCTGCTTCTCCGAGGCGCGCCTCGGCCTCATGCCCGACTGGGGCGGCGGCGCGGCCCTCGCGCGCCTGGTGGGAGCATCGCGCGCCGCGGAGCTCGTCCTCACGGCGCGGAAGGTCGGCGCGGGCGAGGCGCTCGCCATGGGCCTGGTCAACCGCGTCTGCGAACCCGGCACCGCGCTCGACGAGGCCCTCGGCATGGCAACCCTCATCGCCGACAACGGCCCCCGGGCCGTCCGCCACGCGCTCGCGCTCATCCGCAACAGCCGGAACACCGGCTACGACGCCTCGCTCGAGGAGGAGGAGCGCCGCGCCGTCGAGCTCATCGCCTCGGGCGAATGCTTCCACGGCGTGGGCGCCTTCCTCGAAAAGAAGAAGCCGGAGTTTCCGGATATCTGAGTGCGGTAGCCGAGTCGCCGCGCTCAGCGCGATGACGGGTTCCTCAAGCGGACTGCAGCGCGTTGCGGCGGGTACACATCACACGAGCGTAAGGGTTCCGGAAATACCCTGTCATCGCGAGCCCCCGCCGTACCGGGGCGTGGCGATCTCTTTACGTACCGGGTTTCATGAATAAGCCATTGCCCGTTGAGATCGCCGCGTCGGCCTGCGCTCCTTGCGATGGCAGTATTTTCAGCCGCTGTATTGATTAAAGCGCGTGCCGGGGCGGAATGCCGCCGGATTTCCCCTTCGCACCCCTGTCGCAAGTTATCCGAAATAAATCTCCATCGGCCCCTCGTCTTGCTCTTGACAACATTAAAATTCGGTGGCAGAATACAAGCCTCGCATCCCGTTATCGGTCGTACTGAAACAGTAGTGCATTCCCCGCGGAGGTGTATATGAATTTTGGAATAAACACGATACTCGAACGGTACGATCCGAAATCGTACGACCTTCGCGGGAGGGTCAGGGTGATCTGGTACTTTTTCATAATCATCATCCCCGTCCTCATTATCTTCCTTGCCGCCATGAACATCCTCGTACCCAAGGGCATCTTCCAGACGGTGAATATCATCGTTGCAATGATCATTGCGACAATACTCTTCAGCATGCTGCTCGTTTCGCGCGGGTATTACAATGCCGCGGCGAACATCCTGGCCTTCATGGTGCTCCTCAGCCTGGTCATAAACGCCCGGGGAAACGAGGCCTCGGGATCGGCCCAGCGCTTCCTGGTCAGCGAGTTCGCGTTCATCATGCCCATACTGTTCTCCATGCTCTTCTGCAGGCGCTGGGTCCTCGTCGTCATGTCGGTGCTGGTGGAGGTCACCATCGTATACACGGTCGTCTCCTCGCCGATCGTCGACCCGGCCGTGCGGGGCGCCATCGTCGCCTCCATGAGCATAACCGTCGTCATATCGTTCATCGTGGTCATGATGATGACCACCCTCACCGAGACCTCGAAAAAGCTCCGCGCCGAGGACGCGGAAAGCGAGCAGCGCGTGCAGCGCGAAATAAACGAGAGCCTCATGCAGTCCATGCAGAGCGTCTCCGCGCGCCTGGACGAATCCTCGCGCGTGCTTTCCGACGACACGGCGCACTTCGCCGCGAACATACAGGAGCAGGCCTCCTCCATAGAGGAGATCACAGCCACCATGGAGGAGATCACCTCCGGCACCGAGCAGGTCAGCGCCGGCGCCCGTCGCCAGTCCGAGCTCATGGAGGGCCTGCTCGGGCGCATGAACGACCTGGTGGCGCTCTCGCGCGACATGGAGTCTCGCATCACGACCGCGCTCGCGCGCACCGACGCCATCGCCGCCACGGCCCGCTCGGGCGAGGCCATCATAGGGCGCATGGACACCAGCATGAGCGAAATCGGCACGACCTCGAAGGAGATGTCGGGTATCCTGGAAATCATCAACGACATATCCGACCGCATCAACCTCCTGTCGCTCAACGCATCCATCGAGGCGGCGCGCGCCGGCGAGTACGGGCGTGGCTTCGCCGTGGTCGCCGACGAAATAGCCAAGCTCGCCGACCAGACCTCCTCCAGCGTCAAGGAGATCGCCGCGCTCATCACCAAAAGCGAAGGCGAGGTCGGCAAGGGCACCGGCGCCGTCCGCGACACCATCGGCGTGATGCGCGAGATCCTCGCCGGCGTGGAGGAGTCGAACCGCGTGATGGCCTCCGTCAACGCGGCCATGGAGATCTCAATCGAGTCCACCGGCGAGGCGCACCGGGAGGTCGGCACCGTCAAGGAGCGCGCCGAGGAGATATCGGTCGCCTCCGCCGAGCAGAAGACGGCCGCCCTCGACGTCATGACCACCATCACCGGCATCAATGAGCTCTCGCAGGCCAACGCGGCCCGCTCCGAGGACATAACGGGCCACACCAAGGACATCTCCGCAATGGCCGGGGATCTCAAGGACAAGATCTCGTCCTATCGCGACGGCGCCGCGTAGGGCGTGATATCCAGTTCCCCGAAAAAACCGGGCGGTTCAATGAAGAGATTATACGGTGAATGTATCCTGAAACCGTGCCGGAGATGCGCTACGTACCGGAAGGTCTCGTTATGCCTGAAGCTCTCGGAAGATGTAATGGTGAATAACTGGAGCCACACGGTATGAGCGACACCGAGCCCGGCATCGACCTGAACGACGAAACCATCGCCTCCTGCTGCGACGACACGCCGCTCTGGTCGGCGCCCTTCGGCAGGCGCCTTCTCGAGCTCGTCGACTACCGTAAAGGAATTACCGCCCTCGACATCGGTTCCGGTACGGGCTTTCCGATGCTCGAGCTCGCCATGCGCCTGGGGCCCTCGTGCACGGTGTACGGCGTGGACCCGTGGAGCGCCGCCGCGAACAGGGCACGCCTCAAGGCGGCGCACTGCGGCATAACGAACATCAGTCTCGTCGAAGGCGCGGCCGAAAACCTGCCGCTCGGCGACGCCTCGGTCGACCTCATCGTCAGCAACAACGGCCTCAACAACGTACCGGACCTCCCGGCGGTGCTTCGCGAATGCGCGCGCGTGGCCCGGCCCGGCTGTCAATTCGTCATGACCATGAACCTCGACGGAACGATGGTCGAGTTCTACGACGTGTACCGGGAAAGCCTGCGCGCGCACGGAATGGCTGAATACCTGCCGGTCATCGACGCTCATATCCGCGCGAAAAGGCCGCCCATCGCCCTCATCGAACGGCTCTTCGGGGAGAATCGCTTCGCGCGGAAGAGGTCGATCGCGGAGGGCTTCGATTACCGCTTCGCCGACGGCACGGCGATGCTCAACCATTTCTTCATCCGCCTGGCCTTTCTCGACGGCTGGAAGAGCTGTATCCCCGCCGGGGAGCGGCAGCGTATATTCGCCGACATCGAGTCACGGATCAACGCGAAAAGCGCCGACGGGAAGGGCTTCACGCTGACGGTCCCGTTCGTGGCGATGGAGTTTGTAAAGGAATAGGGAGCCATGCCCGCGGTGGACGCGGCATGCGGGTTCCGGTGGTTTTTTTCAGTTGCCTTTTTGCGCTAAAGGCGAAACGCTCGGGAACGGCCGGGGCCTGTAAGGCCGAAAGAATAAATAAGTCCTTCCCGGGAGACCCGATGAAAGCGCTCTATTTCGATAACGATCTTAAGAAAATCGCACTACTCAAACTCACCTCGAAGCTTTCGAAGAATGCCCCCTTCTGGCCGTTCGCCCCCGTGCGCTACGCCGAGGTACCGGAGCTCGATCTCCCCGGACCCGACTGGCTCCGGGTGAAAAACATCGCCTGCGGCATGTGCGGCTCGGACATCCATTTCCTTTATATGGACATGGCGACCGACTGCTTCCCGGCGGGGCTGCCCGGCATCGCGCGCAAGTTCCTGGGACACGAGCTCGTCGCCGAGGTCACCGAAACGGGGAAGGGGGTGAGGGATTACAAATCCGGCGACCGCGTGGTCATGCGCATCGACTGGCCCTCGTGTTTCCAGCTCGAGATCTCGCCGCCCTGCCCGCAGTGCGCCCGCGGGAATTACATGCTCTGTCAGAACATCGGTAAAAAGGCGCTTCCGATCAGGGATACCGGGGGAGGCTTCTCGTCGGACATGCTCATGCATAAAACCCAGCCGTTCAAGGTCCCGCCCTCCATGTCCAACGACGAGGCTGTTTTACTGGAGCCGCTCGCCTGCGCCGTCCATGGCGTGTACAGGGAAAAGCCGGTAAAGGACAACCGGGTACTGGTCGTGGGTTGCGGCACCATCGGGCTTTTCACGATCGCCGTGGCCCGAGCCGTGGCGCCGAAGGCGAGAATCTGCGCGCTCGCGCGTTACCCGTTCCAGGCGAAGCTCGCCATTGAGATGGGCGCCGACGAGATCATAACCGGGAAATCCAACGTCTACCGGCGGATCGCCGAGGTGACCGGCGCGTCGTACTGGAAGGGTTATTTCAACAACGAGATATTGCTTGGCGGCTTCGATATCGTCTACGACACCGTCGGTAACGACAAAAGCCTCACGGACGCCCTGCGCTGGGTGCGCGGCGGCGGCGCGCTCGTCATCATCGGCATCAACTTCAACCCGGGACGGATCGATTACACCCCGGTGTGGAACCAGGAAATCCGCCTCACCGGCATCAACTGCCACGCGGAGGACATCGCGGGAAAAACGTCCTTCGATATAGCCGCCTCGCTCATAAAAAGCGGGAAGGTGAAAACCGAAGGCATGATCACCCACCGTTTTCCCATGGAGCGCTTCAGGGACGCGGTCGACGCCTTCCTGTCGAAAGGGGAGAAGGGCGTCGTCAAGATCGTGCTGGAGCATTGAGCGCTGATCGCGAATGGAGGTCGATACACGATGAACAATGAGAAACTCCCGGCCGTTCTCGCGCCCTGCGGACTCAACTGCGGAAAGTGCATGGCCTACGCCGAGGGCGAGATCAGGTACCACGGCGAAAAGCTGAAGGAGCTCCTGGGCTCGTTCGACGGCTATGCCGAGCGTTTCAAAAAGTTCCGGCCGGTGTTCGAGCACTATCCGGCCTTCAAGGCGCTGCTCGAGCATTTCACGAAGGCCGAATGCCGGGGGTGCCGTGCCGGCGACTGCACATACCCGAACTGCGGTGTCGCCGCGTGCTATAAGGGAAAGAAGGTGGATTTCTGCTTTCAGTGCGACGAATTCCCCTGCGCGAAGACCAACTTCGACGAAAACCTCAAGGCCCGCTGGATCGCAATGAATACCAGGATGAAAGAGGTCGGCGTGGAGAGGTACTTCGAGGAGTCGAAGGACGCGCCGCGCTATGTGTAGCGTAGCACACGGTCAGAAGGCCCCGGTCCTGATACGGCCGATCACCACCGACGAACAGCTCGAGGCCGGCCTTGCGGTCATCCGTGCCGCGTTCGCGACCGTCGCCGAAGAGTTCGGCCTCAGCATCGACAACTGTCCAACCCATCCGTCGTTCATAACGCTGGCCGGACTGCGGAAGATAAAAAACGCCGGAGCCGTGCTGTTCGGCCTGTACGTGGGCGATATCCAGGCGGGCCTTGTCGCGATCGAGAAGTCGGAGGGCGGACTCTACTATATCGAAAAGCTCTCGGTGCTCCCGCCGTACCGGCACGCGGGCCACGGCGGGCGACTGCTCCGCTTCGCGTTCGAATGGATCGCCGAACGGAAGGGGACGAAAATCTCAATCGGCATCATCGACGAACACGCGGTGCTGAAGCGGTGGTACGAAACATTCGGCTTTACGGAAACGGGGAAAAAAAGCTACGCCCATCTTCCCTTCACCGTGTGCTTCATGGAGAAGAGCTTGTAATAAACGCGGGATGCATACGTCACATCGTACCTGTATTCGCGGAAACCGCCTCATTTTCTGATTGATAAAAAGAAATAAATACTCCCGACTGAACCGGGACACCGACGGTCCCGGTCGCGACAAGCACATTCACGGGGGCGCATCATGTACGGCATACACTCATCCGACGGATACCACGGGATCATCGACGGGATAAGGATCAAGACCCTCAACCACGGGAAGCACATGCTCATGTCGGAGTTCAGCCTGGAGAAGGGCTCGCTCCTTCCCGCGCATTCGCACGTGTACGAGCAGACCGGCTACCTGGTGTCCGGGCGGATGCGCCTGTATATCGGCGACGAAGCGCGGGAGATCGTCCCCGGCGACAGCTGGAGCATCCCGGGCGAGGTAACGCACCGCGCCGAGGTCATCGAGGACTCCGTGGCGATCGAGGTGTTCAGCCCGGCGCGGGAGGATTACTTGAAGTATGAGAACCGGAAGGATATCCAGGAGTAACGGACCGTCCGCCTCAGGCCCCATGCCCGGCCATCAGGTGAACGACTGAAAAACCTCCATGAGGCAGGCTCGACCTCGATCTGCCGCGGGTAACGGTGTGCGGACCTTCACCGGGCGTGTCCCCGGAATAATCTGATTGACGATTGCCGGAAAAACCTGATAATCATGTTGAACCGACAGGCCGCAATCGCGGCGCACGACACGAAGCGTGAAGGAGAAAGAAATGGAACCCCCCTCCCTCGGCAGAATCGAATCGATAAAAGCCCTCTATATAAACGCGCCCGTAAAAAAGGTATGGGCCGTCCACACCGACATCAATAAATGGGCCGCGTGGCACCCCGGCATCACCGAGGCGACTCTCGATGGAAAGCTCGCGCCGGGGGCGGTGTTCCGCTGGAAATCGGGCGGCATGTCGATCGAATCCACGGTGGAAAAGCTGGTGGAGGGTGAGGAAATAGTCTGGAGCGGGAGGGCGCTCGGAACGCGCGCTCTCCATAAATGGTACTTCAAGAAAAAGGGTGACGGCACCATCGTCAGCACCGAGGAGACCATGGGCGGCTGGCTGGTGCTCATTTTACGGATCGTGATGCCGAAGTTCCTCGACAAATCGATCGACCGGTGGCTCGAGCGGTTGAAGAGGAAGGCCGAATCCGCGCGATAACGGAAGGCGTCCATCGCGGAGCGCATGCCATCGCATCCAGGGAGCGTACGATATGAAGATCGACATCGGCTGTTACAATGAACTGGGTTCCGTTACCATGAAAGACCGCTACCAGGAAACGGTCTACACCTACGACGTGCGCTACAGTACCTTCCCGTTCGAAACCGCCATCCCCGGCGAGAACCGCACGCTCGACGTGCCGTGCGCGGTGTGCGGCGAGATCCTGCACCTCAGGCTGAACGACAGGCGAACCATCGCCCTCCGGCAGTCGGTGATTCCCGCGCTCTTCCTTCTCATGCTGCCGCTTTCGCTCTTCCTGTTCGACAGGGCGGTCAACGACGCGACCAACGGCATGTGGATCTTCGCGATCCTGCATTTCGTTTTTTTCGTCGCCGGTGTGGGCTATCTGGCCTTCGACATCAGGCAGTATGAGTTCGAACATTTCATCGCGATAAAAAACCGGAACAACAGCGTGCGACTCGACGAGCGCATGAGGGTGCCGAAGCACCGCCTGATGGACGAGGGCTATCCGGTGCTGTACGGCAGGCAGTACGCGTATTACAGGGCCCTGTATTTCGCCGTCATCGCCGCGTACGTCTACGGCCTCTATACGGTCATCGCCGCGGCGAAGCGCTCCATCGCCGACGTACTTATCGCCTTCGGGCTTATTCTCGCGGGATTGCCGCTGTACCTTCTCGTCAGCTTTCTGTACGACCGGTTTGCCGGCCGTGAGGTCCGGATACGCTGAGCGTCGAACGGCCGTATCGACGGCCTTCGCGCGACCCGGCCCGGCCGCGCGTCCCCGGCGTATAATACTTGACATTCGCCGTTTTGGCCCCTATGCTTGCGCATTACAAACGCCGGAGGACACCATGCAGAAAGGAATATTACATGGACTGATATTCATCCAGACCTGGGGCGAGAGCGACGAGCTCCTGCGCTTCCTCAAGGGTAACGAGTTCGTCTTTTCCGTTTTCCATATAATGGGACGCCACAGCTATCTGGTCGACGCCCTCTTCCACCACAAGGACGAGCTCGAGCAGTGGATCGCGCGCGTCAAGGCCTTCAGGCTCGATTCGGGCGTTCCGGCCGTCATATCGACCCAGTCCAACAAGGTGATCGAGGTGCACAAGAGGAAGGAGGACTTCAACCTCAAGAACTACCGCGAGATCCGCGACCGCAACCACATGTTCATGATGATCGACAATCCCACCAACGACGCTGCGCTCCTGGCCCTGCTCGAGAAGGTTCCGATCGTCCAGAGCATCCTGCACGTGCAGGGCGTCCACAGCTTCATGATCGAGCTCATCACCGAGAATTACCAGAGCTTCAAGGATCTGCTCGTGATGATAAAGTCGCTGGGAACGGTTCGGCACATCGAGACGCAGGAGGTCATAAGCGTGCCCAAGTACCGCAACAACATACTGGACGAAAAGGGCGAGCTGGTGGTGCCGAAGCACGACATCCGCGAGCTCTACGCGCTGTAGGGGGGGCGATGGCGGACATCATCAGCAACCCGGTCGAATACGCCCGCGAGGTCGTGGGGCGCGATCCCATGGCGACCTTTCTGGGCATCGTGGTGGAGGAGGCGCGCGAGTCCTACGCTCGCTGCTCGCTCACCGTAATGCCGGAGTACCTCAACGCCGCCGAGCGCGCGCACGGCATAACCGTCCACGCGGTGGCCGACCAGGCCTTCGCGGTGGCCTGCAATTCCATGGGCTCGAAGGCGCTGGCCATGCACTTTTCCATCAGCTATCTCTCGGGGGCGCTCGACGGCGAGAAGATCGTCGCGGAGGCCGTGCCCGTCAACATCGGCAAGAAGGTCAGCGTGTGGAAGATCGATGTGCGCGGCAGCGCGGGCAGGCACATCGCCTCGTGCGAGGGCATAGCCTATCATAAATAAATCCTTGACAATGCCCCGGCATTTTCACTACCAATGAAGGCTGCGGGCGGGCGCTCCGCCGGCCTCCCCGCGGCGCGGTTCGATTCTCGCCGTTAATGAGGTTATTGATGAAAAGATGGGCCCTCGTCGCACTCTTGTTTATCTCTTCGTGCTCCACCTTCATCAGGGACGAGCACATGGCGGGCCTCAAGAAATACGAAAGCGCCCGGTACGTGATGAAAAAGGACGCCGGAAGGGAGGAGGCCCCGCTCAAAAAAGGGGAAGCCGTCAACCTCATGATTCTGACAGGAGGCGATTTCATCAAGGTGTACGCCTATCCGGCGTCGGTGGACTATCTCAAGGCCGAGCGCGTGCTCATACTCTTCCTTTTCGACGAGGACTTCAAGGACAAAGCCTTCGATGAACAGTATTTCGAGGAGCGGCTTTATCAGATTGTGGACGTACTGAAGCGGTGAACGACGCGGACGCCGCGCGATAAAACAGAGGTGATGCGGTCATGTTCGAGGGTGTGTATACGGCGCTGGTAACGCCATTCAGGGACGACAGAATCGATTATGCGGCGCTCGAGGCGATAATCGAGGCGCAGGTGAAGGGCGGTGTGGACGGCGTGGTGCCGGTCGGTACCACCGGCGAATCGCCCACGCTCTCGTTCGACGAGCACAAGGAATACGTGAAGCGCGTCGTCGCGCTCGTCGACAGACGCGTCAGGGTGATCGCCGGCACGGGCTCCAACTCCACCCGCGAGGCGGTGCACCTTTCGCAGGCCGCCCAGGAATACGGCGTGGACGGCGTGCTCCTGGTAAACCCCTACTACAACAAACCGCCCCAGCGCGGACTGGTCGCCCATTTCGAGGCCGTCGCGAAGTCCATCTCCATACCGGCCATCCTGTACAACATACCGGGCCGCACGGGCATCAACTTCCTGCCGGAGAGCATACTCGAGCTCCTGGACCGCGCGCCCAACATCGTCGCCATCAAGGAGGCCACCGGTGACCTCGCGCAGATGATGCGCGTCATCGAGCTCTGCGGCGAACGCCTCACCCTGCTGTCGGGCGACGACAACCTGCTCCTGCCCGTGCTTTCGATAGGCGGAAAGGGCGTCATATCGGTGCTCTCCAACGTACTGCCCGCCGATATGAAGAGGATCGTGACCCTGTACAACGAAGGAAAGATCGACGAGTCCAGAAAGCTCTTCTATAAAGTATTGCCGCTCTGCCGCGCCATGTTCTACGAAACCAATCCCATCCCGGTCAAGGCGGCGATGGAGATGATGGGGCGCTGCGGCGGCGAGCTCCGGCTGCCCCTGGTCCGCCTCTCCGACGAGCACCGGGCGAAGCTGCGCCAGGCGCTCCTCGATTACGGGGTGAAGCTGTGAAGGCCGGCATCTGCGGGGTATCGGGCAGGATGGGAACCGCCATCATGCGCATCCTCGTTGGGCGGGGCCACGCGGTGGCCGCCGCCTTCGACGCGCCCTCCGCGCCCTCAGCGGGAAAGGACGTGGGGACGCTCATCGGCGGGGATGTCACCGGGGTGACGGTCGCCTCCATCGACGAGGCGGATATGGCGCGCGTTGATGCGGTCATCGACTTTTCGGCGCCGTCGGCGACCATGCAGCTCCTTCCGCTCGCCGTCGCGCTCGGCAAGCCGCTTGTCGTGGGCACCACGGGATTTTCCCACGAGCAGCGCCGCCGTTTCGACGAGGCCGCGCGCTCCATACCGCTGATCGTTTCGCCCAACATGTCGGTGGGCGTCAACGTGCTCTTCCGCCTCACCGAGATGGCCGCGCGCGTGCTCGGCGAGGATTACGACGTGGAGGTCTTCGAGGCGCACCATCGTTTCAAGAAGGACGCGCCGTCGGGCACCGCCAAGCGACTCATCGAGATCGTGAAGGGCTCGTCGGGCCACCTGGCCTCGGCTGACGAGACGTACGACCGCAGCGGCATCGTGGGCGAGCGCGCGTCGGGCGAGATCGGCGTGCAGGTGCTGCGCGGCGGCGACATCGTCGGCGAGCACACGGTCTATTTCGTCGGAATGGGCGAGCGCGTCGAGCTCACGCACCGGGCCCAGAGCCGCGACAACCTGGCGCGCGGCGCGGTGCTGGCCCTCGAGTACATCGCCGGCAAAAAGCCGGGCTTCTACTCGATGTTCGACGTGCTGGGGATATAAAGGAATGGAAGAAAAGCGGGAGGAAGGGAAGGGCGAGCTCAGGGAATTCCGCGAGAATCCCTACGACCCCGAGGCCAAAAAGCCCGAGGACGTGGTGAGGATTTTCTACATGAACAACGTACCCCTCGTCCCCGTGGTCTCGCATCGCGGCATACTGCTCGGCATATTGAAGAAGGACGACGTCGTCGCCGAGCTCAGCGATATCGAGCGCGCGTCGAAACGCTCCATCGACACCTTCATCACGGCCCTCGCACGGAAGATGCCGCTGGACGAAGTCCTCCCCTACGTGAGCGATATTCGCGAGTTCGTCACCATCAACCTCTTCGGCGAGATCCAGGGCAACTGGTCGCGCCTCCAGCTCCTCGCCGCCTGCGAGTCGCCGCGCGGCGCCGATTCCATAGCCGCCGACGCCTCCCAGGACCGGGAGAAACAGGCGATGGAATGGATGATCTACCTCATCCTGGAACATATCCCCCGGGCCCTCTACGCGCTCAACGAGCGGGGAGGCACCATCTTCTACAACAGCCATTTCGAGGACCTGTACGAAACCACGCTCGGGCGCGAGGTCGATACGGCCTTCGTCGAGAAGTCGATCGGCGATTCGGAAAAAAACGAGGTCCACACGCGCGAAGATGGAAGCAACGAGCCCTATTTCTATAACAGGGACATGCGCATCTATTACGAAAAAATACCGATGCAGAGCGGCGGTAAAAACGTCGGATACCTTATTTACTGCGGCAGGGAGCTCAACGCCCCGGCGGCCGCCGGGAAGGCCGTCCGTGGAAAGAAAAAACAGTCGCTCGCCCAGGCGCTCGAGTCGGCCGAACGGACGGCCATCGTCAACGCGATCATCGGCCGCGGCGGAGACGCCCGAAAGGCGGCCGAGGACCTGGGGCTTTCCGGCGCGTCGCTTTCGGCGAGGATGAAAAAGCTGGGAATCGTCGACAGGGGGCGAAAGGGACGCGGGCCCAAAAAGTGAATATTTTTGTTGACGAAAATCGGCGGCGAACTATATTGTACGTAGAGAAGGGCAGTTGACAGTAACCTCCTTGCCTCGCGGTCGTATAAAAAGCGTTTGATCTTTCAACCAATGTGTCGGCGACGGTCGTAGTCGGCGCGGCGGAATGCCTTATAGAAGCGGATTACCGTACGGTATCGACCATAAACAGCGCAGATTCGGCGAAAGCTCATCCTGAGAAGAAACACAATCTTCGATAATTAACGAATCGAGTATAGTACGGCACTGTTTTCATGTGCCTTCCCGCCGTACGGCATGAGTGCAGCGCGGCAATACCATCGACAATCCTGTGTGACGGAACACGAGAGACTCTTAATAACAGCAAAGGTGATTTATGGCACGAGTAAACGGGACTTCGAGGCCTGAGGGCAGGTATTCCGCCGCTTCGGACGAAGAGAGAAAGAACGGTTCCGCGTCGGCCCGGCCGGCCGGTGAAAACGGCGGCGAATCCGGCACCCCGGCTCCTCCCAGGCGCAACCTTCAGCCCGAGAACAGGCTGGATCTCTCCGACCTGAAATCCAAGACCATCAACGAACTCTTGGCGCTCTCGAAGACGATGGGTGTCGAGGGCGTATCCGGCCTCAAGAAGCAGGACATGATATTCGAGCTGCTCAAGGCCCAGACCGAGCGTAACGGGCTCATCTTTTCAAGCGGCGTGCTCGAGATACTGAGCGACGGTTACGGCTTTCTCCGCTCGCCGAACTACAACTACCTTCCCGGTCCCGACGACATCTACGTCTCACCGTCGCAGATACGCCTCTTCGGCCTGCGCACCGGCGACACGGTCACCGGGCAGATACGCCCCCCCAAGGACAACGAGCGTTTCTTCGCGCTGCTCCGGGTGGAGGCCGTCAATTTCGAGGACCCGGACCGCCTTCAGAGTCGCACGCTCTTCGACAACCTCACGCCGCTCTATCCAATGGAACGCATCGTGATGGAGACCGCGTCGGACAACGTCGACATGCGCATCGTCAACATCATGACGCCGTTCGGGAAGGGGCAGCGCGCGCTGATCGTCGCCCCGCCGAGGACCGGCAAGACCGTTCTGCTCCAGAAGATCGCCAACTCCATCACCACCAATCATCCCGAAATATTCCTCATAGTGCTGCTCATCGACGAGCGCCCCGAAGAGGTCACCGACATGCAGCGCACGGTGAACGGCGAGGTTATATCCTCCACCTTCGACGAGCCCGCCTCGCGCCACGTACAGGTGACGGAGATGGTGCTCGAGAAGGCCAAGCGGCTCGTGGAGCACAAGAAGGACGTCGTCATCCTGCTCGATTCCATCACGCGCCTGGCGCGCGCCTACAACCAGGTGGTGCCGACCAGCGGCAAGATCCTCTCGGGCGGCGTGGACTCCAACGCCCTGCACAAGCCCAAGCGCTTCTTCGGCGCGGCGCGCAATATAGAAGAGGGCGGAAGCCTCACGATACTCGCCACGGCGCTCATCGACACCGGAAGCCGCATGGACGAGGTCATCTTCGAGGAGTTCAAGGGAACGGGCAACTCCGAGCTGCACCTGGACCGCAAGCTCTCCGACCGGCGCATATTCCCGGCGATCGACATCAACAAATCGGGAACGCGCAAAGAGGAATTACTGCTTGACGAGGAAGAGCTTAACAAGCTATGGATACTGCGCAAAGTCATCTCGGCGATGAGCCCCACCGAGGCGATGGAGCTGCTGGTAGAGAAAATGAAGGCCACGAAGAACAATAAGGCGTTCTTCAAGGCGATGAATACATGATGAGGAGACCGTAATGAAGCCGAACATTCATCCCGAATATAATGAAACCGTCATCAAGTGCGCGTGCGGCAACGAAATCAAGACGCGCTCGACCGTGAAGGACCTCCGCGTTGAAATCTGCTCCGCCTGTCATCCGTTCTATACGAAGCAGCACAAGATTCTGGACAGCACCGGACGCGTGGATAAATTCAAAAAGAAGTACAACATCAAGTAGTCCGAATCCCCACGATCTCCAGATTCGAATAGAACCACCTGTGTAAATATTATGCACGGGTGGCTTTATTGTGTGTAAATAATACACGATTGTTTCGCTTCGGGCAGTCAATACAGGCCATGGGTTGGCCTTGCGAACCTCATTTGATACCGAACCGAGCAGCTTCTGGCGAGTCCTTTTGCGGAATCGAGCAAAAATCCCGAAAAAACGCCGTTTTAACTGGAAAAACAGGCGGTTTTGCGCTCCGGCTCCGATTGCTGATCACACAGCCTGGAGGTGATTGAAATAATTATTATTAATATTCGCGCACATGGCCCGCTGGAACGAATATTGCTTATTAATAGGCAGTGATCCTTACTTTAAGGAGGGTTCCATGAGAGCGTATGAAGGCTATGATGAAATCTGCATCAACCAGTATTTTCACGCGATCAACGCGGTCAAGCTCCTTACGGCCGAGGAGGAAGTGGAGCTTGCAATGGCGAAATGCGAAGGAAACGAGCTTGCCAAGGAGCGGCTCATCAACGCCAACCTTCGCCTGGTGGTGAAGATAGCGAAGAACTACACCAGCCTGGAACCCTCGCTCATCGACCTCGTGCAGGAAGGCAACCTGGGCCTCATCCGGGCCGCCGAGAAGTTCGATTACAAGATGGGCTGCCGTTTTTCGACCTATGCGTCGTACTGGATCAAGCACTACATTACCCGCTTCATCGCCAAGCGGAGCCGTACCATCCGCATCCCGATCCGCAAGGGAGACCTGTTCAAAAAGATCAGGCGGGCGCAGGAGTCGCTGACGAACGATCTGGGCAAGGAGCCGTCGACCAGGGAGATCGCCGACCTCCTGGGGGTCGACGAGAACACGGTGGTCGATATCATCGAGGTTTTCCAGCCGACCGTATCGCTCGAGCACCCGCTCAACGACGACGAGTTCAACCTCTACGAGGTGGTGAGCGACGAGAAGTACCAGTCGCCCGACCAGAGCGTCTACCGCAAGGAGCTGCGCGACGAGCTTGAAGAGGCGATGTCCTCGCTCATGGACAACGAGAAAAAGATTTTACGCATGCGCTTCGGTTTCGACGACGAAAAGCCGGTCACGCTGAAGGAGGTCGGTGCCGAATTCGGCATCTCCGCCGAGACCGTACGGCAGATCGAGTCCAGGGCCATGAAGAAGATCAAGAAGAAGTTCGCGCACCTGGAAAATTACCTGATGTAACGGGCCTTACGGCCGGTCTATACCCCATTCCCGCTTGAGGAGGATCCCCATCCTCCTTTTTTGTTTTTTTCCGGGCGACTTGTCGTTGACACAATGGCGGCGGGTCGTAAATATTTATTATAATATTACAAAATCAACGTCCCGTTAACCGGATGCCGCGGACCTTCTTCCGCCCCGACGGGGACGGGGCCGTGATCGGGACGCTGGCGGCGCGTGCGCGATGTCAGTGCCTTTGAAATCGAAGAATGATCGGCGGAATCGCCGACAGGGCGGCGTGATGGTCGAACTCGACGCGTATGATCTGCGGAACCTGCTTGTCCCCGTGGAGGGGAGGGCCGGCGCCAGCGCAAGGGTTGAAAACCTCATCGCGGAGATGTCGCACCCCAATATCGACTGGAAGCACGTGGTGGCGGGCATCCGCTCCTACCTCTTCGATCATATCCACGATATTCCGGCCCACGCGGATTCGGTGCTGCCGATCCTCTTTCATTATCTGCGCGAGGCCACGGCGAGGAAGAAGGGATCCACGCTGCGCGCCGGCGAGACCTTTTTCGATCGCTATCTTTTCGTGCTCGCGGCCATTGCCGAAGGGCGCGCGGAACTGGGGCCTCTTGCGATCCGTTTTCACGAGTTCGCCCGCGAGTACCTGGACCTGATGGCGCGGGAGAGCGCGGCCGGCTATTTTTTCCGGGGGGTCAACGAGCGGGTCACCAGGCTGGGTGGTGTGCTTGCCTCCGATCCCGGCCCGTATTCCGACATCCTGGGGTCGATCAACGACCTGCTTCTGGGGCAGCTCGCCCTCCACGCGGAGCGCTCGGTCTCGGTGCGCGATGCCGAGGTGGATGAGCTGCGCGCGGTCCTGGGTGCCGGTGACGGCACGGCCGAGCTCTTCGAGCTCCTCGAGACGGTTTCGGAGCGCAGGAAGCGGGAGGACCTGGCCGGGGTCTCGGACACCGGCGCGGGCGGCGAGTCGGAACGTTTCGCGCGGATCGTCGCCGTTGCCGATTTCTCGCGCAACACGCGCGCGTGGGAGCGCATCTGCGTGGTCGGCAGGAGCCTCGTGGAGCGGGGGGCGATTTCGAACGGGGACGGCGTCCTCGCGCTCCTCGCCTTCCTCATACGCAAGGCGCAGGAGGGCGACGATCACGATCTTCAGCTTTACATCTCGCGCAGCGTCGCCTCTGTCTGCGGTGCGCTGGACGGCTCGGGCAGGGGGTCGCTCCTTAAAAACGTCGTCGACATGGTCATGCCGCTTCTGCTTCGCGAGGTGGAGACCAACGGCAATTACTACTCGGCCTTCGCCACCATCTACACCATCGGCAAAACCGTCATCGAATCGGGGCGGGTCTCGCTTATCGACCATTTCGTGGACATCCTCATCCAGTCGCGTTTCCGTTTCCCGGAGTTCTCGGGCATCGCCTCGGACTGGTCGGTCATCGTGAACTCGAGCCATCTCGAGAACATCCGCACCTGGATGCGGCTCATCGAGATCGATCCGCCCGTCATGAAGAAGCTCGCCGCCGGGCTCATCGTGAACCTGAAGCTGGGCGGCGTTTTCCTCAAGGACACCGACGTCTTCCAGCGCGACATCTCGCAACTCTTGAACAGCGACTACCGCGACGTGTTCCATCTCATCACCTCGCTCGCCGCGGTCTTCCCGGCCTTCTACCACGACATCGGCGCGACCGGTGACATACGCGCCTTCACCGAGAAGATCGACACAAACCACCGGATGAACGACCTGGTTCATTTCCTCAGAAAGCAGGTGCACGTGGAATCCTCCAGCCGAACGGTACTTCTCATCCAGCGCATCATGGAGTTCTGGATGACCGGCGAGCAGCGCCTTCTGGAGGGCCTGGTGCCGGTCGAGGTGTACGAAAGCCTTCCGCGCACATACCGCCTCATCAACCTGGACGCCGAGCCGGCGGCGCAGGCGCTTTACGAGGCCGCCCGGCGGCATTTCAGCGACGTCATCGACGGGCACTTCTGGGATTTCCTGGGCGCCGTGGGCAAAAAGCCCTTTCTGGATTTCGCCGCTTCCGCGGAGTTGCCGGACGTATCCGACGCGCAGAGGGTGGACGCACTGGGCTGTTTCGAGGAGTACTTCGACACGCGCTTTCCCGCCGAGATGACCAAGATGCTGCATTTCATCAAGAACATGTTCGGCATCGACACCTCGAAGACGAAGATATGGAAGTTCCTCTACGACATATCCGACGAGGAGTTCCGCAAGATGTTCGAGAACGTGCGCTTTCTCGACATCTCGAGGGTCAATATCGAGAAGTTCATCACCTTCCTGCACGTCTACCGGATGATCTTCGACAAGTACAACTTCTCCGACGTGCGCGACATAGAGAAGCTCGAGGCCTACGCGCGCGAGGGGCTATTCGCCCCGCCCGACGGGCTGTTCGACAGGCTCCACGGGGACGACGCGTACGCGGCGCTCGGGGCCCTGCTCGACCTGCAGTACTCGCTTAAATGGGACATACTGCTTTCGCGCGAGGTATTCGAGCCGCTCGACACCATCGAGTTCAAGCGGCACATCGCCTTCGGCATCCCCTCCATGTACGGATCGTACAAGGAGAAGAAGTTCGACACGCTCAAGGTGTTCTTTCACTGCAACCTTATCCGCGAGCGGCTCTTCGAGTCGCTGGTGGAGTCGTGCAGCGTCTTCTCGGGCAGCGGCCTCGATTTCGAGGAGACGCGCCGCGTTATGCGTCTTTTCGGCAGTACGTTCGAGATCGACGGCCTGTCCAACCACGAGATGCGTTCGGTCCTGAGCCTCATGGACTCGCCGAACCTCAGGACGTCCCAGTTCAGGGACATCGTCACCAGCCTCTTCACCATCCACGGCGAGGTGTCCGACCATTTCAACGAGATGTACAAGTACGTCTGCACCGCCATCATCAACAACATCGGCGCCGACCGCATCGTAGAGGACTACGTGCCCGGCGAAAGCCGCGGGAGCGCCGACGTTATCGCCGACCGCTTTCTGCGCAGCCAGATAATGCTCTCGCCGCTGCTCCAGCTCTTCGACAACGTGCTCATCCGCCTGCGGGAGCGCATGGACCAGATACTGGAGAGAGGGGACGATTTCGTGTGCCTCAACCGGTGCGACGTCCGGCGCGCCAAGGGCGATATCTTCTTCACGATCGGACGGTACCCGGGAAGACATTCGGATTCCGAGCTCTTCGTTCCGCTGTGGCTGGCGGGGGGCAAGGCGCAGGGACTGGTGATCGCGGCGAACATGGATGGCGTGAGCGTGCCCGAGGGAATCGTGCTCTCGGCCGAGCTCTACAAGCGCCTGCGCGAGGGCGACGTTCGCAACCCGCGCTTCCAGCGGAAGATAATCTTCTCGCTCAGGCAGTACGTGGACCGGCTCACCGACGGGCGTTTCGGCAATCCCTCGGATCCCGTGCTCCTGTCGGTGCGCAGCGGCGCGGTCTTCTCGATGCCGGGGGTGATGGACACCATCACGAACGTCGGGATCACCCAGGACGTGATCGACTATTACGCGCGCCAGGACCCCTGGTTCGCCTACGACTGCTACCGCAGGCTCATCCACGATTTCGCGCTTTCGTATTACGGCATGGACCGGGCGCTCTACGAGCGTCTCATGACGCAGGCCAAGGAGGAGGCGGCGGTAGACCTGAAGGAAAAGCTCACCGGAAGGCAGATGGAGATCCTCACCAAGAAGTACCGCTACGCGATCAACCGGGCGGGCTTCTCTGTGCCCAAGGACCATTACGAACAGCTCTATCACGCGATCGTGGCGGTGTACCAGTCGTGGAACTCGCCGGTGGCGCGAAACTACCGGCAGTTCGTCAACATGTCGGACGAGTGGGGCACGGCGGTCATCGTGCAGCGGATGGTCTTCGGAAACAACTCGCCCGATTCCATCACCGGAGTCGTGCACAGCCACTACCTGGGCTACGAGAACATCGGCCTCTTCGGCGAGTACAAGACCCGCGCGCAGGGGCACGACATCGTCAGCGGCGTGGCGCGCGTCTTCCCGATCAGCGAGGAGCAGCGCTCGACCTACACCGCCTCCAGCCCCTTCTCATCCATGGAGCGCAGCTACCCCGAACAGTACCGCAAGGTGTACGATGCCGTAAAGCGCATCCGCGAGCGATGGGGCAACGAGGTCGAGATCGAGTTCACGCTGGAGAACGACACGCTCTACATCCTCCAGATCCGGGGCATCACCAACCATATCTTCGAGATCGACGAGCTCGAGGAGGGGCCCCTCGAACTGGTGGAATACCTGCTGGGCAAGGGGCTCGCCGCGTCGGGCGGTGCCGTCTGCGGACGCGCGGTGTTCGACATCGACCGTATCGATATCGTGCGCAAGCGTCACCATGGCGACAAGATCATTCTGGTGAGGCCCGAGACGAATCCCGAGGACGTAATAGGCATAAAGAAATCTGAGGGGATTCTCACCTGCGTGGGCGGCATGACCTCGCACGCCGTTCTGCAGATGCGCCGGCTCGAAAAATCCGGCGTGAGCGATTTCTCTGTCATGAAGATAGACGAGGGCGCCAACCGGGCGGTGGTGAACCTGGAGCCGCAGGGCAGGGGCCGCTTCGTGATCGCCGAGGGCGATTTCCTGACCATCGACGGGTCGACCGGACACGTGTATTCCGGCTTCCACGCCACGGTCAAAAAAAGGTTGTAAAAAGGACGGGCGGCGGGGAGAAGAGCCCTGTCGTTTCCGCGGCATGCGGCTGGTCGAAAACCGGATCGGCGCACGGTCGTGAGGAGTGAAGCGTCTGCCCGGGAGGATCGGGGCTTCACGCGTTCCGGGTTGTGCGGCGGTTGTTCGTACTATAAAAGCTGTGGTCTATGGAGGTTCTGTATGAGCGGTGTAGTGTCGCCGAAGGCGCCGGTTGGCGTTTTCGGCATCGGACGTATCGGCAAGCTTCTGGTCTGGCTCCTCTCGGCGCGAAAGGAGCACGAGGCGATCGTGATCGCGACGGGCAGGAAGACGGGGCAGGGCGTCGAGGACCTGGCCACCTACCTTGGTTATGATTCAACCTACGGTTCCTATTCGCGCTTCGTCGGCGGCTTTCTCGGAAAGAACGCCGTCGAGGTGAAGAACGGCGAGCTGTATCTGAACGGAGTGAGGATCGTGTGGCTTTCGGACGCCGCGCACCGCACTCCGGGCGGCGTGCCCTGGTCGGAGAACGGCGTCGAGGTGGTGTTCGATACGACCGGCAAGTACACCGATCCCACGGTGAACGACGGCAACGCGCTCCGGGGGCACCTCGAGCACGCGAAGAAGGTGGTGCTGAGCGCCCCGTTCAAGATCAAGAAGAAGGGCACGCCCGTTCCCGACGACGCGGTGACGCTGGTGGGCGGTGTGAACTTTTCGGCCTACGACGCCGCCCGGCACAGGGTTATATCCAACGCCTCGTGCACCACGAACTGCTGCGCCCCGCCGATCAAGGCGCTGGTGGACCATTTTGGCGAGCGCTTCATCTCGTATTCGCTCACCACGGTCCACGCGGCGACGAACTCGCAGAGCGTGCTGGACGTCCTTCCGAAAGAGGGTGAAAAGGACACCCGCAAGAAGCGCTCCACCCTGAACAACATGATACCGACATCGACCGGCGCGGCGAACGCGGTGATCGAGGTTATTCCCGACATACGCGAGCTCGGCATAGGCTCGCAGGCCTCGTCGATCCGTGTGCCCACCATGACCGGCTCGATCGTCATCCTCGACGTGTCGCTCCTGGGCGATTATGACAACGAGCACATCCACGGCATGTTCGGTGAGTACGCTCGCAAAAACCCGGATATCATGCGTTTCTCGGCCGAACAGCTGGTGAGCGCGGACATCGTCGGAAGCACGCACTCGACGATTTACGACTCGAAGTTCACGCACCGGCGCACCTCGAAGCGCGGCGATCGCTACTACACCATGGTCGACCTCAACTTCTGGTACGACAACGAGTTCGGCTACGTGTGTTCGCTGGGCAGGCTTTACGACCTGCTGACTGGAAAACGCTGAGCGCGTGCGCTATATTTGAGGGACGGTCATATACGGCGGGGAGGGGCACGGCGTGCATAACCATCATCATCACGACCATGCCGGCGAATGCCGGGAGGGGGCCGGAGGGCGGAAGCTCCTTCTGGTTATATTGTTCAACGCGATCATCACCGCGGCCGAGTACACGGGGGGCGTGCTCTCGGGAAGCCTCGCGCTCATCTCGGACGCCGGTCATAACCTGGCCGATGTGCTGTCGCTCGCGCTCGGCTACGCGGGAGAGCGCGTCTCCAGTGAGGGGCCCAGCCGCCGCTACACCTTCGGCCTGAAGCGCTTCGAGGTGCTCGTGGCGCTGGTGAACGCCCTCAGCCTCGTGGCGATCGGCCTGTACATCATCTACGAGGCGGTCGAGCGCTACATGAACCCGGTGCCGGTGGATCCTTCAATCATGCTCCCCGTCGCCCTTGTGGGTCTGCTCGGTAATGTTTTTTCCATCCTCGTGCTCAACCGCAGCCGCAACGACAACCTCAACATGCGGGCGGCCTTCCTGCACCTCGTCTACGACGCGATCTCCTCGGTCGCCGTCATCGGCGTGGGGGTGGTGCTCGTTTTCACCGACCTTATTCTCCTCGACCTCGCGGTCAGCCTGGTGATCGCGGTAATGATCGTCTGGAGCTCCATGGATATCGTGCGCGAGTCGCTGCGGATATTTCTCCAGGGGGCGCCGGCGGGAATCGATACCGACGCCGTTTACCAGGGGCTCCTTGCCCTTCCGGGGGTCGGGGGAGTCCACGGGCTGCACATATGGTCGATCAGCTCGTCCGAGGTTTTTCTCTCCTGCCACATCCGGACACTGCCGGAAGAGTCCGGTGATACCGATGCGGTGATCAGCGGAGCTAACGCCATGCTGGAGCGTGATTTCGGCATCACCCACACCGCCATACAGGTGGAGCGCAGCCTCTCATGCGGACACGCCGGCGAAAACTGCTGCCGGTAGGCGTTTAGTCTTCCGGGAAGAACCGGCGCCACCCCGGTTTTGTGCTTGTTTTTCCCCGGGGCCTGCCTATGCTTGCGTCATGAAACACCGTGTGTTCGCCATAGCGTTGTCGACGCTCCTTTCGCTTTCTATCGCCGGAATGCTTCGCGCGCAGCCTGAAGAGGCGGGCCCCCCCGAGGGTGCCTTCAGCCACGACGGGCTGTTCCTGCGTTTCCAGACCGGGTTCGGGCTGGGGAGGATGGTGGAAAAGGACGTCGGCGGGCGCGATATCACGATGAGCGGCACCGCGGGCGTCTTCCGCTTCAAACTGGGTGGCGCGGTTATCGAGAACCTCATAGTCTACGGCGAGATGGGCGCATTCAGCCTGACCGATCCGTCCATCAAGGGCGAGGAAGGCTACATCACGACCACCGCTCAGAGCGACATCACGCTTACCATGTCGGACCTGGGGCTGGGCGCGTGTTATTATTTGATGCCGATAAACATCTATGCGGCGGCTTCGTTGACGATAAGCAGGGACCGTCTCGAGATCGACGAGAAGAAGGGAAGCACCGATCCCGGCGCGGGCGTCTACGTTTCGATAGGCAAGGAGTGGTGGATTTCGGATAACTGGGGCCTCGGTGTCGCCGTTTTTGCCTACGCAAGCAGGATGGATGCGCGCGAGTCGGAGCCTTTCAGCGGACGGTACACCGTGTATAATTCGGTTGCGGGTATCGTTTTTTCGGCGACCTATAATTGATTTTCCGCCGCATGCGGCACTTCCGGCGCGGCCGGTTTCCGCGGTGTATCCGGGTTCGCCCCTGTCGTGAGAGTGGCCGCGCTCACCCGCCGTAAACCTCCAGGGCTGGTCGACATGAAGAATTATTCCGGATCGCTCCTTTTCCGTCCCGTCGGGCGCGATGACGCAGCGGGCATAGCCCACGTGTGCTATCACACCGGTTACAACGGCGAGGATCTGGAAGGCGGCGGCCGCTTCGACGACCGTCGCCTTTTCGCGTTGCTCTTCGCGCTCTACTATCCGGTCTACGAGCCGGAAAACGCGTTCGTCGCCGTCGATGCCGACGGCCGGATCGCCGGCTATGTCCTGGGCACGACCGACTCGCGCGCCCAGGCGCGTCGCTTCCGTCGCCGCATGATTCCGCGGATTCTTCTGCGGGCGCTGGCGGTGAGCTGGTGGCGTTACCCGGAGTCCTTCCGCGCCCTCGTGCACTTCGGCCGGGTGAGCGCCGCACATGGCGCCATGGAGGACGTGTTCGAGCGGTACCCGGCGCACCTTCATATCAACCTGCTCGCCGGGCACCAGCGGGGCGGGGCGGGCTCGGTCCTCCTCGATCTTTTCGAGGCGCGTGTTCGCGCGGCCGGGGTCGGCGGCATCCACCTGTCAACGTCGGAACGTAATGTGA
>CAZVEG010000048.1:0-27063 GCA_964625625.1 uncultured Leptospirales bacterium | reverse complement strand
ACCAGGTCGCCGCGCTTCATGTAAGCCTCCGCCTCTTTGCCGACGGAGCTTCCCGCCGCCACCGCGCCGCGGAGAATGTCCCCGGTCGAAATCTGTACGATGTTGTACTTCTCGACCAGCATCTTAGAGATCGTGCCTTTCCCCGATCCGGGAGCCCCAAGCAGTATCAGTCGCATTTCATTCTCCGAAGGATATGGAACGGGTCGCGCCGGCAACTCCGCCCACAGGCCACTAAAATAAAAATAGACTCACCGACGAGTCTATTGAAGCACTGCTGGGAACAGACTGATAAACGGACCAAATTTATCAAGAATTTTTTCTATTGCCCGTCGCTCAGGCACCGTTGGTCCACTCACACCGTGAACACCTTGCCTCCCGGTACTTGTAGAATTCGCCCCCCGAAGTTCTCACAACCGCCGCCATTACAAGCGCTTCACACCTGGGGCAGTGTTTGGGGATAATCTCAAATTCTTCCATAAATCGATACTCCATGGTGACTCCTCCTTACGGAATTACAGACTTCCCTCATCTACGGTATCGGCCCGGAAGTGATTTCCGATGACAATAAAAAAACCGCGGCCTAACCGCGGTTTTTGATTGTGCCCAGGATGGGATTTGAACCCATACAGGAAATTCCCACATGGCCCTCAACCATGCGTGTCTACCAGATTCCACCACCTGGGCGATTGTTCCACCGGCCGACAGAGCGGTACGCCGCCGGTAGAGTGTTACTAAAATCAAAGGGCCACCGTGTCAACACAAAAAATATATTTTCTGGTGGACATCACAGCGCCCGCACGATAGCTTTTCGCGGTGGCTTTATAAGCCAGGTCGGCATCCGGACGGGAGAATATTGAGCACGGGCGAGTGAATGGCCGGGAAATGGTATGAACGTTTATTAACGGTCCGCGATACCACCACGGGCAACCTCGTGTCGGTCATCGGAGCGTTTGCAATGCTCGTGTCGCTCGCCCTGCCGTGGTATTACGTCGAGTATCGTCTTTCTCACTCGGGCATCGCGGGAATACGCCTCTTACTCGAAGTAATCGCCGGGAACGCCGTGTCGTCACTCCTGCCCGCGCTGGCGGCCGGATTCCTGGCGTTGTGCGCGATGTACATGCTGGTTTCGGCCAGGGCCGTCCGCTCATTGCCGCTCGTCGCGGCCACCGCGATACTGGTCACCGCCGCGGTGCCGGGCCTTCCCGTAACACCCGACCACTACGGCCCCGGATTGTACTGCGCGGCGCTAGGCCTGATCACCGCGGCCGTCGGAACCCTGGCGAAGCGCTGAAAGGCCCCTCACTTCCCGTTTGCGATCGCGATAACGTCTGGTGCCTTCAACATAGGCGGCGATCCGCCTCATCATCCTGACGCACTCGACCGGAAATTTTCCCACCGACGTTTCGCCCGAAAGCATCACCACATCGGTGCCGTCGTAAAGGGCGTTGGCGATATCGCTTACATCGGCCCGGCTCGGGCGCGCGTTCTCCATCATGGACTCGAGCATCTGTGTGGCGGTGATGACGGGCTTGCCCGCGAGAGTGCATTTCTCGATCATCAGCTTCTGCATCTCCGGGAGCGTCACCGGGTCCATCTCAACGCCGAGGTCGCCCCGGGCCACCATGACCGCGTCGGTTTCGCTGAGAATCTCATCGAAGTTGTTCACACCCTCGGGGTTCTCTATTTTCGAGATGATACCGATACCGGTGCCCGCGAGACGCTCCCGCAGCTCGCGTACGTCTTCGGCGTTGCGCGTAAACGAATCGGCGAGATAATCCACGCCGTGCCGTATCGCGAACTCGAGGTCGGGAAGGTCCTGCTGCATGGTGAACGGATAGCCCACGACGGTATCGGGATGATTGAGGCCCTTGCGTGAACGCAGTACGTCACCGAAGAGAACCACGCACTCGATAACGCCCTTCGTCGCGCGCTCGACACTCAGCGCGACGTATCCGTCATCGATAAACAGGCGGTCCCCGGGTTTCACGTACTCGTCCAGCTCCGGATAGGTCACGGGAATACCGTCCCTGAAGTCCGGGACCGCGGGGTAATCCGACCCATCGCGCTTGGGTATATCCGTCCTGAGCACGATGCGGTCCCCCGATTTGATCGTGTATGGCTTCGGAATGTCACCCAGACGTATCTTCGGACCCTTGATGTCGTAAACGATGTATGCCCCGGGGCACGCCTTGCGCGAGAGCTCGATCGCACGCGCGTGAAACGAGGGATCCCCGTGCGAGCTGTTGATGCGCAGACCCGAGAGCCCCGCTTCGTAAAGTGCGTCGATCAGATCGATGGAGGCGGGCCCCACGGTCGCGAGGATCTCTGTTCCGATGCGGCTTTCCGCCTTCTGGTGGCGCGTCATTTCTTTTCCTTCAGATCTTTCGCCGTAACGAAATAGCGCTCGGCCTTCCACGAGTCGACGGCAAATACGTATGGCGACTCGCTCGATGTGCACAGGTACCGATTATCACCGATTTTTGAATAGAAAGCAAGCTCAATACGCTTCTCCGCGGTCCTGATCCTCACCGTACATCGGGGCGCCCCCAGTTTCTTCCCGTCAATCGCCGGATAGGCCGCGGCGGTGAAGGGCGCGAACGAGCCCGCGATCTGGCCGATTCTGTTCGCATCGACCGGTCCGGCGCAGCCGACGCACTCCCACGAATCCTCCACGGGCGCATCCTCCTTCTTGCCCGTCTTCGCCGGTTTGGCGGCGGCTTTTCTTGCCAGAGTAAGGACCGACGCGCCGTACCGGATCTCGATGGAATTGATGGCGTTCTTGGCCTCGGAGAAAATCTCCCTGCTCCTGAGCTCCTCGAGCGATTTGCCGAATTCATCCGGCAGGGCACCCTCGGCGAGGAAGACGCCCCGACGGTCGGCAAGGCGCACATAGGTGTGCCGGAAGGTGCTGCTCTTCTTCCCGATGAAAACATGTCGTACGGGTTTGCCCCCGGAACGCACGCTGACCTCGATCGCACGGTCATCACCGAGGTCGTAACGATCGTAGTGCTCCCGGGTTGATATCAGGTCCGACAGCACCAGGTTTTTCATCTTTTCCTCGAGCCCCGCAACGGCCTGCGCGTCGGCGGGATAGGCGGCCTCGCCGATCAGCCAGGTGCCGTCCGAGCGGAAGAGGCGGATGGTCTCACCGGACTTTTTCAGTACTATTTCTTCCGTTTCTCCACTCCACGAGTCCAGGCGCGGGAGGTCAGCCGCCTTGTCGCGCGTTAAAAGGAGTAGCACGACGGCGAGGACCGCGATCAGGCCGAGGCTCGCGAGTATTTTTCTATTCATGGTTCACCTCCGCCGCGAATTCCGCCATAATCCGCTTTCTTCGCGACAACCGGCGCCTCCAGACGACAAGGCCGGCCGCCACGACGAGGAGAGGCAGAACGACGATGTTGAATATCTTGAGCGCGAGCTTCATAGCGTCGCCCGTGTCTCGCAGCGGGTTGAGCTCGAGGCCCTTGCTTCGCATTTCGGGGATGTCGTGATTACCCGCCAGGAAGTCTATCATGTTATGCGCCAGCACCGCGTTGGGCGTTTTCCCTTCCCTGTCGATGAGGGATGGAGTCGTGATCTCGGAGGTCCCCGCCACGATGATCCGGGCCGGTTTCACCGTCCGCCTTACGGCGGTTTCCGTTGCCACCGGACCGGTCGCGGCGCCGGCCTTCGCCACCGGGGCACCTCTTTCCGCGAAGTAGCTCGGGAAATCACCCGTGAGCGCCGCGGCGAGAACGTATCTCCCCATCCGTGACGCGTCAGGCGGCGCCATCGACCACGGCATGAAACTGATCCGCCCCTTCATGAGCCAGCCCCGGTCGGAAGAGGACACGAGCGATTCGGCCCGGATTCCGGCCCCGTCCCCCGGCGCTATCGAAAGCGACGATGATTTGAGAAACACGATCTTTTTCAGGTATCTGGTAATAACGCTTGTTTCACTGAGCCCGTCCGGGCCGATCATGGGCGCGAAATACAGGCTTTGTTCGCCCATCCCGCGCATGCTGGCCTGGTAACATTTTTCATCGAGTACGATATCGCGGTTAACGGTGATGCCGTAGTGCTCGAGGAGCTTCTCGATCCCCGTCATTACCGGCACCACGGCCGGCTCGCGCATGAACATGTTCTGCCCGTCGGGCTGAATCTCCGCGAAGGAATCGATGAAAAAGAGCGCCGATCGGCCCTTCATAATGAACTGGTCGATCTTGAAAAGCTCCGCATCCGTAAATCCGCTCCTCGGCCCGTTGAGTATTATGGTCTGGATATCGGCGGGGATCTCTTCCTTCGAAAGGTCGATGGTCTTGAGATCGTACATATCGGCCACCAGTTCGCGGAAAGTCGCCGCGCCGTCGCGCTGGTTGTGTATATCGCGCTCGCCGTGGCCGGTGATATAACCGACGCGCGGATTCACGCTGATGAGGGTATCGAGCGCGCCGTTGATGCGTGACTCGAGGTCTTCCAGCCCTCCGACCGCGTACTGGCCGAAAACGGTACGGGCCAGGATCTGCACGGTCTCGAACCTACCATCGTGTTCGAGAACGATGCCGAGCATGCCCTCTCCCGGAACGACCGCGCGCCCGTCCATGCCGGTGAAGGCCGGCCATTTGAGCCGCGGCAGACCGTACGTGTCGGCAAGATCGAGTGACGCCCGGTCGGCGGTCGGATCCACGTGGCGGAATTCGAGCCGGCCGTAGTTGCGGGAGTTCGTCTTCTGTACCGTGGCACGCACCCTTTCGGCAAGGTTCTGCATGCCGGAGATCGGAAGATTGGACGACGCGTAAAGCGTAACCGTTATCGGGCGATCGAGCCCGAGAAGCGAATCTATCTTGCCGTTCATCTTCTGCATGAGCGTCGTGATGCGATATTCCACGCCCTCGGGCTCCGTGATGGACGGGATCGTCTCGATCAGGTCGCCGTGCACCACGGCGATCCCCATATAGGCGTTGCGCGCCGAGACCCGGTCGTTCTTGATTTCGCGTATCTGCACGGGATGAACGCCGAAATCGGCCGCGGCGTCCTTGTTCTTTTCCACGTCGACAAACTCGTAGCGAAAATTCCTGTTCCCTCGCTGGGAGTATTCCTCCAGAAGATCCGAGAGATAGCGCGACACGGCGTTATACGGCGCAGGAAGATCGTTCGAGAAGAACACCTTTATCGTAAGCGGTTCCTCGAGAGAGGACACTATCTTCCTGCTGACATCCGAGAGTGAATAGGCGTTGTTCGCGGTAAGGTCAATACGAAAATAAAGGAAGAGCCCGATCAGATTCACGAGCACGATTATCACGATACTGAGAAGCCACTGGTGCCGCTCGCTTGACGCCTCGCGGACGGCCGAGGTGATTCGCTCCTTCAATCGGCTGAGATCGATGGCTGGCATTTTCATGGTCGGCTACCTCCTCTCCTCGAGCAGTCTCACCGTCCCGATGAACGCTATCGCCGCAACCGAGAGAAAGTACAGAACGTCCCGCGAATCGATGATCCCGCGGGAGATGTTCCTGAAATGGAAATCGGCGCCGATGTACTCCACCGCATTCAAAAGGGGCGAGGGCAGAAAGAACAGGAATTTGTCGACGAGGGTGAGGACTAGGCAGATGATGAGCCCGATAATGAAGGCGACGATCTGGTTCTTCGAAAGTGACGACGCGAATACACCGACGGCGGAAAACGCCAGTCCCAGGAAAAGAGCCCCCAGATACCCGCCGACGACCGGCCCCGGATCGAGTGAACCCACCAGCGCCGCCGATACGGCGTACGAAAGCGTCGGAACGAGCATGATAGCGACAAAGGCCGCCCCGGCGAACAGCTTCCCGAGCACCACGTCGCGCACGGAGACCGGAAGCGTCATAAGTATTTCAAACGAACCCGAGTGTTTTTCCTCCGAAAAGAGCCGCATCGTCACGGCGGGCACAACGAATGCAAGGATCAGCGGCAGGAGCTGGAAAAAACCCCTGAGCTCGGCCTGATTGTACAGGAAGAACGTGGAGAAGAAGAACCATCCCGTAATCACCAGGAACACCGTTATCACTATGTAGGCGATCGGCGTGGTGAAAAAACCGGAAAGCTCCTTCTTCATGATGACGACCGGTTCCTTATAGTTCATCTTCACCTCCCCTGGTAAGCCTGCGAAATACGTGCTCGAGCGTTTCATGCTCGGTTGCCATCTCATACAGATCCCATCCCGCCTCACGCACCGCCGTGTAGACGGCCGGCCGGATATCGACGCCGCCGTCCCCGCGCACGGTCGCCGCGCAAAGGCCTTCCGCATCCTCCAGCGGCTCGACAGACTTCACTCCACTCAGCGCGACGAAGGCCGACGCCACGGTATCGAAGGGAATCCCCCTGACGCGCACGGTCAGGCGCATCGCGCCGCCGGCGGCCGACTTGAGCTCGGCCGTACGGGAATCGGCTATAATACTCCCGTGGTCTATGATGATGACGCGGTCGCACGTCGCCTCCACCTCGGAGAGTATATGCGTGGACAATATCACCGTCTTTCGCTTCCCTATCTCCTTGATGAGCCTGCGGATTTCGACGATCTGGTTGGGATCGAGACCGCTGGTGGGCTCGTCGAGGATGAGAATCTCCGGGTCATGAATCATGGCGTGGGCGAGACCGACACGCTGCCTGTACCCCTTGGAAAGCTCACCGATGTTCTTGTGCATCACCTCGTCGATACCGCACAACGCCGAAATCCCGCGAAGCCTTTCACCGTCTTCCACGCCGCGGAGCCGGCCGACGTAGGAGAGGTAATCGTACACCATCATATCGGCATACAGGGGGGCCGATTCCGGGAGGTACCCGATCATTCGCTTCACCTCCAGCGGCTTCTCGTCGACCAGGTGGTCTCCAACGCTGATCCTCCCGCCGTCGGGGGCGAGGTAACAGGTGAGCATGCGAAGCGTCGTCGTCTTGCCGGCGCCGTTGGGTCCGAGCAGGCCGGTGATTTCACCCCTCCGGATGACGAACGAGATGTCGTTCACCGCGCGAAAGTCCCCGTAATACTTGCTTACATTATTCACGCTGATCATGTGTGGTTCACGATCCTCCTTGTGCGTATCTCTTGTTCTGCCGGTGATTTGCTGGCCGCAACAGGCGCGCGGCCCGGCGGCCGTATGTGTTTGATATGTAATCCGGGCGGCCGCCTATGTTACAGAACGGCTCACCTTCATGTGCTGGACCGGTTTCAGGGGAAAGGCAAGTATTTTTTATGGCCTCGCGTTTCCGCCCGCTCATCCCCTGGCGGCCGAGAAGCGGCGCATGTATTCGGCGAGCGCCGTGGCCCCCTCCACGGGCATGGCATTGTACAGGGATGCCCGGAATCCGCCGACGCTCTTGTGCCCCTTGAGCCCGTGCAGGCTCTCCCTCTCCGCCCCCTCAAGGAATTCCCTGTCCAGGCGTGGATCGGACAGCGTCCATACGATGTTCATGGACGAGCGGCTTTCGCGTTCCACCGGGCTGCGGTAGAAGCCTTCGCTCAGGTCTATCGCGCGATAGACCGCCCGCGCCTTCTCGTCCCTGCGCCGCTCTATCTCGGCCAGGCCTCCGATCGACTTCACCCACCTGAGCGTCAGCATCGTCATCCAGATCACGAAGGTCGAAGGGGTATTGAAAAGCGAGTTGTTGTCCGCGTGAAGATCGTAGCGCAGATACGCCGGGAGGTCGCGCCGGGCCCCGGCGGCGAACTCTTTTTTCATGACTATCAGCGCCATACCCGCCGGCGCCAGGTTCTTCTGGGTGCCGGCATAGAGCATGCTGATGCGTCCCCAGGGCAGCGGCCTCGAGAGCACGTCCGACGACATGTCCACCACCAGCGGCACGCCGTGCGTGTCGGGGAACTCCTTCCACTGGATGCCACCGATCGTTTCATTCGAGCACATATGCACATACGAGGCATCGGCGCGGAAAGAAAGCTCATCGCGACCGGGGATGCGCGTATACCCGGCATCGGCGCCGTCCCAGAGTACCCGCGCATCGCCGACCAGGGCCGCGTCGGCGTACGCGCGCTTTCCCCAGTGCCCGGTAATGATATAATCGGCCGACGAGCCGCTCCGTAGAAACCCGAGCGGCAGCATGCCGAATTGAAGCGTGGCGCCACCCTGAAGAAACAGCACGAAATACTCGTCGGGCACATCGAGCAGTTCCCGCACCAGGGAGACAGCCTCCCCGTGCACCGCGTCATAGTCGCCCCCGCGGTGGCTCATCTCGATGAGGGACATTCCGGTTCCCCGGTAGTCCACCAGCTGTGCGGCGGCCTCTTCAAGCACCGCCAGCGGCAGGGTGGACGGTCCCGCCGCGAAATTATAGACCCTCGTCATTCTCAATCACGCTCCCGTGGAAAATCGCGCACACACCGCGGCGCGATGTACCTGCATAGCCGCATGGAATTTTTAATTCAATAACTTTATTGAGCGCCGTGCCATTCGCGCGGTGGTCGGGGATGATAGTACATATCTGCATATATATTTATCAACCTTTGCTATTTTAATTTATATAATGAGTGACCGATTCAATGCGAACATTCTAAAAATAATGTAAAACTGCTTTACAAATGCACATGCTCGACTATGTGTGGATAGGCTATGATTCCACGCATACCGCACGGCCGTCGGCCCGCGGGCGCGGGAAAAGCGCGCTGCGGCGAAGGGCCGCCGCATGCATGGCAATAATAACATCCTCAGGGCCGGCGATTTAACAACTCCAAGGAGAGGTGGTCTATGAATATTCTTATCTTCGGGCCCAACGGCAGCGGGAAGGGCACGCAGGGCGCCCTGGTACAGAAAAAATACAACATTCCGCACATCGAATCGGGCGTTATTTTCAGGGCGAACATAAAGAAGAGGACTCAGCTTGGTCTGCAGGCGAAAGAGTACATCGATCGCGGCAACCTCGTGCCCGACGGCATAACCATCCCGATGATCCTCCACCGCCTCAAGGAAGACGACTGCCAGGCGGGCTGGCTGCTCGACGGATTTCCCCGCAATTACGACCAGGCGAAGGCGCTCAATTACTCCATGAACGAGTTCAACGTCAAACTCGACTATGTAATCGAGATAGTCCTCGATCGTGAGATCGCCAAGAAACGGATAATGGGCCGGCGGATATGCGAAAACGACGGCAACCATCCGAACAACATCTACATCGACGCCATCAAGCCGGCGGAAAAGGACGGAGGCTTTGTATGCAGGGTCTGCGGCGGGGCGCTGTCGGCCCGATCCGACGACCAGGACGAGGACGCGATCAACGCGCGGCACGGGATTTATTACGACACCAAGACGGGGACCCTCGCCGCGGTGGAATTTTTCAAGCAGCTTTCGCGCGATAACAAGGGCGTACCGGCGATCATCGAGCTCGACGGCCGTCCCGGCGTCAAGGAAGTGAGCGAGGAACTGGCGGCCAAATTGAAATAGGCCATCCCCGTCCTCACGACGGCCGCGGGGTGCGTAAAACATACCGCCCGCGCCTTCGCGGACGTCGTGCTGTCGCTTTTTACTGTCCACTATTCCCTAATCGTCAGCATCATGTCGACATGCCGGCCGTAAAATATTTGTTGACCAAATTCCTCGCGATCCGGTAGATTAATGTCCGGTATGGAAGCGAAATACACCACGGCTGGTTGCGGAATTCGACATGAAGAATCTTAAGATTGCCTTCCTCCTCATTTCCCTCTTCGCGGTCGTAAACCTCGTCATAAGCGGTGCCTGCTATCTTTTCATCGGAATGACCGAATTCAAGGGTTACCTGGTAGGGACCGCGCTGAGCTTTATTCTCTCCGCGCTATGGGTTCTCGGCGCCCGGAAGGGGATGAAATCCAATACCATGGTTCTTCTCGCCATCACCCTCGGGGGCTTCCCCCTGCGGCTTGCGCTCCTGGGAGTTTTCGCATTCGCAGGCCTGTACATCATCAAGATGAGCACCATGCATTTCGCGATCGCCTTTCTGGTGGGTACGATCCTCAGCCTTATCGTAGAGATCTGGTTCTTCAACACAATGACGGTGCCGGGCAGAAAGAAACTCCAATGATGTGAGAAACATGTCACCCTATGGATACAAAAACACTACAGACCCTGTCCAAGGAAGAACTCATACGGATTATTGAGAACCTCCAGCTCAAAGACGCGCTGCAATCGAAGGGCGTCTGCTTCCCGAAGGTCGATTACCAGTATCTCGTCGAGGGCGCTTCCGACGCCATATTCGTGCTCGATGACCAGGGAAACCTCATATTCCTGAACGCGGCGTGGGAGAGCTTCTCCCCGGTCGACAAGGCGGAGGCCATGGGGATGCATTTCTCGGCGGCGGTACCCGCCATCGAGATCGAACGGGCCACCGCGGTATTCAAGTCGGTCATCGGCGGGAACGAAATCCTCAACGAGAAATTCAAGACCCTCAACAAAGACGGCAACCCGATGTACTTCCTCGCCAACCTTTCGCCGATCCGCTCGGAAGAAGGGAAAATAGTGGGGCTGCTCGGCATCCTCAGGGACATCACCGAGATGCACCTGATGGAGCGCAAGCTCAAGATCAACTCCAAGCGGCTCGAGGAGAAGATCAAGGAACAGATCGAACAGGCGGAGGAGCTGCGACGGCTCACCGCGCTCAACGAAGACATTATCAACAACGCGCCCATCGGCATCATCACGATGGATCCCACGGGCATAATATTGAGCGAGAATCCCACCATAAAGCAGATAATGGGGCTCGACCCCGGACAGTCGATCGTGGGACTGAACTTCAACGAGATCGAGGGCATCGCGCAGACGGGATTCCAGCGCGTGCTCGACGAGGTATTCATCCAGAGGAAACCGCAGGCGATAAAGAACGCGGTATACAGGCGCTCGCCGGCACCCGAAGATGAGCGGGCGCTGAATTTGAAGATCAACCCGATCCTCGACGGCGACCGGCGGGTGAAGACCGTCATGCTGATGGTCGAAGACGTCACCGAGCAGTCGCGCATCGGCAAGCGCATGCAGCGCGCCGAGCAGCTCTCGGCCATGGGACTGCTCGCGGCGGGCGTCGCTTACGAACTGAAGGTGCCCATCAACCTGCTCGCGATCGACCTGAACTTCATCGAGAACAACATCCCGGAAAACAGCCCGATGCGGGACTACGTGAAGTCCATGAAGGAAGAGCTTACCAGGATCAAGCAGATCGGCGAACAGCTCCTCAACCTCTCGAAACCCGAGGAAACGGACAAGGAGGTCTTCGAGGCGCACAAGCTCATTACCAGCCACCCCATCCAGATCATGCTCAACCGCCTCCAGAAAAACGGGTATTCCGTTATTACGGAATACCCTGATGCCGCCATAAAGGTGCGGGGCATCAGGAACCAGCTGGTCCAGGTTCTCCTGCACCTCATCGCCAACGCCGAGGAGGCGATGCCCGACAAGGGCGAGCTGAAGATAACGGTGGATTCCATGATGAACAACGGAAACCTGTACGCCGCCATCACCGTGAGCGATACGGGCCTGGGAATACCCAGGGAGCACCTCAAAAAAGTCTTCCAGCCGTTCTTCACAACCAAGGGCGAGAAGTCGACCGGTCTGGGCCTGATGGTTTCCTACTCGATAGTGGAAAACCATGGTGGAACGATCGCCATCAAGAGCAAACCCGGCGAAGGGGCGGCGATCATGATCGTCCTGCCGGGCGTCGTTGAATAAGAGCGTCAAAGGATTTATCATGAACAACCGGACCAGGGAACAGACCGTGCAGAGAACGAGCCTCGCGAGCGTCGAATCGAAGCTCGAGAAGGACGGGTTTTACATCTTCACTGCGGAAGAGTCGCTCGCGGCCGGAGAAGAGACCCCCGGCAGGACCGCCGAACAGAGGGCCACTTCCAAGTACGTTATCTCCGAGCAGGCCGAGAAGAAGCCCGGGTCGGAACCCGGCATCGCGCCGTTCGCGGCGACCGCGCAGAAGGAAAAGTTCGACATTCCCACCACGATAGATTACCTGCGCTGGCACATGGACCGTATCGCCAAAAATGTCATCGATCGGGAGGAGATAATACGGCAGGCCATGTTCGCGATCCTCACCCGCGAACACATGCTGCTGTTAAGCCGCACCGGTATGGCAAAATCCTACCTGGCCAATTACATCTTCAACACCTTTGACCAGGTGCGCGTTTTCATGACGCAGGCGAGCAAGGAGCAGACCCCGGACAACTATTTCGGCCCCTATAATATCGAGGAGTTCAAGAAGGGGAGAATCCGCCACAATATACACGGTTCGATCATTGAGGCCAACCTGGTGTTCCTCGACGAGTTCTTCGACGCGAGCGACGTGGTGCTCCGCTCCCTCCTCACCGTGCTGAACGAGCGCAAGTTCATCAACGGGGCGGAGATCATCGACACGGCCATACACACCGCCATCGCCACCGCCAACTACATGCGCATGAACGAGGTCACCGAGGCCATCCTCGACCGGTTCACCTACAAGGCGATCATACCCGAGGAAAACAACTCTTACACGCAGCTCCTCATCGACCATACCTACGCGTTCAGCAGGGGCAAGGCCATCGAGCCCGACCGGAAGATACCCTTCAACCAGGTGGTCTACCTGTCCGACATCATACGGAACAAGAACAGGGAAATCAGAATCGAGATTCCCGATTTCATCTATTTCATGAAGAACGTGATCACCAACAAGTTCCTGAGCGACATGCGCAAGAGCGAGTACAACTTCTTCATCAGCCCGCGCAAGCAGGCCAAGCTCGCCGACTTCCTGAGGGCCACGGCGATTCTCGACGGACGTTACGAAGTCAACATGGACGATGTCAAGAACATGTACCTGGCACTGTGCACGCTCAACAGCTTCGTCTCGGTAAAGGCCAAGGACAAGTCCGAGAAGGACGTGTACCTCGATGCCTACCAGCAGACACTGGTGCATTTCAACGCCACCGGCGCGACGCAACAGATCGAGTTCCTGCTGAACATCAGGAAGATTTTCCAGGAGATCCGCGAGAACCCGGAGAAGCGCGACCGCCTGAAGGAGGCAAGAGGCCTCATAGAGGGGCTCAAGGGGCTTCTCAAAAAGATATTCCCCTCGCGTTTCAAGGCCGATGACGAGATAACCATCGAGACGCTGAAGGGTAACGTTTCCGAAATAAACCCGGCCGTTGAAGAGGTGCGCGAGCTCAAGGAAGGGATCCTCAGGGACTTCAAAGACCTCATGTGACGGCGCGACAGGTACTCCAGCGTGACGGGCACGATCACATCGATACACGGGCCAGAGCGCCCCAGCCTCGACTTCATCGAGTACTGGGAGTCGCTCGGCTTTTTCGACAATCTCCAGATAATACTTCCCGCGAAGTTTTTCATGATCTTCGAGATCGCGCGCGTGGTCTTCACCCCCGATTTCATCTCCGAGGCGCTTTCGGCGATCGAGGACATCTCCAAGGAGGAGAAGATCGAGTCCCCCGACCGCGACGAGACGATCCTCGTCAACCGCATGGAAAAGGTGTCACCGCTTTCGGATAACATGGTAATCGACACCTACCGCACCATCTACGACCTCAAGCGCACGCTGCCGCGCGAGCTCGCCCTCGAAGACGAGATGTTCGACATCAAGCTCTTCAAGCGGACGCTCCTGGTGCAGCGCTTCTTCGAAACAAGGGCCGACTCTTTCAAGCCGGTGTCGACGCTCCGTGACGAGTCCGGCAGGCAGGCGAACCGTTTCGACCAGAAGTTTTACCTGCTCCTGGACCGTTCGCGCTCGATGGACTTCAAGATGCGCTCGTTCTTCTCCAAGTGCCTGGTGGCGGAATTCCTTCGAAGAAAACTCAACAGCAACGCGAAGATTTTCTACCGGCCCTTCGACACCAAAACCGGCGACCTGGTGAAGATCGAGAAGAAGGACGATTTCCCGGTGCTTATAGAGAAAGTGCTCCTCACCACCACGGGCGGCACCAGCACCAATCTCCAGGAGGCCGTATACCAGGCCGTGGAGGACATCCGCTTCGACAAGGAGCTCATCAACGCGGAGATCCTAGTGGTGACCGACGGAATCAGCAAGATAGACAAATACGGAATGAAGAACAAGCTCGCCGACATCAAGCTGAACGTTCTTAAAATCGGCGACGATCTGGCCGAACCCAACTTCTTCGAGATGAAAAAGACCCTGGAATTTTCGAAGATCGATTTCGATCCCTCCTCGGTCAACATCAAGGAGATCAAGAAGAAGATGGCGGAAGCCGGCGGCGAAGGGGACGACAGCGTGCTCTCACCCAAGGAGCGCCGGGCGTACCGCTACCTGCTCGACTTCTCGGAGCGGATGTTCAACGATTTACGGGAGGTTTCACAGCGGTTCGTCGAAATCAAGGATCTCGAGCCCTATGAACTCTTCAAACTTACAGACGAAATGCTCGATTCGATCGAAACCGCGGTCGACGAGCTGTACCGCATCGACCTCGAGGCCCGAACCCAGGAGGAGCGTGAGCGTCTCTACAAACAGGCCTATTTCCTGGGGCAGTACCTCGAGCTGTTGATGGAATACGGGGGTAACAACAGGAATCCCATTCTTCAGCGCGCCGACGCCAGGGTGCGGGAGATCAAGCAGAGAATGCTCGAAGACCCGGGGCTTCTCAAGATCATACAGGCCATGAAGGGATATGACGAAGACAAGGAAACGATGAAGCTCGCACGCAAGGAGGTGAAGAAGAAGCTCAAGGAGATGCAACTGCAGAGCCGGACCCTGACAACGAGCGAGATGAAGAAGGCCCAGATGCTCCTGACGATGGACGTTGGAGAGGGAAGCGTCGGGCAGTTCCTGAAGCTCATCCTCGTGAAGCTCTGGATGCTTCTGTCGGCCCTGGCCCGGAGGCTGTTCAAACGGAGAGTGGAGGAAAAGTAAGCATCACCCGCGCGGCCGCGTCCACGGCGTCACGCCGGCCCCCGCACCGAATGCCGGACTACAGTTTTTCCCTGCGATACCAGTCAATAGTTTCGATGAAAATATCTATATTGTCTTTCGACGGCTTCCAGCCGAGGTCTCTCTTGGCCTTCGAGCAGTCGAGGACGAAGTTCGACAGGATAAAGAGCAGGTGCTCCTTTCGCAGATAATTGATGTTGAGCGGTTTCAGTATGAATGACAGGAGCTTCGCGAAGAATGGTGTTAAATGCTTGACCTCGCACTCGAGACCGGCCCTTTCCTTCACCTTCATCACCTCTTCCCGCTGGGTGGGCACGTTGTCCGATCCGAGATTGTATATACCGCCGCGCGCGACCGGCGCCTTCGCTCCCGCGATGAGCGCTTCGACAACGTCATCGGTATGGATGAGCTGGTAGCGCGAATCGCCCTCGCCCGCTATATAGAGGCGATTGGAGTCTTCCATGCCCAGCGCCATATAGAGGATGACCAGGATCATCGGATCGTCGAGGCCCGGACCCGTGATGGGGGCCGTCCTGAATATGGTGATATCCATTTCGTCTCTGTCCACGAATTGCCTGCACAGCTTTTCGGCTTTCAGTTTATCCTTGCCGTACCGGGTGTTGGGTCGTTGAGCGTCATCCTCTCCGATCGGAAGTTCCTCCGGCGATCCGTACACCTTCGAAGAGGAGAGATAAACGATCTTCGAAACTCCGGTTTCGCGGGCGGCGCGGAGCAGGTTCTCGGTCCCCCTGACGTTGACACGCTTCATGAACCTGCGACCGTAATGGGAGGGATACTCGACATCAAGGAGGTGATATATCGTATCGACGCCCTCGCAGGCCTCGAGGACGAGCTCGTAATCCAGGATGCTGCCGTCAAGAAACTCGGTGGTCCCGGGGGTCTCCTTGAGCTTCCAGAAGTCGAAACCGCGCACGGGCGTTCCGCTCTGCATCAGGCGGCCGGCCAGCGCTCTTCCAAGAAGGCTGTTGCACCCCGTGATCAAGACCATAGCGTTCCTCCATGAAGATCCGTGATAACCGCCATGTTTAGAATTGACGGCTTTAATATTTTAGTCAACAATATTTACCGTGTTCATATCCGAAGAGCTTCGCCCGACTTCGACAAACGGACGTATCAGGAACCTCCGAAAGGAGCCCCCCCAGAGGATTCCCTCCACCCGGCCGACAAGGGCCCCGGCCGGTATTTCGTGGAGCCATTCCCTGCCCGGCCGGTTGTCGTCGGCCACGAAGATCCGTCCCTCTCCGGCGGTCGCGGAAGGGCCGCGATACTTTGTCATCCGCCCCGAGCCCGATTCGGCCCTGACGGGATATTTCCTGCCACCGTTCACCTCGAAAAAAAGCCGTTCGGAATTGGCGAGCCCGAGCGAGCCGACCTCGGCGTCGCCATGGATACCCATGAGCAGGAAGTCCCCGTTGACGGCCAGCATCGAAGCGCTGTGCGCCACCCGGTCTCCGGGACGGGCCGCCAGTCTCGCGGTCAGCGTACCGCGATCGTAGCGATACACGATCACGCTTCCCGGCGGAGGCAGATCGCGCACGAAACGGCTGACGAGGAGGATGTCGCCCTTGCGTATGAGCGGCTCCATGGAGTTATCTCCCTGAACATGAGGCCTGTAGGCCGTACCCGCCATTGCCGCCGCGGCGGCGAGCAGAGCCGTGGAGATGAGCGCGTAAATGATGTAGGCCGGCAGCGAATTGATCTTTCCCGGTATTATTGTGCGCCGGCGCGCCAGGACGAAGGCGTCGACGGGCGCGGCGACCCATACCACGACGCTCGCGACCGCCATCGCGACCGCGACGAACAGGCCATGGTTCCCGCGCCCGGCGAACGGAACAAAGGGGATAAAGACGAGCGGAAGAAAACGGAGCAGGAAAAGCGTCACCGCGCGCGAAGGTTCACCGCAATACCACTGGCCCATCCCGGTAAACAGGAGGGAAAGGAGCGCGGCAATCGAGGGTGTGCGCTCCATCCCCCTGACCGTGCCGATGATCCTCTCCATTCCCGGCTCCGTTCTTCTATAGAAAGGACTCAATGAAGCGCCTGACCTTTTCCCTGCCGGCGAACACGCCGAAATGCCCCTCGCAGAGCACGTCGGCTTCGAGCGAGAGGAGAAACTCGAGCGAGCGGACATAGTCGGCGCGGCTCGATCGCAGGGAGTCGTTGAGCGGGCCGTGCACGTCCTGGCCGAAAAGCACGAGCATGCCGCCGGACCGCATGGTAAGCACCGATGAACCCGGCGAATGGCCCGGCGCGTGATACATCGTGAGCCCGATGCCGCCGATATCGAACGAGGCCCGGGCCCCCTCCACCCTGATGTCGACCTTCGTCGGCTCCATGCGCGCCCGGTACCACGAGGCCGCCGTCACCTCGGGATCGGCCGTTTCGATGAATTCCGCGTCGAGCTCATGCGCCACCGTCTTCGCGCCGGTCGCGTCGCGCAGAAGGTGTGCGCCGCCCGCATGGTCGTAGTGGCAGTGGGTCAGGAAAATGTGCGTGATGGCCTCCGGCCGCACACCGGCCTGCTCGATGTTTTCAAGCACTCGCGAATGGCCATCGCCGGTCCCGGCATCGACGAGCGCCGCGGTGTCCCCGCCCCTGACGAGGTAAATGGCCGCGTCGGACGGGTCCGAAACGGACGGACCGCCGACCAGGTGGACGTCCGCGGTGATTTTCATGCCTCTTTTCTTCTGGCGAGCTCCCGGGCGAGTACCCCGGAGACCCGGTCCACGTCGGGCGGAAGCTCGATGGGTCTGTTGGCGTAGGTGCTTCTGACTCCGTCAATGGCGCCCTGATGATATCCGACCTTGAATTCGGAAAACTTGAGACCGTGCGCGGTCGAGATGACGATGGTCCGCGCGTCGCGCGGAATGTCGCCCCGCTCCACGAGCTTGACGAGAACCGCGAGCGCGACCCCGGTGTGCGGGCAGGCGTAGAGTCCCGTGCGGTCCGCGAGCGCCGCCGCGTCGGCGAGCTCCTCCTCGCTCGCCTGTTCCACGATGCCGTCGTACTCCCTGAGCGCCGCGATGGCCTTGCGCACCGAAACCGGATCACCGATCTGGATGGCCGAGGCGAGCGTCTTGCCAGGAACGATCGGCTCGAAATCGCTGTACCCCTTCAGATAAGACCGATAGAGGGGGTTAGCCTTTTCGGCCTGGGCGAGAACGATGCGCGGTTTGCGATCGATCATGCCGAGATCAAGCATCATGCTGAAGCCCTTCGCCAGCGCCGAGACGTTGCCCAGGTTCCCGCCGGGGATCACCACCACGTCGGGGACCTCCCAGTCGAACTGCTGCAGCATCTCAATCGAGATGGATTTCTGCCCCTCGATGCGCAGGCTGTTCATAGAGTTCGCCAGGTATATGGTGTTGTTCTTCGTTATCTCCTGCACCACGCGCATACAACCGTCGAAATCGGTATCGAGCGAGAGTACGATCGCGTTGTTCGCCATCGGCTGCACGAGCTGCGCGATCGATATCTTGTTGGACGGGAGGAACACGATCGAGGGGATGCCCGCGTACGCGCAGTAGGCCGCCAGCGCCGCCGAGGTGTCTCCCGTGGAGGCGCAGGCGACCGCATCGAGGCGCACACCGCGGTGCATCATCTCGTTTACCATGGAAACGAGCACGGTCATTCCGAGGTCCTTGAACGAGCCGGTGTGGCTGTTGCCGCACATCTTCACCCACAGGTCCTTCATCCCCAGCATCCCGCCGAAGCGCTTCGCCCAGAAGAGGTTGGTGTTGCCCTCGTACATCGACACGATGTTCTCGTTGTCGATCTCCGGACACACGAACTCCTTCTTGCCCCACACGCCGCTCCCGTAGGGCCAGCGCGTGGTCCCCACGCGCGAATCGAAAAGTTTTTTCCAATCTGACGCGCTTCGCGTCCGAAGCGCGTCGATATCGTGGTGCACCTCGAGGAGCTCGCCGCATTTTCTGCACCGGTAGACAACCTCGTCGAGGGCATAGGTCTCACCGCAACCGGCGCTGCAGCGGAACCGCGCGCTGTATTCCTCACTCATCTTCCGCTCCATCGCTTTCATAGTCCTCCACCCGTATCACCGTCGCATCGCCCTCCACGAAATCGAATGCGTTGATCTCCCTGACGGCCTTGAAAAGCCCCTCCTCGTGCGCCCCGTGCGTCATGATGACCAGCGGCACGTGAGGCATGTCGCTCTCCTTCTGTATCACCGACGCGATCGATATATCATAGCCGGCGAGCACACCCGCGATCTTCGCGAGAATGCCGGGACTGTCTTCGGTATGAACGCGCATATAGTAGCGGGAGAGTCGTTCTCCCGGTTGAATATACGAGGCCTCTCCGAGGAAGCTGATCGCCCCGCCGGGGCAACCGGTCCTCTCGGCGATCCGCACGATGTCGCTCATCACGGCCGACGCCGTTGGATGGCTCCCCGCGCCCTTGCCATTAAGGCTGACGGGACCGGTCATGTCGCCGGTGATCATCACGGCATTGAACTCGTTCTGGACCGAGGCGAGCGGATGGCGCACGGGTAGCATGGTGGGATGTACGCGTATGTCGAGCCGATCGCCGGCTCGCTTGCCGATTCCCAGAAGCTTTATGCGGTATCCCATCTCGCGCGCGTAAAGGATGTCGAACGAGCCGATCTTCGTGATGCCTTCTATAGAGATGGCCCTGTAGTCGATCTTTTTGTTGAACGCGATCATCGAGAGGATCGCGATCTTGTGCCCGGCGTCGTATCCCTCGATATCGAAGGTCGGGTCGGCTTCCGCGAAGCCCCTGGCCTGGGCGTCGGCAAGCGCGGCCTCGAAGGAGAGCGACTCCTCCTGCATGCGCGTGAGAATGTAGTTGGTGGTGCCGTTGAGTATACCCATGACGCTCATGACTCGGTTCCCCACCAGTCCGCTCTTGAGCGCGGCGATGCAGGGGATGCCGCCGCCTACCGCGGCCTCGAAACCCAGCGCGGCCTTCCCGTCGTTCGCGAGTGCGAATATCTCCTCCCCCTGTTCCGCGAGAAGCTTCTTGTTGGCGGTCACGACGTTCTTCCCGGCGGCGAGCCCCTCAAGGATGATCGACTTCGCCGGATCGATCCCGCCGATGAGCTCGACAACCGTATGGATTTCGGGATCGGCGACGATCTTCCGCCAGTCCGAAACCACCGACGCGCCCGGGGCTTTCGCCTTCACCCTCGCCGAATCGAGATCACAGATCGTCTTGATCCGTATATCGAAATCGGTGCGCTGTCCTATTATCGCGCCGTTGCGCTCGAGCAGGTGATGGACACCGCTTCCCACGGTGCCGAATCCGATGAGCCCGACGTTGACCACGTTCCGCACAGGCATACCCCGCAAGCTTTATCGTTTAAAACCAACGGTATCTTCCGGTCTGTCTATTTTTTTGTCAATTACTGTTTGCGGCCGGCGCGTTCAGGTGACCAGGCGCGCCCTGCCCGCGGGAGCGGCGGGGACTTCGAACTCGTATTCGGGAACGACGGTCCGTATCGCCCCGCGAATACCGCGCGCATCGAGGGCGTGGATGGAGGGAATTGTTTCGGCGATGAAAACCTCGAGCGCTTTCCGGTCGTACCCCTCAGCGGGCGCGTTCAGCCTGAAGATCTTCGCGTTCTCGGTGCGCGAGAGGCGCGCCGGGTCGTAGAAAAGCTCCTCATAGAGCTTCTCGCCGGGACGAAGCCCCGTGTATTCCACGCGGATGTCGCGCCCCGGGAGATAGCCGAAAAGCCGTATGAGGCTTTGCGCCACGTCGGCAACGCGGTGCTGCCTGCCCATGTCCAGCGCGAAGACATCGCCACCGGAGGCGTAGGCCGCGGCGTTCAGCACCAGGATGGACGCTTCGGGGATGGACATGAAATAACGCGTCACCTCGGGATGGGTGACGGTGACGGGGCCTCCCCGCAGTATCTGTTCCCTGAAAAGCGGAATGACCGAACCGCGGCTCCCGATCACGTTGCCGAAGCGTACGATCGAGGTACGAAGTCCTTTTTCCATGAAATAATACATCGCGACGAGCTCCGCGATGCGCTTGCTCGCTCCCATCACGTTGACCGGGCGGACCGCCTTGTCGGTGGACACCATCACGCATTCCGCGGCGCCGTAACGATGGGCGGCGTCGAACACGTTGAGGCTCCCTCCCACGTTGTTCTGCAGGGCCTCGGCCTCGTTGAACTCCATGAGCGGGACGTGCTTGTGCGCGGCCGCGTGTATGACTATTTCGGGGCGATACCGCTCGAATATCCCGTCGAGCAGCCGTCGGTCCTTGACGTCGGCGATGCGATAGACGATTTCGGCGCCGCTTTCAAGATAATACATCTCCTCCTCGAGCGACTTTGCGAGAGAGTAAATGGAAAACTCCCCCCTGCCGACGGCCACCAGCCGCGCGACCCTGAACTTAAGCAACTGCCGGCACAGCTCGGAGCCGATGCTCCCGCCCGCTCCCGTCACCAGCACGGTTTTCCCGGCAAACCGCTCCTGCATCGCGGCCGCGTCGACGGCGAACTCCTCACGTCCCAGGAGGTCCGCAATCCCGACCTCGCGCAGATCGGGGCTGAGCGACCTCTCGAATATCTTGGTGAAAACGGGAAGGGTCTTTATCACGATGTCCGGATTTTCTCGGCGCAGGATGGAAACGGCCCTGTCAATGGCCTTTTTCCCGGCCGACGGCATGGCCACGATCGCTTCCGAGATCTCATGGCGGCGCATTACACGGCCCATGCCCTCGAGCGTACAGAGAATCATCTTCCCGCCGATTATCCTGCCGGTCTTTGCGCGATCGTCGTCGGCGAAGCCGACGATGTCGCGGTCCCATCCGCGCCTGGCGTATTCCGTTAGGATCATTCGCCCCGCCTCACCCGCGCCGACTATGAGAATCCTGCGTCGGGTCCTCGGCGCGCCTTCCTCCCCGGCGCCGCGGCGAACTGGCGATTTACGGCCAGACCGGTCACGCACGATGGCGCGATAGAGGATGGTAAATCCGGCAGCGAGGAGAAACATGATGACCACCCATGCGGGAGCGGGCCTCATGCCGGATGCGAACACCGCCGTTACGGCCACGACCATCCCCGCCATGTTCGCCGCCAGGAGGCGGTACATGTCGCGCATGTCGGAATAATGCCATATAACACGATAAATCTGGAATGAATAGAACGCGAACAGATATGCAGCGCAGGCAATTGCCGCCCATACCGCGGCCTCCGCACGGCCCGCCCGGAAAGCGGGGCCGGGAAGCAGCGCATGGGCGGCCGCGAAGGCACCGGCGACACCGAGGGCGTCGAGCATCACATAAATGAATCGCCTGCCCCTGATCGCATAGAGAATCGGCATCGTCCCGTAACCTACCTTCGGAATTTTTCTGTAATTGCAAGCACCGCTTCGATTACGCCGCTTACCGCATCGTCGCCCATGCCCGGGTATATCGGAAGCGAAACCTCGCGTTCGAAGGCCCATTCGCACGCGGGAAAATCAGTGGCTCGGTATCCCATCTTCTCGTAATGGGTAAACCGGTACAGCGGGATGAAGTGCACGCTTGCACCGACACCCCGTTCCTTCAGCTCCACGATGAAACGCCCCCGGTCGATTGAGAGGGCGTCGGGATCGAGCCGAAGCGGGTAGAGGTGCCATGCGGAAGCGCGTTCGGCCCGTTTCCCGTAGGGAACCAGCGCATCGATCCCTGAGAACGCGGCGTCGTATGCGGAGGCGATCGCGGCCCGGCGATCGTTCATCCAGTCGAGCTTCTTCAGCTGTTCCATGCCAATCGCCGCGGCGATGTCGGTCATGTTGTATTTGAAACCGATTTCAAGCACGTCGTATGCCCAGCTCCCCTCGGCCGAGTAGCGCTTCCAGGCATCCTTCCCGATGCCGTGCAGGCGCAGTGAGCGAAGCCGGTCGGCCCATTCGCCGTTTTCGGTCGTTATCATTCCGCCCTCCCCGGTGGCGAGCGTCTTCGTGGCGTAAAAGCTGAAGCAGGTGAAATCGCCGATAGTGCCCACAGCCCGTCCCCGGTACTCCGCCGGCAGCGAGTGGGCCGCGTCCTCGATGACGACAAGCCCCCTGCGCCGGGCGATTTCCATGATCGGGTCCATATCACAGGGCATGCCGCCGAAGTGTACGGGCATGACCGCCCTGGTCCTGGGCGTAACCAGTTTCTCGAATTCCCCGGCGTCGAGAAGATGCGTGTCGCGCTCGATGTCCGCCATGACCACCGTCGCGCCCTGGTAGAGGACCACTTCGGCCGACGCGGCGAAGGTCATCGCGGGAACGATGACCTCATCGCCCTCACCTATCCCCGCCGCCACCAGCGCCAGGTGCAGCGCCGCCGTGGCCGAGCTGACCGCGACGGCATGGGCGGCCCCAAGGCGCGCGCGGAAGGCCTCCTCGAATTCCACGGTTTTCGGCCCCATGGTGAGCCACCCCGTGCGCATCACCGCGGCGACCGCGTTGATTTCCGCATCGGTTATGTGAGGTTTATGAAATGGGATGCTGATGGTCATAAACGGCTCCCGCCGGTTGATGTGCCGCTTTACTAAATATCGGATCAATCGGGCGGCGGGATAATCCAAAATAAGACAGACGGGGATGGCGGTTCGACTACAAACCGGTCTTTCCTCCCGAAAAAACAGCCGGTTCGACCCGCTTATTCGCGGCCCTCCCGTCGATAAAATTAAAAAATATCGAAAAAAAAATTCACTTTCCCGTTTTTGGATTGTATTATGTATTGGTGTGGTCGATTTCTTATCAGGGTTTTCATCCGGTTCGAGGCGGATGTTTTCCCGGAATGACGGCGGGGAAAATCCTGCCGGTTAAGAACTCTTAAACGTGAACGGAGGGGTCATTCCCCGTGATGCGGCGCGGACTCGTTCAGAGTCGGCCGTCGGGCAGCGGATCGATTCCGATTGGTCTTTACGGGGATATCCACGAAGAATCTAAAGGAAAAGGGCTAGGGACGACGCCATGAAACCAGGAACAGCTATTTTTTTGTGCATCTTCTGCGTATCTTCCATTTTTTCTTGCTCCAACAAGGCCAAAGAGGCGACGACGCTTACCGTTCATTCCGTGTTCGGTGAAGCCAGATTGCTTTCTCAGAACGTCGAGCGCCAGCTCGCCCCCGGCGACACGGTCGCCCAGAACGACACCGTTCGCACCGGCGCAGCGTCGATGATCGATATCGTCTACGGCACCAGCGGTATCATCCGAATCAATGAAAACTCCCAGGTCAGGATGACCACCCTCTTCACCGGTGAGGGCGCGAACCAGTCGCGAATGGACATGGCGAATGGAAAGATGTTCGTTACGGTCTCAAAGCTCGCAAAGGGCTCCAGCTTTGAGGTCGCGTCCCCTACCACCATCGCCGCCGTACGCGGTACCAGCTTCAGGGTCACCGCCGACGAAAACTCCTCACGAATCGACGTGCTGTCCGGAAAGATAAAGGTCAACCCGGTCCAGGAAGGCAAAGTGATCGAAAGCATAGAAACGGTCATCGAAACCAACAACACCGTATCGCTCGACATAAAGGACGTCGAGAAGATAGTGGAGGAAAAGAAGGAGATCGAGGTTGCCGTACTCAAACAGGAGGAAATAACGGCCATCCGCGAGGAAGTAAAAGACATCAAACCGGTTGAGCGGCTGGAAGATACCGTAAAACAGGAAATCGAGCAGGTCATGGTCGCACCTCCCGTTGACACCGAGGCGGAAAAGCGCCGGGAAGACGAGCTGAAGAAACAGGCCGAGGTGGAGCGCGTGAAGGCCGAAAAGGAAAAAAAGGATCGCCTGGCCGCAGTCCGTTCCGAAAAGGAGCGTCTGGCGCGTGAACAGGCCGAGAAGGAGCGCCTGGCCCGCGAACAGGCCGAGAAGGAACGCCTCGAGCGCGAGCGCATCGAGAAGCAGAAACAGGAAACCAAGGAAAAGCGGGTGAAGAACATCCCCAACCTGTAACGATGTATCACCGCCAGTATGGCATCCGAGAAGGAATGCCGGCGCAGGTTGAGACGGGCGCGAAAATCCTCCCCACGGGGAGGATTTTTCATGGAATCGGCGGCCGCACCGAGCACCTGACGCCGCCCGAAGTTACGGGCTTACATGCTCTTCACGACAAGCTCGTCCATCGGTCGTCTCTCGCTTTCAGGCCGTTCATCCGGCCCCCCCAGCGCGATGACGGCCATCAGCTCATAAGCGTCATCGAGACCGAGGATTCCGTTTACCGCACTTTTCTTATTGAGGATCTCCCCCAGCCATACGGCCCCGAACCCGAGAGAGTGGGCCGCGAGAAGCATGTTCTGGATACATGCGCCGATGCCGAGAATATCCTTGTCGCGATTGTAACCGGAGGGAACATGATAGTATACCGCAACGCAGAGAGCGCAGGAGCGTAAGATCCGCCCGTAGTGGGTCAGGCGCGAAAGCTCTCCCCGGGCGTGAGCATCCCGGATCACGGCAAATCGCCAGGGCTGGTTGTTGAGACCGGACGGCGCCCACCTCCCCGCCTCGAGGATGGCCGAAAGGTCCTCGCCGGAAACCAGAACATCGGTGAATTTTCGCACTGAACGTCGTTCAAGTATCGCCTCGATTACCGGATTCATGGCATCTGCTCCGCAGCGGTGGCTGGCACAAATATGTGCCCACTGTACCGGGTATTTCGCGTCGTGCAAGCTGAATTTTGTCAATCCAGCACACGGACCCGCTGGAAATATCTTGACAAGTCCGTTCCCGTGGGATAGAAAAAACCGATCCGAATCAAACCTGTACCAACCGGAAGTATGCAATGAAATCGCTCATGGAATGCAGCACCGGCGTACCGAGCCTCGACCGCGTCATCAACAATCTCCGCATCGGCGACAACGTGGTGTGGCAGGTGGACGAGATCACCGACTACTTTCAGTTCGCCAAACCCTACGTACTGAACGCCCTCACCGAGGGCAGGCGTGTGGTATATATGCGCTTCGCACAGCACGAGCCCATCCTTCGGCCCGGCCAGTATAACGAACTTTATGCACTCGATTCGTACAGCGGTTTCGAGTCCTTTTCCACCGAAGTGCATTCCATCATCAAAAGGGAAGGAGAGGAGGTCTACTACGTATTCGACTGCCTCTCGGACCTTCAATCGGCCTGGGCCACCGATCTCATGATCGGTAATTTCTTCATGGTGACCTGCCCCTACCTCTTCGAGCTCAACACGATCGCCTATTTCGCCATTTTACGAAACAGCCTCTCCTTCAAGACGATCGCGCGCATACGGGAGACCACCCAGGTGCTCATCGACGTTTACAACTCCGAGGGCAGCTACTACATCCACCCCCTCAAGGTCTGGAACCGCTATGCGCCGACCATGTTTTTCCCGCATCTCAAAAAAAACGACCGCCTCACTCCGGTCACCAACAGCGTGGACGCGGCGCGGCTCATCCAGCACGTCCAGCAGAAGGGGGCCGGAGGCACCCGGCGCAACCTCGACTACTGGGACAGGCTTTTTCTCAAGGCCGAGGACCTGCACTGGAACCCCCGGGACGGGGAGGAGCGCGATCAGATGCTCGACCATCTGTGCAGGGTGATGATCGGTCGCGACGAGCGCATACTTTCCCTCTCCACACGTCACCTCGCGCTCGATGATTTTCTCAACCTCAAGGATCGCCTCATCGGCACCGGGTACATCGGCGGAAAGGCGGTCGGGATGCTCCTGGCCCGGAAAATCCTGACCGGCGCCGAAGACCCGCGATGGAACCGCCTGCTCGAACCGCACGATTCATTTTATATCGGATCGGACGTCTTCTATACGTACATCGTGCAGAACGGATGGTGGAAACCGTTTATGGAGCACAAGACCGAGGAGGGATATTTCAAGGCCGCATCCGAACTCCACGAAAAAATGCTCACCGGCAGCTTTCCCGACGAGGTGAAGGAGAAGTTCCAGTACATCATAGAGTATTTCGGCCAGTCGCCGTTCATCGTCCGTTCATCGAGCCTTCTCGAGGACGCGTTCGGCAACGCCTTTGCCGGCAAGTACGACAGCTTTTTCTGCGTGAACCAGGGCACGCCCGGCCGGCGTCTCGCCGCCTTCGCCGAGGCGGTCCGGCGTGTCTTCGCGAGCACCATGGACGAGGACGCGCTCACCTACCGGCTGCAGCGTGGCCTGGATCGCATGGACGAGCAGATGGCGCTCCTGGTACAGCGCGTTTCGGGATCGCATCACGGCAAGTATTTC
>CAZVEG010000047.1:18075-27406 GCA_964625625.1 uncultured Leptospirales bacterium | reverse complement strand
TTTCACCGCTACACCTGGAATTCCGCTCTCCTCTCCCGAACTCAAGAGAACCAGTATTAGATGCAATTCACGGGTTGAGCCCGTGGCTTTCACACCTAACTTAGTCCCCCGCCTACACGCCCTTTATGCCCAATAATTCCGAACAACGCTCGCCTCATACGTATTACCGCGGCTGCTGGCACGTAGTTAGCCGAGGCTTTAGACAGGTACCGTCATCACAAGGAATATTACCCCTTGCTTATTCGTCCCTGCTTACTGGACTTTACAATCCGAAGACCTTCATCGTCCACGCGGCGTCGCTGCGTCAGGCTTTCGCCCATTGCGCAAAATTCTTAACTGCTGCCTCCCGTAGGAGTCTGGGCCGTATCTCAGTCCCAGTGTGACCGTTCACCCTCTCAGGCCGGTTACCCATCGTCGCCTTGGTGGGCCATTACCCCGCCAACAAGCTAATGGGCCGCGGACTCATCTCCAGGCGGTAGGCCTTGCGGTCCCCACCTTTAATAGCTGCTGCATATGCAGCCACCATCTCATTCGGTATTAGCTACCCTTTCGGGTAGTTATCCCCATCCCAGAGGTAGATTATCCACGTGTTACTCACCCGTTCGCCACTCTCCCCTCAATGCAAGCACCGAGGTTCCCGTCCGACTTGCATGTTTAAGACGCGCCGCCAGCGTTCGTTCTGAGCCAGAATCAAACTCTCCGTAATAAAACTTATTGAGAGTTAATTCGCTTCAATTATTTTGAAATTGACGTGAAACCTTTACATACCACTACTACTCAGTTTTCAAAGAACCAGCATCAGGGGATAAAAAATCCCCAGCTTTCTGGGAATCGATGTTTTAAAAAGGATTCGTTGTAAGCCGCTTGTGATTACAAGATAGCCACGGGCTGTTTAGCCGTCAAGCTTTTTTGTAACTTTTCGGTCGACTTCGAAGAATTTTAGACTTTTTAAAGAACACCTGCAATCGCCGCAAAGCGTGTTGAACCTATAATTATTATCGTGTTTTTCGTCAAGAGAATTTTCAGTAAAATTTTATTTTTATAAAAAATTAACTACACGCCCCGCCTCCGACTGCCCTTTGATGACTTACAACCAATAACCGTCGGCATTCATGCGTTTTTTACCATCGCTTTTTAAGCATCTCCTCGTAGCCCTGCAGCATGAAGAAGGACGCGCGGTCGAAATACAGCACCACCCTGTTGTTCAGATCGAGCGCCTGTACGTAGACGTGCAGATCCTCCTCGATTTTTTTGAGTACGAATACCCACAGGTGACGCTTGAGCAGCACCAGGGCCCTGTGTACCTGCGAGAATGGCACCCCCTGCTTGTGCCGCTCGCGTCCGAGCTGGCGAAACAACTGCGCGATTTCTTCTTTCGGGAAATCCTTCACTATCCACTTGGAGATGTCGCGATAGATGGAATTCGCCGACTCGTACACCATCTGGCGGTCGAGATTCCGATACGCAAAGGTATCGGGATTGCGAAGAAGGTCGTTCATGAAGAGCTCGGTGATTTCCTGGTGATTCCCCTCGATAAGCTCCACGAAACGATTGGTCAGAATATCTCTTTTCCTCAGCATGGTTACCTTTCAATAAATAAACACGAGGTTGTCGTCGCGGCTTTACGGCGTACGGCGCCGTCGACGTACCCTGCATCATAACGATCGTCCAGTAAAGCCATTTTTATGGTATGGCGACAAAAATAGTTATTGGAAAAGAAACGATATATCGGGTATGTTTGCGCCAGGAGTGCATGACTCCGACTTTCCACTTATGAACGGACCGAACAAAAAGGCGCGCGCGCTGCTTTCTGAAGCGATCGGCGAGGAGAACGTAATCGAGGATGAGGAGATCCTCGACCGTTACGCGCGTGACGAGACCTCGGACCTGGCGCACGCTCCCGACATCGTCGTGCGTGTTTCTTCCGTCGCGGAAGTCGGACGGGTCCTCGCGATATGCAACGGCCTCGGCGTTCCGGTCACGCCGCGCGGGGCGGGAACGGGCGTCACCGGCGGAGCCGTGCCGGTCACGGGGGGCGTAGTACTCTCGCTCGAGCGAATGAACAGGATACTCGAGATCGACGAGCGTAACATGACGGCGCTCGTTGAGCCCGGCGTCATCACCGGCGAGCTCCAGCGCGTGGTACGCGAGCGCGGCCTCATGTACCCCCCCGATCCGGCAAGCCTTGACTCCTGTTCGATCGGCGGAAACGTCGCGGAAGGTGCCGGTGGGCCGCGCGCGGTCAAGTACGGCACCACGAAGGACTATGTACTCGGCCTCGAGTTCGCGCTTCCCGACGGAACCATCATCACCACCGGCGGAAAATTCGTCAAGAACGCCACGGGCTTCAACCTGTGCGGACTCCTAACGGGCTCCGAGGGTACACTCGCCGTTATCACGAAAATTCTCGTTCGACTCGTTCCCGCTGCCCCCTGCACCATGGATCTCCTCCTGCCCTACGATACCCTGGAATCGGCCGTGGACGATGTCTACGCAATCATCGCGCGAAAGGTCGTCCCCGCCGCGCTTGAATTCATGGAAGAAGACGCGATCCGTCTCACGGCGCGACACCTTGGAGAGGACATGCCCTTCCCCGGTGCGCGCGCCCACCTGCTGGTTCAACTCGACGGGGCCTCCGAAGAGGCGGTTCAGGAACAGATGACGACGATCGCGGACTGCGTGAGCGTACCGGGAGAGCGGATCATAGCGGCCGAGAGCCGCGCCCAGAGCGAACGGATATGGAAAGCCCGGCGCGCGATCCGTGAGGCCATCACCGCGGAGAGCCCGGTCTTTCTGGCGGAGGACACGGTGGTGCCGCGCTCGGAAATTCCCGCTTTTTTGAAGAAGGTGAAGGAATCTCTCAACGGCCGCGGGCTTCGCTCGGTGATGTTCGGGCACGCCGGCGACGGGAACGTCCACATAGACGTGCTGATGGGCGGCATGCCCCGAACGGAATGGGACGCCCTGGTGCCCGAATTAAAGAAGAACATCTACGCGATCGCGCTCGCGCATGGCGGCACCATCACCGGTGAACACGGTATCGGATACACGCGCAGGGAATACCTCGGCCTGGCTCTCGGCGACGACGAGATCGCCCTGCTCAAGAGGATAAAGACCGCGTTCGATCCGCGCGGAATACTCAATCCGCGCAAGATTTTCGGGGACTGACGGCGGGCATGGGGGATCACGAACATCGTCATTCCGCCGGATCGCCTTTTGCCACCGGCGACAGCGGTGCCAAGCCGGCACGAAGCGTCACGGCGCTCGTTGCCGACGATGAACCGGCCATCCGGGACCTCCTCAACACCGTGCTTGCGGGCATGGGGGTAGACCGCATCGACAATGCACAGAACGGCCTCGAAGCGTGCGAGCTCTGTCGCGACAACGAGTATGATATCGTGTTTCTCGATGTATCGATGCCGGTGCTCTCCGGCCTCGATGCCTACAGGCGGATACGGGAAATCCGCCCGTCCATGCGAATCGTTTTCATTACCGGGCTGTACCAGGACGAGGAGCTGGTTGAAAAGATCGGCGGCGAACGCACCTGTGGCTATATAAAGAAGCCTTTCAATATCGCCGACATCCGCGCTATCGTCTCCCGTGTAGCCCGCCAGAGCGATAATACATGAATTTATCTTGATTAAATATACGCGGGCCGTTCAATGGCCAGAAAATTTCGAGAGGTGCCAGGTGGCTAAAGCAAGCATAGGAATTATCGGGGGTTCCGGGCTCTACCAGATCGACGGAATAAAGGTAATCGAGGAAACGACCGTCAAGACCCCGTGGGGCTATCCGTCCGATTCAATCGTAATCGCCGAGATCGGAGGCGTTCGCACCGCCTTTCTTCCCCGGCACGGCCGGGGGCACGTGCATCTCCCCCATGAAATCAACTATCGGGCGAACATCGCCGCACTCAAGATGATCGGAGTGGACAAGATCATCGCGTTCTCGGCCGTTGGCAGCCTGAAGGAAGAAATACGGCCGCTCGATTTCGTTCTCCCCTCTCAGGTAATCGATCGGACGAGGGGCCGTGTTTCGACCTTTTTTGGAGAGGGCATCGCCGCACATGTGGCCTTCGCCGACCCCTTCTGCGGCTCCCTCGACGACATCATCGTTCCCGTCGCGGCCGAGGCGGGACTGAAGCTCCATACCGGCGTCACGCTCGTGTGCATGGAGGGCCCGGCGTTCTCTTCGCGCGCGGAGAGCCAGCTGTACCGCTCGTGGGGCGCGGGCGTCATCAACATGAGCACGCTTCCCGAGGCGAAGCTCGCCCGCGAGGCGGAGATGTGTTATTCCGTGGTGTGCATGAGCACCGACTACGACTGCTGGAAGATCGACGAGGAACATGTAAGCGTCGAGATGGTGGTGGCCAACCTGAATAAAAACGCGGCCAGCGCCCGAAATCTCATCAAGACGATCGTGCCGCGCGCGGCGGGCATCGGCCACTGCGCCTGCAACGAGGCCTCTAAATACGCCGTCATCACCGCAAAGGAGCGTTGGGACAAAAAACAGGCGAAGCGCCTTCACGCCATCCTGCCCGAGTATTTCTGATCCGCCCTCCTCCGGGGCGGCCCTCCATCGGCCGGCCCCGGAGTTCACGACGGAAACCCTTCAGTAGGCGAGCTGGGCGCGCACCCCGAATACCCATATATCGTCCGCATCCGCGTCGCCGTTCGGGTTCCGAACCCACTGAACGTCGGGCGACAATGTGAGATACTCGTTTACCTGCACCCGGTAATAGACCTCGGCATGGTATTCATCACCGGGGGTTATACCTTTCGCCCGCGAGTCTTTCTTCCAGCAAGATCCGAGCAGTATCGCCCCTCCCGCGATGCCGAGCGCATCCCTCTCACGGCCGTACGCATCGCCCGAAATCTCAAAACCGGCGCTGCCGGCGCACTCCGCCTGCGAAACCGTCTGCCTCTGCATCCCGCAGCGCGCGAACAGCGTGAGTGAGCCGAAAAACTGCTGGTCGAGGGAAAAACCGAAACCGTAATTCTCTACGCCCGTGGCGTCGGTTTCCAGTATCTTCTCATGGCGTTTTCCGTTGTGCCAGGCGTATACCCGGTAATTACCCTGGTTTTCGCCGATCAGCGGGCTGAAGACCATCTCCGCCATCACGAAGGGAGAGGAAAACACCTCGTCTCCGATGGCCCTGGCGTCGGCGGCCGCGAACCCCAGGCTGAATGCCCTGTACGGCGACAGCCACAGCATGCCGCCGAATCCGTTATCGTCGGGAAACCCAACGACCGGATTGTTTCGGAAACCCGCCGAGAGGAACTGCTTCGTTTCATCGTTAGCCGCGGCACTGGCATCAAAATCGGTGGTGAGGTCGACCTTCCCCAGTCTCAGGCGAATACCCCCGTCCATCCAGCCCCGTTCATACCACAGCTCGGTCGCGCGCAGGGCGGGGTCCCCGTCGGCGTCGCGGTTGAAGGCGGACATGGTCGGCGCCTTCGGATCGACCCCCTCGCCGCTGCCCGCCTCGAAGTGAAAATAAACCTTTCCGCCTTCCGGAACGGGCGCGCTGAGCTCGAGGTCGAGCGAATGCGAATACGCGGAAACATCGGCCTTCGTGTTCTCCGACGTCTTCGGCATGCCCTCGGCCCCCTGAATGATACCGGTGGCACCGAAGGCCATATCCATCTTTTCAAACCATTTCACCGCCGTCTCACTCCTCTCCGCTTCCCGGGCGATCACGGGAACGGCCGCGCATACAAGCGCGGACGACAATACGATCGCATAAAGCCTGATACGCTTAATCACTTGCCCTCCGTTGAAGAAATAAAAAAAGGGTGTGACGGAACGCGCCTTATTCGGCGCATCCATCACACCCTCACTTCCCGGCGCGAGCCGCCGGGCCGTAGGCGTTTAACGGCCGGAACTACCTGTCCTCGGCCAGTATCCTTATCAGTTTTTTCCTGAGTTCCTCGAGCTGTCTGGATTTGAACGATTTACGCGACTCCTCGAGCCGCTCGATCGTTTCCAGAAGCACCTCCCGAAGCCTCGTCCTGTGCGGGCAGCCGATCGGGCATCGCTCGAGTGCGTGAACATCCTCCCCCTCGCCGATGCGCCGCAGGACCTCCTGGTGCTCGGCGAGCACCTCACGGACATCCTCGAGCCCCCTGGCGAGCGCCGTGTAAACCTTCATCATCAGCTCTCCGTGTTATCGATGCGGCTGTACCTGACTTACGGCGTGCCGCCGCGTTGCCGTCGTGTCGCCGGAGACCGAGGTCCTCCGGACGTCGCGACCGCCGGCCCGGGCCGCGACCTTCCATCACGCGGCAGTCTCTGCGCATCCGCGCTATCCGGGTGCGGAATTCCTCCCTTCGAATAAATGGCCATGCCGCATTGCACCATACGATTCGGCTTCCCCCGAAGGCACACGGCTCTTTTCGGGACGGACGGAGGGGTGACTGCGACGAGTTCGACATTAAATATATAACTCACATTATTAGCTATGACTAACTTTTGTCAAGCTTTTTGCTGAATTATATTGCACCAGGATTTCAGGGGAGAGAGTGGGGGGCGTATCCGTCAGAGGTCGTGCTTGAATTTTCCGTCGGAGAGAAAGGAGAGCACGTTTTCGGCCACCGCGCGCTGCGAGAGGAGCGTGGAGTGCTGTCCTTTCAAAAGGATGAAGTCCTTCATCCCGGGGAGCTTCGTTTCTTCCACCTTCACCGTGCCGTCGTTATCGCCGGGAATGAACGGGTTGATGCCGACCTCGTTACCGAGGCCGCCCGCGATAACACCGAACTCCGCGCGGGGCGGAGGAAGGAGCAGTGGATACGAGTCGGGAGCGCCGGCCACCTGCTGTCCGGCCTTGCCGAACACCCAGCGGTAGGGCATCCATCTGCCGAGGTATGACGCCAGCGTCGAGCCCCGGTTGGGTGGGGCGATCATCACCACCCTCCCGACGTTCGGACACCTGTAATGGGCGAGATAATAACGCACCACGATACCGCCCAGGCTGTGCGTGACGAAGTGGATCCTGCCACTCTCCGGTGGGAGCTTCTGCACCTCCCGGTTGAGCAGCTCGGCGATGTCCTCGATCGATTCGCGCGTGCTCGGATAACCGAAATTTATCACCCGGTATCCCCGCTCCCCGAGACTCTTCTCGATTTTAGCCATGGAGCGCGGACTGCGGAAAATGCCGTGCAGGAGGAAGACCCATTCCCCATTACGCGCGTTTCCGGCATTCCCCAAGGCGGTCTTCTCCATCTGTTCATCCGAAGATCTGAAGTACATCCATGCCGCGACGACGGCCGCGAGCACGACGATTCCGGCCACTATCCGCACCCGGAACCGGCCCATGGCCCTAGCCCAGCAACCGGTCGAGCGAATTGGAATAATATTCCAGCAGCGTCGACTTCTCGGAATTAACGGCGAGCCTCCCCTGCCTGACGGCAACGATTTTACGGCGCACCAGTACATCGAGTGCCGCCTCCACCGTCTCGAGTGATTGTTCGAATTCGAGCAGGTCTTCCTCGAAATCCACAAGCTCCTTCGTACGGCCTCCCTTTTCACGCTCGATGCCGTTGATGATTTTACGACTGCTCTCAAAGGCGCGCCCGTGCACCAGCCTGCCGCCTTTCGCCCTGCACGCGCGCCGAAGCTCCGCCACCTTCATGGTGAGCTCCGTTCTGGTGAGTCGCTCCTTGGCGATCAACACGAGGGCGCGGGCGGTAATGCAGACCGGGGTTACGGGTATCGCCTTGCCGATCCTGTGAAGAAGCCCGTCGGCGAATTCCTGCACCCGCGCGAGACGCTCCTCCCGCGGGAGGGTGAAGAGGTTCTTCTTTTCCCTGGCGAGGAATTCGGAGAGAAAAACCGGATCCCCGAAACTTACGCTGGCGGAACCGTGCTGCTTGAGTCGCCCGCTCGCATAGCGGGCCAGGTTGAAGAAGAGCAGCATCGGTCCCTTGCCGATCACGCGGAAGAGCGTCGCCATGTGGTCTTTAAAGCCGCTCTTTTCCTTGCCCTTTCTCCATTCCTGGATGAGCGTTCGATCCTCGAGAACCCAGTCGTAATTGATGGCGGCGGGTACGAAGACGAGCTCGCGGGCGAAATCCGGATTCTTCTTAATCCCGATAATGTAGTCGAGTATGCCGATCTTCGCGATACGCAGCCTTCCGTCGCGGGACAGGCCGCCCTCGAGGAAGATGCCCTGCGTAACGCCCTGGAGGCTTATGAGCTGCACGTATTTTTCGAGCACCATGTGGTAGAGCTTCTCGCGATAACGCCGGCGTATGAAATACGCGCCGAAAGATTTGAAGATATACTCCAGCGGCCACACCCGGGCCCACTCCCCGACGGCATAGCTCAGCGAGATCTGCCGGGCCAGCATGTAGGCGACGAGGATATAGTCGATGTTGGAGCGGTGGTTCATGACGAACACCACCACGCTGTCGGGAGGGATTTTCTTGAGCTTCTCGGCGTTTTCGCGGTCGATCACCACCTCGTAGATCATGTTGAGAAAGGAATTGGCCACCCAGTAGCCCAGCTTATAGTATGAGAGGAGATTGAAAAACGGCACAATTTCTTCTATATACCCTTCAACCTGATCCTGAACGTCACGGATCTTGGCGTCCTTCTCGCGCGCGTGATCGATGATGCCCTGGTGGACCTCGGTATCGTTCATGAGCTCGTGCTTGATAATCACCTTCTGCATGAACTTGTAGCGGTCCAGCCGCACCCGGTTGTCGTCCAGATACTCCCGGACCGAGCGGTACAGGCGGCTCCGTATCGCCGCCAGCACGACCGCGCGCAGCGCTTCGTAGGCCAGAAGCGATCCAAGGCCGATGAGTATGTACGTTCCAATTCCGTTCATGGTGTCGTTCAATCCGTATGGACCCGGGAGCCCGCGCTTTGTATTGTTATACAACACAATATAGATTATATCAAGCAGATAATCCTGGCCCGGGGCGCCCGCACGCTCTCCGCAAGGGGAAGAATCGTCATACGCTCCCCCCATCTCACCAGGACCATGTAAGCACTTGACAGGCCGTCATTTCGTACTATTGTTTATCCACACACCCGCTATCCCGTCCCCGCCGGAGGGAAGCGAGGGCCGGGTGCGGGGGTCGCGCGGGGTGAGCCGCTGATAACGGTAATTAAACCGGGAGGGGCCGCTCCGCGGAGAGAAGGCTCTTCCCGGGGCAATGATATGATATCACATACACGAGGTGGAGGTGCCGATGTCCATCTGCTGTTTCCCCAACTGCGCGTACCTTTCCGAAACCTCGCGGATGGTGGCGGTATACAGGGAACTCATGAAACAGGGTGAAACGCCGGTGATGGCCACCCACGGGGGGACCTACGAGTTTATTCT
>CAZVEG010000047.1:0-17975 GCA_964625625.1 uncultured Leptospirales bacterium | reverse complement strand
CATGGCGAACAATCCATGAACCTGAAACTGATCGAGAACGCCCGTGCGGGATACTGCCTGCCGTTACGATATTTAAAAAAGACGGAACTCGTAAGAAAGTACGTCGAGAGAATTCTATCGGATGATTCATTCAAGCGGAACATGCGGCGGTTGAAACACCTTCAGGATCGGTACAACGGCGCCGAGAACGCCGCGAAAATCATCAAAGATCTTTGTTGATGCTATCCATAACATTTGGTCCACCGTCAAGGGGCTTTCTGGTGGAAAGAGGACTTTCCAGAACGTACCGCACGTCGGGGCAAAGCTCACTTCGACCAGGGAAAACTTCCTCGATATGATTAATACATTCAATTCAGATGATATTTTAAAATCATGGTTGAGATAACCCTCACATTAACCGCTTTCATTCTTCTGGCCATGGGGATAGTATGCCTGCGTTTTCTGCGTGACAGGCCGGAAAATCCATCGGAATCATTCCAGAAATCATACGTTTTTCTTTTCGGCATGTTGCTCGCCATGCTCGGGCTTTCGATGGCTTTCATGGCTGGCAGATATCGGGGGATCGAAATGTATCTGTCCGCATTAGCGGTCATGTCGACCGGATCATATATCATGATTTTCCCACGGCCGTTCAGGTCTCTGCTCGTCTGGATCTTGAAGAATTTTTCAGCGGAAGGTGCCCGGTCGCTTGCGCTGTTTAACGCAGTGCTTTGTTTTATGTGCGGCGCGGCAATGGTGTATCTCTCATTCAGGCAATAGATTGACTTAGATTTGAGATCTCCCGGGGAAGAGAGGCTTCAGTCCGCCGTGCGGCAGGGCCCGCATGGCGAGGCAAAACTACCATCCCCATCCGACCACCATGGCGCGGGCGGTGCGGATGATCTCGATGAGCTGAACACTCAGGGCGAACAGGCACGCCGCCATGAACATGTTGGGGGAGGTGTCCTCGTTCTGGTCGAGCCAGATCTTCCGCATGTGCCTGCCGTACTGTTGAGCCAGGGCCGTTTTGCCGTGCCGCTTCAATAGCAGGACCGCCACGAAACCGATGGGGCCCATGAAGAGAAACAGCATCGCGAGGAGCACGGCGGACATGATGCACTCCTGTTTCGTCGACAGGAACAGGCGCAACAGCACCGGGATGAAGAACAGGACGAACAGAAACGCCGAGCGGAACTCCATCACGAAGAATATCGCAACGAAGATGCCCAGGGGAAGCAGGATAGTCACCGCTCCCAGACCGGCAATGATAAAAGAGGCGTACCATTCGGGACCGGCGATCTCGCGGGCGATATTGAGCAGGTACGGCCACCGGTCCCGCCCCCCGGCGAACCCCAGAATGAACACGAATGGAATTGTCGACAGGAACGCGAACATCAGCATTCGCGTATATCCGATGTTATTGCCGGGCCTGGAAATATGCCGCACGATGTTACAGGTGAAATACACCGATATTCCGAGGTTCACCGCGGCGGGAAGACGATCGACGATGCCGGTAATTATATCACCCTCCTGTACGTGCATTCCGGATCATCTCACCGAATATGCCCGAAAACACGGATTCAATCAACTCTTATTTATATGCCGGCGATTATGCGCATTCAGGGCTTTCTCAGGGGAACTCCCGACATGTTGTCGCATGTCGGGAGGATATCCGCTCCGTTAAGGACGAGATGCTCCCCCCTCCGACTCGCCCGCCGGGATGCCGGCGCCGGTGTAGCGCCGGAGGCAACCCCGGCCAAGCGTTATGCACGTTCTTGCGCGAGGTATTCAATCAGCGGAAAATATTCGCTTTATTTTTAATCAGCTCGCCGTTCAGCGCCTCCAGACAGAGGGAAAGACTTTCCTCCCCGGCAGCCTGGAGCTTTGTGTTTGAGGCTTTTTTGGCATACGGCTTCCAGAGTCCGGCCGCCCAGCCCGCGGGGTTTGCCTTGGCGATTTTTGAGCTTATGACCTTCTGCCACAGTACGACGCCGTTTCCGCGCTTTACTTTACAGCGCAGGTGCAGGTCCACGCTCTTTTCGGAGAACGTGAACTTCCCCAGTTCCAGACTCGAGGCCGGATCTACCTCGAGCTCCACGTAATAGGCTCTCGCCTGCCCGGGAGATTCCATGACCTCCACGCCGGCGAAGGCCTGGGAGAGGGAGGAGCGCGCGTTCGGCAGGAGCACGCCGCCGACGCTAAGATACCGATACTCGTTCTCTTTGCCGAAGGGGCCACCCACCTGGTATTTGATGATATACGCGCGCGCCTCGGGGCTCACGTAGAGGCCTATCGTCCGAGGAATCCTGGGGTTGCGCTCGGCGAACTTCAGATTGTCGCGCATCGGCACGGTGACTATCTTCGGCCCGCTGGAGCACGCCGCGGTGATGATAATGAATATACCGACTACAGGCATAGCGAGGCGGAATGAGCGTATACATTTCATTACCTTTCTCCTTGTGTGAGGGTGGCGAATTCATGAAATCGCCATTTTATACCGGAACAGCCCGCAGCGCGCATCGTACTAAAGTATTATCTCGGTTAAAGAGGTAATAGCGCCTGTTCAATCGCACGGTACACCGCTCATCTCGTGCGGATGGGCGGGGTTTTCACTGAATGGTTCCGAAAAAAGATTGACCCGGGGATGGCCGTGATATAGTTTAAACGGTTATTTAATATTATTGAATGATTGTTTAAAATACGGTATCGGGGTTCCACACGTGAAAATCACGGTACGGCGCATGAGAATCGTCATCATCGCCCTCGCGCTCCTTCTAGCGGCCGGAGCGGCCGTATATCTTCTCGGCGAAAGAGCGTTTCTTAACAGAAAAGACCGCGTCAGGCCGCGGCAGGGCCCCATCGTCGAGGCGATCTACGCGCTGGGCACCGTTAAATCGGAAAACGTGTACCACCTTAAAATGGGAGTCGCCGCGACGGTGACCGCGCTCCATGTGCGCGAAGGGCAGGAGGTCAGAAAATCCGACCCGCTCGCCGCGGTGGACACCGGAATGCTCTTCCGCGCGCCGTTCTCCGGGACGGTAACCAGGATCTACTGTGAACGCGGAGAGGTCGTGATGCCCGGGGTGATGGTGCTCACGGTGATGGATCTCTCGAAAAAATACGTCCAGCTTTCCCTGGACCAGAACTCCGCCCTTCGCGTGAGGAAGGGACTTAAGGCCGAGCTCAGCTTCGAGACCCTCCGGGGCAAGCTTTTGCGCGGAGCGGTCGAGAGCATTTACCCGTCGGGCGGGCAGTTCCTCGCGCGCATCGACGTAAAGGGGATGCCCGCCGAAATACTTCCCGACATGACGGCGGATGTGGCGATCGAGGTCTCCCGGAAAGAGAGCGCTCTTCTCCTCCCGCTTTCGGCGGTGAATAACGGCAGCGTTACGGTCGAGAGGGACGGGAAACTGCGACAGGAAAGGGTGAGCATCGGCGCCGTCGACGGTGCCTGGGGCGAGCTGCTCGAGGGTGACGTCCGGCCGACCGATCTCCTGGTCACGGGGCGCTGAGGGACGAGGGCATGCTTTATCTTGCCATACGACATCTCGTCAACAGGCCGCACCAGACCGTTCTCACCTTTATAGGCCTGATTCTCGGCGCCGCCGGGTATATCGTCTTCTCCGGACTTCAGATAGGCTACAGCGATTACGTGGTCGACCGCCTGGTGAATGTCGACGCCTACGTGCGCATTTCTCCCCGCGATTCGATCATCGACGATGAGACCTTCAAAGACATCTTCTTTCCGGGAACGGCGGTGCGATGGATCAGCCCTCCCTCGGGCAGGGTGTACAATTCATACCTCTCCAACGTGCAGGGCTGGTTCGAGCGCCTGAAGGCCGAGAAGGACGTGGTCGCCTACTCGCCGCAGCTCATCCGGGAGGTCATCTTCTCGAACGGCAAGTTCTCTTACCCCGTGAGGCTGGTGGGTATCAACACGGCCACTCAGCGCAGGGTGACCAACATGGAGCGGGACATCGTCGAGGGCACCCTCGACGATGTCTCCCGCGGCGACTCGCTCGTACTGATAGGCAGGGACCTCATGAAGCGGCTCGGGGCGCGCCGGCACGGCACGGTGAACGTCATCAATCCCGACGGCACCGTTTTCCAGGCGAAGATCGTCAGCGTGTACCACACGGGCATCAAGGAGATCGACTATCGTTTCGTCTACTCGTCGCTCTCGACCGTTCAGAAGATAACCCGCTCTCCCGGTGAGATTTCGAGCATCGTGGTGCGCCTGGCGGACGTCAACGCCTCGGCCGAAACGGCCACGCGCTGGCAGCGCCTCTCGAGCGACAAGGTGGAGAGCTGGGACCAGTCCAAGGAAGATATACGGGTCACGCTCAAGACCCAGGGCATCGTGCGCAACGCCACCACCTTCACCATCATGCTCATCATCGCCTTCGGCATCTACAACATCCTCAACATGGTCGTCAACCAGAAGAAGCGCGAGATCGCGATACTCAGGAGCCTTGGCTACAGCGAGGGCGAGACCATCTTCCTGTTCCTGGTGCAGGGCATGATACTCGGGCTCGGCGGGGGCCTGTTCGGGATGCTGGTGGGAGGTATCGCCTGCCACTACATCGAGCAGATCAGGATCGGCGTCGGCGCGGGCCACATGCCGATGTCGTGGGACTACGCGATCTATTTGAAGGCGTTTTCGATCGTGCTCGTCTCTTCCGTGATCGCGAGTTTCCTTCCCGCGCGAAACGCGGGACGGCTTTCACCGATCGAAATCATACGGTGGTCGGCCTAGGCATGATCGCGATCGAATGCACCGGGCTCGTGAAGAACTTCGGCGATCCGCCCACCGAGGTGCTTCGTTCCATCTCATTCCGCGTGAAGAAGGGCGAGTTCGTGGCCATAACCGGGCGCTCCGGATCGGGCAAATCGACGCTCCTGTACGTCATGAGCGGGCTGGACAACCCCACCGCCGGCGAGGTGCGCCTCCTCGGGGAGAACATCCACACGCTCGACAAAAAGAGGCTCCATCGTTTCCGGAACCTGCGCATGGGGTTCGTTTTCCAGTTCCACTACCTCATTCCCGAGCTGACGGCGCTCGACAATATCCTGATGCCGGCGAGGAAATACGGAGTGGAGAAAGAGAAGCTCCCCCGCGCCCTCGATTTTCTAGCGGGCTTCGAGCTCGAGCACTGCACCGGAAAATATCCGTCGCAGATGTCCGGCGGCGAGCAGCAGCGCGTGGCGGTCGCGCGGGCCCTTCTCATGGAGCCGGACATCCTCTTCGCCGACGAGCCCACGGGCAACCTCGATTCGGTCAACGGCGAGAAGGTGCTTTCGATCTTCGAGAAAATCAACCGCGAGCGGCGCACCACCATCCTGCTCGTCACCCACGAGAAGGACTTTGCCGCCAGGGCCGGTCGTGAGATCCATCTGATGGACGGTAAAATCGTTTACGACAGGGCGCAGTCCGACGCGCGCGCCGGGGCGGTGCGATGAGAAAACGATGGAATGGACTGGCGTTGCCGGCGCTGATATTTTTCGCCGTCCTCTTCTCCACCGGAGCGGCCGGCGCGCCCGGCGCGGAGGTGCTCACCCTGGGCGATTTCCTCGAAAAGGCCACCAGGAGCAACCCGGACATCTTCGCCCAGCTCCAGCGACTTGGCGAATCGGAGGCGCTGGAACAGCAGAGCCGCGCGGTGTACGATATCGTATTCAACCTGCACTACTCCCGGCTGTACGACCGGCCGTTTTCGGAATATTCCTCGGTCAAAATCCGCGAGCAGACCGTCGACGGCGCGGGCGCTTCGCTCGGCTGGACCGCACCGTACACCGGAACGCGCGTCCGCGGCGGCATGGATTATTTCCGCAACCGCATCACCCTCGACGCGCCGTCCGCCGTGCCTCCCTTCACGCCGGAGCGCGTAACGGCGGACCTGTATAATCCGGATATCTTCGTGGAGATCCAGCAGCCCCTGCTCAGAAACTGGCTGGGGATCATCGACTCGTTCCCGCTCAGGCAGGCGGAATTCAACAGGCGGATAATGCGGGAAACGGTTGACGAGAGCATTGAGACCATACTGGTCGATCTTTACACTCTGTACTTTACCTGGTACCTGGCCCACAACCAGTTGTCCGTATTCGAGAAGAACGTCGCGAACGGCGACGCTCTCCTGCGCCAGGTGACCCAGCGGCACCGGACGGGACTCGCCGACCTCTCTGACCTCAGCAAAACCAGGATAATGTACATAGAGTACATAAAGGCGCGCGACCTCCAGCGCTCCCGAACGGAGAACCTCGACGCGAAGGTGCTCCGGTGGTCATACGGCTCGGTCAACGCCGAGGGCACGCCGAGCCACCTGCCCGAAAAACTGCTCGAAATACCGCGACGGAGCGGGGCCGCGTTCGATATCGCAGGGACGCGTCAGATGCGCATTCTCGAATTTTCCCGTCGCCTTCTCGAGCGGAAACTTGAAAAGGAAAAGAGCGAGCTATTGCCCGACCTCTCGGCCGTGTTCACCTACCGTTTCCGGAACTACGACCTCAACCGGAAGGAGAGCGTCGAATCCTTCGATTACAATACCTACTCGGCCGGCCTGAGCTTCACCTATCCGCTCGGCAACAGCCTCGCCGGCGGCAGGGTCGAGGAAACGCGCGCCGCCATCCGGAAATGGGCGCACGACGCGGCCGCGTTCGAACGCTGGCTGGCCCAGAGCTATACGGAAACACGGCGGATGATTGAGGCGTACGACACCCTGCTGGCGCGGGACGACGAGCTGTTAAAGAACGCCCTGATCCGGCTTGAAGCCGAGGAGAGGAAGTACCGCCAGGGCAGAAGCGACCTCTTTTTCGTGATACAGGCGCGCGATTCCGTCCTGGCCTACGAGCTGACGCGCATAACGGACTACGTCCAGCTGAAAACCCTTGAGATCCACCTGCTTGCCCTCGCGGACGGGATACGGAAGCGATGAGAAAGCGGCGGGACGAGCGCGATGCGCCGGCGGCGCGGATACTCCGTGCGGCGAAGGAGGAGTTCGCCAGGCGGGGATTTTCCGGCTCGCGCGTCGAGGCGATAGGGCGGCGCGCCGGGGTGAATCCCGCGCTCGTGCTCTATTATTTCAAGTCGAAGGACGCGCTCTACGGGGCCCTGCTGAGGGAGATTTTCGGCGAGTTCGACCGCGAGGACCTCATAGTGCGCCTGAGGGACTTCCGGCTCGGCCCCCCGCAGAAGCTCTATATCGCCGTATACCTCATCGTGCGCCTGTTCCTCAAGCCGCGCGACCCCGATTACTACCGTATCGTTTTTCACGAGCTCGCCGACGGCAGTCCCCATCTCAGGAAGATGGCGCTCGAATTCATCATCCCCGAGCGCCGCGCGATGGTGCTCGAGATACTCCGCGAGGGCATCGCGAGCGGCGACTTCAGGCCCTGCAACCCGCTGCTCGTGGTGCACGGCGTTTTCTCCTTTGTTTCCAACCTGGTCCTCTTCAGCGGCATATACAACGAAACCGCGCTGCACGAGCTTTTACGCGATGACGAGGGGGAAACGGTGATACTTGACCACCTGCTCCGCTACGTCTTCCGTGAGGTAAACCCGGAGCCCCATGATGTCCGCCTTCCGGAGCTCTCCGGTGAAATCCTCCGGCTGCTGGACGAGATAATAAAAAACTACTGAGGGAACCGGCTCCCGGCATCATCCTTTTTTAAGGTGCCGCTTGAAAAAGGCGGCCACGTCGGCGCAGTAACGCTCCCTGTCGTGGAAATAGGCGCCGCAGTGCCCGGCCCCGTCGACGATCCACGGCCCGCCCGGGAAGCCGGACGCGCGGTGAAGGCGGACGGAATGCTCCGCCGGGATGATCGTGTCGGCCCCGCCGTGTATGAAGAGCGCGGGCGGAAAACCGGCTCGCCGGACGGCGTCAATCGGCGCGAGCTTTTCGAGCGAGTAGCCGTGCCGCAGGCGGATAAACCGCCCGGCGCACCACAGCAGAAAACGGGATGGGAGACGATACCGTCGGAGCCGTTCGGCGATGAGCTCCCCGAGCGACGAATAGGACGAGTCGGCGACCACGGCCGCGACGCCAGGCTCGCTCGATGCGAGGAGCGCCAGGGCCGCCCCCATGGAGAAACCGAGGAGACCTATTCGCGCGCCGGGAAGGCGCTCCCTCGTGTACGCGAGCGCGGCCGTGAGATCCCTCCTCTCGAAGTATCCGGCACTGCGGAGCGAGGCACCGCTCTCACCGCGGTCGCGGAAGTCGAAAAGAAGTACGCTGAAACCCGCGCGGTACAGATAGGGCCCTATGCCGATGAGGTCCGACTTGGAGCCGTTGAGGCCGGAACAGCCCACTATGACGCGCCGGCCGGGACGCGCGAACCACCACCCGCGAAGGGCGACCCCGTCGGCGGAGCGGAAGCTCACCTCCTCGAAGGGAACACCGACTTCCCAGGGGGTGACGAAGTACGCGTCCAGGTAGGTGCGCTTCTCCCTGCGATGAATCGCTCGCGATATCCCCGCCGCGATGGCGAGCGGCACGGCCGGAAGCGCCAGTATAACAAGAAAAAGGAGCTTCATCTCGATCGATCACCCCGGTATGAATTTCTCCCGTTCCCCGTACAGCGCGCGAGGCATACTGTCAACCGTTATCGGCCCCCTTAACGACAGGCCCCGAAGCGAGCTTTCATTTCGATATGCCGATGGAACCCGTTCGTCATCCGGGGAAAAAGCCCCCCATTTTGTGCTTGACATTTTGTATGACATTATCATACTCTGTATGACATAAGGATATGGCCCGCGACACGAGAACGGAGCGTTCAAGCACCCGGTGTCGCTGCCGGTCCGCACCACGCGCAAGGAGGAAGCACCGTGAATCCGAACGTAGTCATCATCCACGAAAAAGACAATGTCGCGATCGCCCTTGAGGACATCGCCTCCGGCGGTCCGGCGAGCCTTCCCGGCGGCGGGACGCTCACGGCGAAGGGCGACATCCCCTACAGCCATAAAATCGCGATCGCCGACCTGAAAGCCGGCGACGAGATCGTGAAATACGGCGAAATCATCGGAACGGCGAAGGAGCCGATCCGCAGGGGCGAATGGGTGCACACGCACAATCTTGAGATAAGGGACTGAAACCGGGAGGAAGACCATGAAGACATTCAAAGGATACGAACGCGCCGACGGCTCGGTGGGTATACGAAATTACGTGGCGGTGCTGCCCTCGGTGGCCTGCGCGAACGGCGTGGTCGCCGCGATCGCGCGCGCGGTGCCCGAGGCCGTGCCGATGTATCACGGGCACGGGTGCGGCCGCGGTGGCGCGGATCTGGAAATTCACCAGCGAACGCTCGTCAACCTGGCCAAAAATCCCAACGTCGCGGCCGTGCTTGTGGTCGGCCTGGGCTGCGAGGTGCTGCGGGCCGAGGGGCTGGCGCTGGGGATATCGCTCTCCAAAAAGCCCGTGGAGTATTTCTACATACAGAACGAGGGGGGCTCGCGCAAGGCGGCGGCGAAGGGGATAGAGATCGCCCGGCGCATGCTGGCCGACGCCGCGAAACAGGAGCGGAAGGATTTCCCGGTCTCGGAGATCCGGCTGGGGCTCGAGTGCGGCGGCTCGGACGCATTCTCCGGCGTGACGGCCAACCCGGCCGTGGGCCTGGCCGCCGACTGGCTGGTCTCGGAGGGAGGCACGGTAATCCTCACCGAAACAACCGAGATGATCGGCACGAGCCACATCCTGGAGCGGCGCGCGAAGGACGCGGCGATCGCGCGGAGCATCAACGAGCGCATCACCGCGCAGGAGAAGCGCACGCATGAAATCCTCGGCCCGCTGGCCTCGTACGTGATCGCGCCGGGCAACATGGACGGAGGCATGAGCTCGATCCGCGAGAAGTCCCTGGGCTGCATCATCAAGGCGGGGAACACCACGATCAACCAGGTGCTCAATTACGCCGAGGTGCCCTCCGAGAAGGGACTGGTGGTGATGGACGGCCCCGGCTACGACACCGAGTCCATGACCGGTGTCGCCGCGGCGGGCTGCCAGGCGATGATCTTCACCACCGGGCGAGGCAATCCGATCGGCTACCCGATGGTGCCGGTAATAAAGGTCGCGAGCACCAGCCAGCTGTATGAGAAGATGGAGGACGACATGGACGTCAACGCCGGCAGGGTGCTTGAAGGCAGGCTGCTCCGCGAGGTTGGCGACGAGGTGAAGGACCTCCTCGTTCGGGTGCTGAACGGCGAGAAGACCAAGGCCGAGGTGAACCAGCAGGACGGGATTCTCTGCATCTACACGACGAACCCGGCGTTCTGATACGGCACGGCGGAGGAATACGCTTTAACACGGACGGGTGGGATATGACACGATCGATTCTCTCGCTTAAAAAAGCCGCGGACATCCTTGGCCTTTTCATCGATGGCACCGGCGGCGAACAACGACTCTACGGTCTCACCGATTTCTCGCGCGCGCTGGGACTCCCCAAGCCGACCGTGCAGAGCCTGGTGCGCACGCTCGAGGAGATCGGCTACCTGGAGAAGGACCCGGAAACCGCGAAGTACCGCCTCGGGCCCGTGCTCTTCCAGCTCGGCATGAAGTACGCGACAAGCATGGACCTGGCGACGGTGGCGCGCTCGTGGATGGAGCGGCTCTGCGCGCAATTCAGCGAGGCGGCCCACGTGGGCATGCTCGTCGGCGGCAAGGTCATCATCGCGCTCCGCGTGGAGCCAGAGAGCAAGTTCATGGTCTTCCCCCACACGGGCTCCGTGATTCCCTTCCACACCTCCGCCATCGGCAAGGTGCTCTTCGCCCACATGGAGACGAAGAAGCGCGACGGGATACTGAGCTCATACGAATTTATTCGGCTGACGGAGTATTCAATCGCCGACGCCCCACGGTTCGTGAAGGAGCTCGAGAAGGCCCGAAAGGCCGGGGTGGCCTTCGACAACCAGGAGTCGGTGGTGGGGTTGTCGTGCGTGGCTGGTCCCATCTTCAACGCGCGCGGAAAGTGCATCGCCGCCTTCTCTCTTTCCGGAAACGCCCACACGATCGAGCGGCGCAGGGACGAGATCGTGAACGCCGTGAAGTACGTCAGTCACCAGATTTCATCACAGATGGGTTACCGCAGGGGCGCCTGAGGCCGCCGCGGGACATTAAAAAAGAAAAGGCTATGCCATGAACATAACAAATCCAAAAATCGTCTTTTTCGGTACGGGCGCGATCGGAGGCTCGGTCGGCGCCTGGGTAGCGGAGAACTACGACAATGTGTGGTTGTACGATCGAAAAGAGACCGCGGATATTATCAGGGTAAATGGCATCTCGACATACTGTGGCGGCGAGAAATCAACGGCAACGACCGTCAGGGCGAAGGTCCTCGACGACATCAATGGGCTCTCCGACGCCGATGTGATCGCGGTCTGCGTCAAGAACTACAGCCTTGGCGAGGCATGCTCCCAGATAAAAAACATCTGCGGCGACAGGCCCGTCATCATCGGCATGCAGAACGGGGCGGAGAATCTGAAGATCATGCCGGAGTATTTTACGAAAGTCATCTACTGCGTGATAGGTTATAACGCGTGGATTGACTCGCCCGGTGTGGTCGGCTACCAGAAAAAAGGCCCCCTGGTGCTGGGAACGACCCGGAGCGGGCTCGAGGCCGAAACGGCGGCTATCGCCGCCATCTGGAACAGGGGCGTCGAAACCGTGGTCAGCGACCGCATACGCGACGCGATCCATACGAAGATCGTCATCAACCTCGCCAACTCTCTCACCACGCTCATAGGCCTCGGATTCAGGGAGATCACCGATTATCCCATGTTCCAGAAGATACTGACGAACATGACCGGCGAGGGGGTGCGAATCGTAAAAGCGGCCGGATACCTCGAATATAAAATCGGCGGCATGCCCCCGTGGTTTCTTCTGCGCGCGATGAGCGTCCTTCCAGGCTTTATTACCGGCCGTATTTTCAGAAAAAACGTGAGGAAAATGGTCATAAGCAGCATGGCGCAGGACATCATCGCCCGGGGTGGCCATACCTCTGAGCTTGATACGATCAACGGCTATATGCTTTCGCTCGCGGACAAACATGGAGTGAGCGCGCCATACAACAGGGCGGTATATGAAATGTGCAGGCGTGAATTCGCAAGGGAAAAATTCACTCCGCTTTCCATAGAAGACGTCGGCGCCGAAGTGCTACGTCGCGTGCAGGCGGGATGACCGCGAAGGCGGCCCCGGGCAAATCCGCCCCGACGGAACCGGCAATATACTATGAGATATGGGCTCCAGGCATTACGCCGCCGACATGGAGAAGGTCAGGGGCCTGGTGATGGAGGCCGAGTGATCCGGCTCATCCGCGCGGCGGCGAAGCGGCCGCCGCGTGCTACCCATATATACACATATAAAGGAGGATTGGCAATGGCGACCGCGAAAAAGAAAAAGGATGTAAAACCCGCCGTCCGCGCCCGGTCGGGCAAAACAGCGTCAGGCGCGAGCATCGGCTCACACGATACGACCGTGTATATACGGCGCTGCGAAGAGTACGACCGGGAAAAGATACGCGGGCTGGTGCTCGAGGGAATGAGGGAGCTGGACTACCGACCGAAGGGGAAGATCTTCGTCAAGCCCAACGTGGTCTACGCCGGCAACCCGGAGAAGTACGGCTCGACCACGTACACGCACCCCGACGTGATCGCCGCTGCGATGACGGCGCTCGGGAACAGCGACGGCGTCGACAGGGTCGACCTCGGGGAGAAGTGCGGGATGGGCACGCCCACGCGCTACTGCTTCCGCAACGCCGGCTACTACGACGTCGTCGCGGAGGTCGACGCGAAGACCAGGGCCGATGTGGATATTTTCTGCATCGACGAGGAGCGCCGCGACAGGGTCTTCGTCGGGGGAGTGGTGCATAACGTCCTGCGCGTCGCGCGCAGAATGGCCCGGGCCGACTCGAAGGTCTATCTCCCCAAGCTCAAATGCCACTGCGTGACCAATATGACGGGAGCGGTGAAGCTGAACATAGGCATCTGCTCCGAGGACGAGCGCGCGATACGGCACGATTTCCTGCTCCCCGACAAAATCGTCGATCTTCTGGCGGCCGGCTACCCCGACTTCACGGTGATGGACGCCATCGACGTGGGCGTGGGAAACGAGGGAGTACCCACCCCGCGCAGGATGGGGCTCCTCCTCATGGGACGCAATCCCGTGGCCGTCGACATCGTCGCGGCGCGTCTCCTCGGATACGAGATCGGCGACATCAATTACCTTGCGCGCGCCGTGGAACGGGGCTATCGTCCCGGCCGCATAGAGGACGTGAAACTGAAGGGGGACGTCACCACGCTCAGGGAGCTCGCCAAGTACGCCGGGCGCGCGATGCCCTACGACGACGAATTCTACCGCTGGCAGGACATCAACAAGGACCTGCGCCGCCTCGGCGCCCCGATGGTCCTTCTCCACGGCTATTCGCGCGCCGACAACAGGATGAAATGCGAGACGGGATGCGCGATGGGTCTCAAGATGTTCTTCGGCTGGACCGAGGCCTACGCGGGCCCGGAGCGCTTCCGGACGCTGAAGCCCGCCACGATCATCGTCGGCAGGATCGACGAAGAGGTCGACGCGCGCGGCGGCCAGGTCTTCATGGTGGGAAGCTGCGCCGCGGCCCCGGGGCTTAAAAACGCCGGCGGCGTCACGAAGATCGACCGCTGCTTCACGACGACCGTCGACCTGCTGCAGTCGCTCAGCTCCAAGGTCGGTCTCCCGACGCCCTTCGTAGACCCGAAGGAGGGCCTTCCGCTATTCCGCGACATCTTCATAGCCTCGATGATGAAGCACCGCAATCTCCGCTACCTTCAGGATATCGGCCACTTCATGGCCCAGGGACTGATGAAGCGGATTTAGTCCCTGGCCGGCGGGGCCTCCTTCGGCCCCGCCGCGCCCCGGTTCCCGTCCCAAACATCGCACAAATGCCGAAATTGGTTGACTGATAATACCGTCGTTCAATAATCGTCTTTAAAATACCATACACATTCAGGCCTTTGACACGCCAAATCCGGGGGCGATTCAACGGGGCCGCACACTCACCACAGCGAGGTATACGCCATGGGAACCACGGCTCACAACCTTACCGACTACGACCGGATCATGCGGGAATTCAAGTGGAATGTCCCGGAGTATTACAACTTCGTCCTGGACGATTTCGAGAAATGGAAGGACGACAAGTCCAAAACCGCGCTGGTCACCGTGTCTCACGACGGGGAGAGCGCGACGAAGCTCAGCTTCTGGGAACTCTCGGTGCTGTCGAATAAATTCGCGAACGTCCTTTACTCGCTCGGCATACGCCGCGGCGACCGCGTCTTCCTGATGCTTCCGCGCGGCGAGGAGTGGTACATCGCCATGCTCGGGATGATAAAGGCGGGAGTGGTGGCCATGCCGACGCCCAGCCTGGTGACCGGGCACGACATCGACTACCGCATCAACAGCGCCGACGCCGTGGCCGCCCTCACCGACGGGGAAGGGGTCGAAAAGGTCGACGCGGTCGCCGGGAAGGTCCCGGGGCTCAAACACCGCATAGCGGTCGGTCCCGCGCGCGAGGGATGGCTTTCCTTCGACGGGCTCATGGCCGAAGCGTCGCGCCGCTTCGACCCGGAGATCTTCGGCGGAAAAACGAGGAGCTCAGACCCCATGCTGGTCTACTTCACCTCCGGCACGACCGGGAATCCCAAGATGGTGCGCCACACGCAGGCCTACGCTATCGCCCACACCGTCACCGCCCTCTACGTGCAGGACCTGCGCCCCGGCGACATCATCTGGGTGCACGCCGATACCGGCTGGGCCAAGACCGCCTACGGTAAGCTCTTCGGCCAGTGGATCGTCGGCGCGACCGTCATGCAGTGGAAGATGGGCGCCAAGTTCGAACCCGCCCTCATGCCGAAGATCATCGAGAGGTACGGCGTCACCGTGTTCTGCGCGCCGCCCACGGCCTACCGCATGCTGATCGGCCACGTCGATCTCTCGCGGTACGACTGGAGCGAGCTTCGCCACTCCATGTCCGCCGGCGAGCCCCTTAATCCGGAGGTGATCCGCGCCTGGAAGGACGCAACAGGAAACAACATCCTGGACTACTACGGTCAGACCGAAACCATTCCGCTGGTGGCGAACTACCCGTCCGTCCCGATACGCGAGGGCAGCATGGGAAAACCCACGCCGGGCCATGTGGTGGAGATCGTCGACGACGACGGGAACGTGCTCCCGCCGAACGAGGAGGGCCACATCGCCGTGAAGGTGAAGCCGGTGAATCCTCCCGGGGTCTTCACCGGCTACTGGAAGGTCGACGAGCAGACCTCTTTTTCGGGCGACTGGTACTTCACCGGCGACCGCGCCTACAGGGACGAGGACGGCTACTTCTGGTTCGTCGGGCGCTCGGACGACCTCATCAAGTCCAGCGGCTACCGCATCGGCCCCTTCGAGGTGGAGAGCGCGCTTCAGGAGCACCCGGCGGTGCTTGAGAGCGCCGTTATCGGAAAGCCCGACGAGCTGCGCGGACAGCTCGTAAAGGCCTTTATCATACTGCGCCCCGGGTACGAGCCCTCGGCCGCGCTCGTCAAGGATCTGCAGGAACACGTGACGCGGGTCACGGCCCCCTACAAGTATCCGCGCGAGATCGAGTTCGTGAGCGAGCTTCCCAAGACCATCAGCGGCAAAGTGCGCCGCGTGGAGCTCAGAAAAATGGAAGTGGAAAAGACAAAGGCCGGTGTGTAGCGGCGTCGCGCTCCTCCCGCCTGAGAAGGGCGGGAGGCGTTGTTCCATGTATCTTTAGGCCGGAAAGCACCCTGAGCCAGAATAGCCTCCCCCCAATCTCCATTGTAAATATAAATTACTTCCAAATCCCGAGAATAAATGGTACTATCTGTTGGCGGAAGGAAGATCATACACTATTATTTAGATATTACTAAAATACCAATAATTATCAGACATGAACATCAACGCTATTCATAGAATACTTCTTTTGCTTGCGGTCATGCTCCTCTTTCCGGGCACACGATCGGAAGCGGATGAGCTCTTTGTCGGGGATATATATCTTGCCGGCACAAACAGGGGCGTCCTCCTTTTCCGTCAGCGGAACAGCGTGGTGCGGGAGGGAAAGGAGCTGATACTCAGGCACACCTACACCGAACCCGACGGGCAGCTGGCCGTGCGCGAAGATGTTATCTTTGAGGATAATAAATTTAAAAAGTATGTTGTCGAATTCAGGGGGACCGACTGCGGGTGCGTCCTGGACAGGAAGGAAGATAAAGTGGTATTCAGTTTCACCAGGGGCGATACCGGTAAAACGGGCGAAGCCAACTATACGTCGAATCTCGTTATGGGCCCCACGCTCACACGGTTTGTACACGGCAACTGGGACGACCTCGTACAGGGGAAAACGGCGTTTTTCTTCCTGCCGGCCATGAATCTTCAGCGCGTCGCGCAGTTCCGGATGTACGCGAACACCAAATCCGTGTGGAACCGACCCGGCGTCATCGTACTCAAGATGGACCTGGCGAGCGCGTTTCTCAGATTTTTCGTGGATCCCGTGGATCTGGTCTATGACCTCCGTACGAAAAGGCTTTTGGAAATACACGGCAAGAGCCTTTTACAGAGGAGGGTGAACGGCCGGATCGAGAATCCCGTGGTGGATATCTATTATCGCTACGGGGACGCGCGGTAAAGGCCATGCGGTACACACCATAAGAAAAGGAAACTGGAATGGAAACGATATGGAACTTTATAAAGGATAACATCTGGTTCATCCTGTTTTTTCTCTGGGGCCTGCCCCTGGGGATTTACCGGAGCAGGTTCAGGAAGATCGTGTATCAGACCGACAGCTGGACCATCAACATACTCCCGTATTTCTGGAAGGAGACCAGAGCGCTCGCGGGCACCATGTACCCCGACAACAGGGAGTACATAAAGTTCAGGAACTTCTACCGGTTTTACCTGGGTATATACGCGTTGCTCTTCGCGCTCTGGTACTTCCTGCACTGAGCTCAGAAATCGGGACACGGAGGCGCGCTGTCGATTGCGGATACCGTCAGGGGAACCGGCGTGAATGATATACACTGTTTACACGATCGGTTGAACGGTCCACTACAGGGATAAAGGAAGGCGCCATGAAAAGGGAAGATATACACTCCTACGCCGGAGTCCTCATTGCCGTTCTGACAGCCGCGGGGCTCGCGCTGGCCGGAAGCCGGAACAGCGCCGTCGAAATCCTGGGAATACCGCTCTTCGCCGCGTGCGTCGCCATGGCCTTTATCATCCAGTGGGCGGCCTATGTGCCGTCCTTCCTGGCAAAGAGCGAGAAATTCTACGACCTTACCGGTTCTTTCACCTATACCGTCGTAACCCTCACGGCGCTCATCGTGACATCGCGCTTCGACGTCCGGTCCCTGGTGCTTGCGGCTCTGGTACTGATCTGGACGTTCCGCCTCGGCCTGTACCTCTTCCGGCGCGTGATGAGAGCGGGCGAGGACACCCGGTTCAGGGAGATCAAGAAATCGGCGAGCCGCTTCCTTCTTGCATGGACGCTCCAGGGACTGTGGGTGAGCTTCACCGCGGCGGCGGCGCTCGCGGCGATCACGACGGAGCGGGAGGTCGAGTTCGGCCCCTTCGGCATCGCCGGCCTGTGCGTGTGGGCACTGGGATTCGGCTTTGAGTCCATCGCGGATCTGCAGAAAAGCAGATTTGCCGCCGACCCGGCGAACCGGGACATGTTTATCAGCACGGGGCTGTGGTCGATTTCGCGGCATCCGAATTATTTCGGCGAAATCGTCATCTGGATCGGCATCGCCATCATCGCGTTCCCTTCGCTCGAGGGTCTTGGCCTGATCACCCTGATCTCGCCCGTTTTCGTAGCCTTTCTCCTCACGCGGATCAGCGGTGTCCCCCTGCTTGAAAAATCCGCCGACAAGAGATGGGGCGGCCGGGACGACTACGAGAAATACAAGAAGTCCACCCCGGTGCTGATTCCGAAGCTGCCATTTAACTAATGGAGGTTTAACGATGAGGAATAAATCC
>CAZVEG010000046.1:0-27408 GCA_964625625.1 uncultured Leptospirales bacterium | reverse complement strand
GGCCGAAAGATGTCTAGCAGATGTAGGTTAGACTGTCCACCGAATTTTTCGGAGAGCATCGCGCGACCGTCCCGGCGGCGGGGAGGGGGCGGCCGGTGTTTACAGGTAACGCTCGGCGAACTCCTCGGTTGAAAGCAGCGGGACGAAGTCACGTGAGAAAACCTTTTCGATCAGCATGTGGACGCGCGCGTTCATCCCGTAGAGCACGAACTGCAGCCTGGCCTCGTCGGCGATCTTGAGCATGTTCAGCAGTGCCGCCATGCAGGCGGAATTGAGGTTGTCCACCCCGGCCAGGTCTATGGCGATGATGTCGGGAGTCTCCCCGACGGACTGGCGCATCGCCGTCAGCAGCTTCGATTCGTCGTGGTATTCGAAAAGCCCCGAAAGGTGTATTATCGAGACGTTTCTGCCGGTACTCCGGGTGATCTCCATGTGGTGCCTCTATCGGGTCATGAGCTTAATTTTTCCAGTGTTTCACGCAGGCGTCCAATCCGATCCCTGGTCTCATCGGATATCGCGATCGCGTCCTCCGCGCCGCACTCGGCGGCGTCCCCCGAAAGGGAGGCCAGGAGTTCGAGAGATTCTTCCTCTATTCGCCGCGAGAGAAAGCGGACTTCGCCGCGACTTTTCGGCATCGGCCTCCCGTCCGATTCGCGACGGGAACGAACCGCCGCGATCGCGCTTTTGGCCAGGGGAGGCGCCCAGCGCCGCAGGGCCAGATATGCGATATAGGGAAGAAGCAGGTAGAGGTTTATTCCAGCCATGCCCAGCGCATAGGAAAACATCGGCGCGTTCATGCTTTTGCCCCAGGCGAACCAGAGGGCGTCGACGAGCGAAAGTGAAATGAAGAACGATGCCCTGCCGCGCGGTACTCCGATGGCCGCGAAACCGGCCGAGAACAGGAGAACAAAGAAGAGAAGCGCCAGCGCGCGCGGGTCAACCAGCCCGGCAATCGTTCGTACAGCCGAGGAAACGCTTTCCCCGAATCGCCAGAGCCCTTCGGTCGTGTCCCTGATCTCGTGAAAGGTCTGGCGGATCTCCGCGAAGGTGGATGCGGCCTCATCCAGGATAATCGCTCCTTCCGCCGGGCAGGAGCTTAAAGAAAGGAACAGGATGATGGCCGGCGCCACGGTGATGGCGGTAAATGAAAAACGATTCATGGCCGGCCTTATAGCAGGTCGATGATCAGTTCGATCCGATTGCCGCGATCGTTCCAGCGAGGTCTGCAGAACTGACGTATAATTTTTATACCCCGCCCCCTGAGGGTCAGGGCTTCCGTTTCGGAGCAGGTGTTTGAGGATGGAACGCAGACGAAGCCGACGCCTTCGTCACTGACGCTGATGTTCAGGTGGCTCGCGTTTTTCGTCACGGATACGGATACCATCTTTTCGGGGTCCCACTTGTTGCCGTGTTCCATGGCGTTGGTGACCGCTTCGTCGATGATGAGATAGAGCTCGTCGCGTGAGAGCCTGGTGGCCAGACCTTTGGCCTGGATGTTTTCGATTACCGCGTTAACGATTCCCTTTCGGGAGTCCTTCAGCGACGGGAACGAAACTTTGTATATCTCCGCCGGTTTGATATCTGGCATATCTGGTTACTTGCTTTTCCCGCTCACCGTGAGTGTTCGTCCGGATGCTTCTGTTTTTTTGAACGGTTCGATTGCACGGCATTTATCCGATTGGTGGGGTTCGAACCAGTTCGCCTTGAATATAGTAAAGTGTTTAATATATTTCAAGCAAAATTAACGAGACTTCCACGGTTAAAATGACCAGTCTCTAATATATCGGAGAATACTGGGCGAAACTTCAGCAAGGGTGCGAGATTTCGTATAATTTTATGTGTGTTTTTCGGCCTGCGCCGACCGTCTCCGCCGTTACCCGGAAGAGAGAAATGTCGGGATGGGGAGATTCGAACTCCCGGCTTCTGCGTCCCGAACGCAGCGCGCTACCTGGCTGCGCTACATCCCGATATCAATCTGGCAGTATTAACTCCCCGCATGGCCTTTTTTTTCAATCGTTTTTTTCCTCTCCCCGCGCAAATTTAGCGGTGTGTATGCGTTGTGGCGGGCACTTGTCTTCATGTCCGCGGAGCGGCGGTGCTTCATCGGCATGCGCCAGCCGGCCGACGAAGGGCCTCGATAGGCGCGGATTTTGATGCCGGAGCGTTGAAATGAACAGAATCATGAGCAGTTGGATAATATTCTATTATTGTATATTAAAATTATACTAATTCAGTCCCGCCGGAAGCCAAAAATTACTTGCCATATTTGTACCCGGCTGGCTGAATACCGCCATGGCACCGGCATCAGGGCACATGTTCTATCCTTCATCCGGCCTCCCGGCGGCAGGTCAGTTACTGAATGGAATGCAATACCACGTTGCATATCGGTCAGAAGGGTGAAACTGAAACTGATTCTCAAAAATCGATAAAGCTTACAATCAATGAAATGGGCGCTGCCGGTGAAGACCGGTGGCGGAGTTTTTCGTCTGTCCGGTTTTCCGCAATTCGGCGGTATCAGATCGCCGGTAGCGAAAAAGATCAGGAGTGGGAGCCAATGAAGAATGGCGGCGATACGGGGATAATTACCTCGAACATATATGACGGCGAGATATACAACAGGCTCAACCCGGTGGTCGAGAAGATCACCGGAATACTGTTTCGCAATGTCGATTTCGACGCGGAAAGCCTGAAGACGCTTCAGGACTGCTCTTCGGAGAAACGGCATATCGTCTACGCGTCGTTTCACAGCTCCAATATATCGCTCCTCATCCTGTACAACCTGCTGAAGCGGCACGGATTCGAGCCTCCGGTCTTCTCGCTGGAGTACAATCCTTTCATGCTGCAGCCCGTCGCGTTCGTCTGGAAACGCATCGTCAAGCTTCTCGACCAGGTGGTATTGAGGCGCAAATACGAGTTCGTTCTCGACACCGATCATGTCCGGGAGCTCATCCTCGGAGGCAAGAGCATAATCCTCTCGCTCATGTCCCGGCACTTTTTTATAAAGCGGTACATGGAGATCAAATACGACTCGATCCTGCATCTCGTGGAGGTGCAGAAGCGGATCGATACACCGATTTACCTTCTCCCGCAGATGACCTTCTGGAACAGGAACCCGGAGCGGACCGGCAACAAAAACGTGATCTGGACGTCGCCCCGCGATATCCTCACCTCGAAGGCGACCGGCGACAAGGGGCTCATCTCGGGATGGGTAGCGACGCTGAAAAGCACCTCTCCGGCGTATGTTCGCATAACGACACCGATCAGCCTCAGGGATGAGATAGAGGCTTCGAAGTCCGACGACTCGCGGCAGATCGCGATCGAGATAAGAAACAAGCTCCTCGGCATCTATCATCACGAAAAACGCACCACCCTGGGTCCCGTGATTAAGTCCCAGCAGGAGATGATGGAGAAGGTGCTCTACCACAAGAACGTGCTCGATGAGATCGCCCGCCTGGTGCGCGAGGACGGGGCCTCCGAGCGCAAGCTCCGGAAGAAGGCGTACAAGTATTACCGCGAGATAGCCGCGGACTATTCGCAGGTGTACATAAGCTATTTCGCCAAATCGGTGAGTGTGCTTCTCCGTAAGATATTCGACGGCATATCATACGATCCCGAGTCCATAAAAATGCTGCGCGAGGCCGCACAGAGGGGCCCGCTCGTGTTCACTCCATGCCACAAGAGCCACATGGATTATCTCATCATCTCGTTCATCCTTTTCATGAACAACATGTTTCCCCCGCACATAGCGGCCGGGGTAAACCTGAGCTTCTGGCCGATGGGCGTGATTTTCAGGCATTCCGGGGCGTTTTTCCTTCGGCGCTCGTTCAAGGGGTTGAAGCTATACCCGGTTATTTTCAAGCAGTACGTCAAGACGCTTGTTTCCGAGGGTTACAGCATAGAGTTTTTCATCGAGGGCGGGCGAACCAGGACCGGGAAGCTCGCTCTTCCCAAGCTCGGGTTCCTGAACTACCTGATGGACGCGATAGACGAGGGGTACAATACCGACCTGGTGTTCGTTCCGGTGGCCATCAATTACGACCGGATTCTCGAGGAACAGAGCTACGTGGCCGAGGTGAAGGGGCGTGAGAAAACCGCCGAGTCGGTGTCCGCGATGGTGGAAAGCCGCAAGCTTTTGAAGAGGAAATACGGCAGGGTATATGTCACTTTCAATACCCCGTTCAGCGTCAACGAAATAAGGGAAAGCGGCGTCGAGAAGGAGCGTGTTCCACTCGAGGTGGCGAATACCGTCATACGACGCATCAATGAGGTAACCGTCGTCACCCCGTTCGCGCTCACCACCACGGCGGTGCTTATTTCGGCGGTAAAAGGCTTCTCGCGGCAGATGCTCATCGAGAGGATACTGGCCATCCACCGGTATTTTTCCGCGGCGGGGATTCGGATGTCCGAATCGCTTCACCATCTCTCGAATCTCGATGAAATCGTTGACTACGTGCTGAGCGCATATATGGAAGACAGGATCGTGGAGGAGCTGCGCGTTGAGGGCAGCAGGAAGAAGGAGGTGGTGAAGGATTTTTACCTGCTGAGGGAGGATAACAGGGCGCGGATCGTCTTCTATAAAAACAGTATCATTCACTACCTCGTGCCGCTCAGTATGGCCGCGGTCGCGATTCTCGTCTCGCAGAAGAAAGGTGATACGGGATACGCCGCGCTGAAGCGGGAATCCGAAACGCTCAGGCATCTTTTCGCCCATGAATTCATCTTCCCCGTCACGAAGGAAGATGGCCTGCCGTTCGACCGCGGCGTCTTTGACTACCTTCGCGCGGAAAGCATAACAGGCGAAGAGGGCGGCGTGATCACCGTCGGCGAGGCGGGGGCGGAAATCCTCAGGTATCACGCGAAGGTCATACAGGAGTATTTCGAGTCGTATCTCATCGTGCTGTACACGGTTCTGAACCAGCGGGTGCGGAAGATCGGCAGGAAAGATCTCATCGCCGATATCAGGAAAAGCGGCGTGCGTTTGTACCATACCGGCGAGGTTCGCCTGTCGGAATCGCTTTCGATGCCGAATTACGAGAACGCCGTGCGCAGGATCGTCGAGGATGAGATACTGGTGCAGAAGGGCTCCGGCCAGAAAAATCCCGAAGTCAGCATGGTTGACAAGGACCGCGCCCTCGCGCTGTACAACACGGTGAAAGCCTGCCTCGAGGTCATCGCGTAGGCAGCCGGTTTCAGGATTCCCCGTTGGCGGAGGCGTATTCTCCGAGTTCCGCCCTCAGCATGTTCCTCTTTTCCTTCAGCAGTTTGCCCGAATAGGTGTCCCTTACCCGCAGGGGCGTTTCGAAGGTATCGATCGTCTCGACCATGAGCTTGACAGGCTCCCGCTTCACCCTGGCTTCCCTGATCTCCTGCGAGGTGGGAAGGATTATCGCGTAGATGGAGTAGGGGGTGTGGATGAGCGCGTGCCCGCGGCTGAGGTACGCGTCAGAGAACCCTCCGTCGATGTTTATGGCGCGACCGTCGGCCGAAGCGATTTTCTCGCCTTTTTTGAAATCGACCGGGGTGTGGCCGTAGACGATGCGCCTGACGTCGAATTCCCGCATGATCATATCCATGAATTCGGGTTTCTTGAGATTCTCGCCCCAGTACAGCAGTCTCTCCTTGTGGGTCGTCTTGTCGGAGAAGAAGTATCGCTCGAAGGTCTTCATCGCGTCCTTGCCGAAGAAGGGCGACTTCGGTCCGCACCAGAGGTAGAACATTATAGCCAGGTCGCGTTCGTCCTGTTCCCTGTCGTGGAAATAATTTTCACCGATGTTGTAGATCATTTCCTGCAAATGGTCGAAGAGCGCCTTCCCCCGGCGGCCGAGGAATTCCTCGAACCTGCCGTCGGCGGTGCTGGGTATCAGCGCGTGTATATTGAGGATATAGTTGTTGATATGGTACATGCTTCCCCGTTCGAAGAAGAAGCTCATGATGGACCTGAGACGCCCGCTTCCGGTGAACTGGCGGGCGAGGTCGTCGACCACCGCCGCCTCCTCGTCGCTGAGCCCGGGGGGATCGTCCAGGTCGAGCGTGGGGAAGTGCGTGTCGCTGAGGCCGGCGGTATTTCCCTTCCTGATCATTTCGGCAAGCCTGTCCAGCCACAGGCGCGATTCCATGCCGAGATCGGGGTTGGCCCGGATGGTCTTTTCCTCGAGCTTGAACTGGATCATGGCGAGCGTCTTTTCGAGCTTGCGAGAATGTTCCTTTTTCGCCTTGAAGCTCCCGCCGACATTGTCCGGATACAGTCGCTCCGCTAATTTCGTCAGCTTCGAAAGATCAATTCCCAGTCGGCCGAGGAATTCCAGGTTGTCGTAACGCACGCTGATGCGCAGCGCTTCCGCGATCATGGAACGGTTGCCGGCGGCGGCGCCCATCCACAGTATGTCGTGGTTGCCCCATACCAGTTTGACGTATGGGCGTATCTCGCGGCTGTTGAGAATCCGCACGATCTTGTCGGGCTCGTCGCCGCGGTCGAATATGTCGCCGAGGACGATCAGGTTCCCGAGTATCACCTGTTTCACGATCTTGCACAGCGCGGATATCACCCGGTCGGCGATGAGCCGGTTCTCGTAAATGATATTGGGTACGGGGAAGTTGAGTATGAGATTCTCGAGGACAAGTTTGAGGTCGCGGTTGATGTTGTTCCGGATCTGGTCGAAGTCGCCCACGTTCTGGACGCGGTACTGGATTATCTTGACAAGCGAGGATATGACGTCCTGGCGCTCCATCGCGTAGGTCTCGGCGCGGAAATATTTTTCCTTTCGGATTATCCGCCCGAGGTATTCTATTTTTTCGTTGGAAAATGTCTTGGGGAGCGCCTCGTAGCAGATCCGCCAGACGACCCCGAAGCGTCCCTTCAGGATCGACACGAAGCGGTCGCCCGCGCCGTGCGGATCGCTGATCCACATGGTTACGTCGATGAATGAGTCCAGCCGGGTTTCTATTTCGGTAAGCTCACGGATGATGTCGTGCATCCGGGCGATGTTTTTCCCGGCGGGTACGGAGAGAGTGGACATTGCATCCTCCGCAGAGTTAAAATAGGGTTTTCGAGAAACCCGGGAGCTCCTGCCATGCACCCGCCCGCGGCGGGAGTGCGTTTCCGGACACACGGAAGATATGGCAAGCCTGATATACGCGGTACCGAAGCGGTGCCTGGAAGGACGCCTCACATGATCTTTCCGTCGACGTCGTCGATATCGATGTTCTCGAGCATTTCCCTGAGCGTGTCCGCGTCGTACTTGTGCGCCGCTCTGTCCAGCCCCATGGAAAGGCCGAAGACCTTCTTCCGGACGAACATGGGCGACCTGGTCCGGAGCGCGAGCGCGATGGCGTCGCTGGGCCTGCTGTCGATCTCGATGTGCTCTCCCTCCCTCTCGAGCAGTATCTTGGCGTAGTATATGTTCTCGCGCAGATCGTCCACCACTATGGACTCGACCTGCCAGGAGAGCCGATGGATTGTGCTTGCCAGAAGATCATGCGTGAGCGGCCTGACCGGTTTCTTCCCTTCTATTTCAATCGCGATGAGGCTCGCCTCGAGCGGGGCGACGAGGATCGGAAGAACATCCCCCGAATCCCTGTCCTGAAGCAGGACCACGGGCGAGCCCGAGTTCTGGTCGAGAAACACGTTGACTACGTCGACCCTGCATAATGACATCATGGCCCCTCCCCGCCGGGACATGCCGACCCTGTCTTAAAAATATGACCTGGCCCGGGAAAGAGCAAGTAAATTACGCCATCGCGACGCGATTACAGCTCGAGATAATCCCGCCTGCCGATGAATTCGACGATGAGCTCGCCGGCTTTTTCGCTGTGCGTTTCCTTGTTGCTGGCCAGTTCCCTGTATGACGAGCGCGGGAGCATTTCAACCATTTTCTTCAGGGCCTCGTTGCCGTGCAGCTTGTCCAGCGCGGCGCCCACCACGAGCACGGGCGTCGATACGGCGGGGATTACATGCCATATCGAATAGTTGCGGATCGCTATCGCGTTGTATTTCAGTTTATACGGATCCGCCGCGTCCAGCGTGGCCTCGTATTTCTTTACCTGTTCCAGCTCGTTTTTCTTGTCCAGCCTGAAATTACGCAGGTACCATTTTACGACCGGCTTGAGGATAAGGTAAAATGACGGGGGAAACGCGGGAATAACACGCCCCAGAAAACGGGGGAACCTGAATTCCGCGTTGGGACCCACGAGCACGGCGCAGAGGGGTTTTCGTCCCTCTCCCGCCAGATATTCGAGTATGGCCGTGGCACCGAGCGAGCTGCCAGCCATTATGAAAGTACGCCGGGGCGGGATGAGCTTTTCGATCGCATCCCGGATGTCGGCCGAAAGCCGGTCCATCGCGAAGCTCACTTTTCTGTTCCCGGGCACTATCGATGATTGCTTCTCGCGCGTTTCGAGATAGATGGTGCGGTATTCGGAGCTGATGACCCGCAGCACTCCCCGCCATCCCGAAATCGCCGATATCCAGCCGGCCACGAAAAGAATCACCGGCCTCTTGTCGTTGTCGCGTTTCGGGATGAAATCGATTATCTTGAGCGCCACGCCGTCGGAGACGGTGAAGTGGTAATCCTTTACCGTACAGCCGTCGCCGGCATATGCCGAGTAATCCACGGTATCACCCCTGGAGTTTTTTTACGATATCTTCGCCCACCCCGGACGTTGAGTCCGAACCGCCCCGGTCGGGAGTGCGTACCTTCGCCTCCGCCAGGTGGCGGCGCACCGCGTCGCGGATGCGCCGGGCGCAATCCGTTTCGCCCAGGAAATCGCACATCATGGCCGCGGAAAGAATCGCCGCTATGGGATTTGCCTTCCCGGTGCCGGCGATGTCCGGTGCGGAACCGTGAACCGGCTCGAACATGGACGGGTACCTGCGCGTCGGGTTGATGTTCGCGCTGCCGGCGAAGCCCATGCCGCCGACGATAATCGCCGCGATGTCGGTGAGGATGTCGCCGAAAAGGTTGGAGCTCACCACCACGTCGAACATGCGCGGGGAGCGAACGAAGTTCATGGCGGCCGCGTCCACGAGCATCGGGCTGCATGTCACGTCGGGGTAGTCCTTCGCGACGTCGGCGAGCACCGCGTCCCAGAAAACCATGCTGTATTTCAGGGCGTTGGACTTTGTGATGCTGGTGACGTGCCTGCGCTCGCGTTTACGCGCGGTTTCGAACGCGTATCGTATGATCCGCTCGGTACCCATCCGCGTGAAGTAGTTGACCTGCATCGCCGCTTCGTGCGGCGTTCCCACATAGTGTCGACCCCCCAGGCTGGTATACTCGCCCTCGGTGTTCTCTCGGATTACGACCATGTCGATTTCGCCGGGCATGACGTTTTTCAGCGGGCAGTCGACGCCTTCGAAGAGCACGGCGGGCCTGATGTTTACATACTGGTCGAAGCCCTTGCGCATGGCCAGGAGCGGCTCGACGGCGATATGGTCCGGGGCCTTCGCCGCGTCGCCGAGGGCGCCGAGGAGTATGGCGTCGAAGGGCATGAGGCGGTCGAGATAGTCTTCGGGTGCGCAGCTGCCGGTCGAGGCGTAAAGGCCGCAATTCCAGTCGAAAAGCGTGAAGTCGAAACTGGCGGGAAGGGCCTCGAGTACCCTGCGCGCCTCGGCGATGACCTCGGGGCCGACCCCGTCTCCGGGATATAAAGCGATTTTATATGACATTAAGCCGTCCTTATGGTTTGATTTTCGATTGCGGTGCGGCGCTTCGCGGCGCCGTATGCCGACACTCTACGGGGCCATCGCCGCTTCTGTAAACAAAAAAACGGCAGGTGCGGCCGCGGACAAGCGATTGACAGAACGGCCGGACTCTGATCGTATGCTTACCGGTTATGGAGGTGGGAAATGGGAATGGACTGGCTCTGGTGGAAGCACGGCGTGATCTATCAGATTTACCCGCGGAGCTTTTACGACTCCAACGGCGACGGTGTGGGCGATATCGCCGGCATTATTGAAAAGCTCGATTATCTTTCGGGCCTGGGGATCGATGGAATCTGGCTCTCCCCGATAAATACTTCACCGATGTTCGATTTCGGTTACGACGTCAGCGACTATCGAGGCATCGACCCGGTCTTCGGCACCCAGCGGGACTTCGACACGTTCATCGAAGCGGCGCATCGGAGAGGCATTCGCGTGATACTGGATCTCGTCATGAACCACACCTCGCACCTCCATCCATGGTTCAAGGAATCCCGTTCATCGCGCGATAATCCGAAGCGAGACTGGTATATCTGGCATGAAGGCAGGAAGGGCGGGTATCCGAACAACTGGATGGCCTTTTTCGGCGGGCGCGCGTGGGAATGGGACGAAAAGACGCGGCAGTATTACCTGCACTCGTTTCTAAGGGAACAGCCCGATGTCAACTGGCGGAACAGGGATTTTCGCAAGGCGATGTTCGATGAGATCAGGTTCTGGCTGGACAGGGGCGTCGACGGTTTCCGCCTGGACGTGGTCAACATGTTCGTAAAGGACGATCGGTTCCGAAGCAATCCATTCGCCATCGGCGCTTACCCGCGTCCCTACGATCTCCAGAGGCACATCTACGACCGCGACAGACCCGAACTGCACGAGATATTGAGGGATTTCCGCGGGCTTCTGGATTCCTACGATGAGCGGATGTCGGTAGGCGAGGTCGTGGTGGAAAATGGCGGCAATCCCGCGCTGGCCGCCGGCTGCCTCGGGGCCGCGGGTGACGAGCTGCATCTATCCTTCGACTTCTCGTTATTAAACCAGAAGTGGAGCGCCCCGGGCTTTATGAAATGCATCAGGGCATGGGAGGCCGTGGTTCCGGAGGCGGCATGGCCGTGCAATGTCCTCAACAATCACGATCAGCCCCGAAGCCGCAGCCGCCATGGCGGGGGCACCGACGCCCCGGCGCGGGCCAAACTCATCGCGGCGATGCTTCTGACGCTCCGTGGCACGCCCTTCCTGTATTATGGCGAAGAGATCGGCATGAGCGACGGAAAGATACCCCGCGCCGAGCTCCAGGATCCGGTCGGCAAGCGCTACTGGCCGTTCCACCCCGGGCGCGACCCCGAGCGCACGCCCATGCAGTGGTCCGCGGAACCGAACGCCGGTTTCACGAGCGGCAGCCCCTGGCTCCGTATCAACGGGGATTATTCCAGGGTAAACGTGGAGCGACAGACCGGCGACGCGGGATCGGTGCTCGAATTCTACCGCAGGCTCATCGCGCTCAGAAAGTCGAGACCGGCGCTCAACCGGGGAAGCTGGGAGGCCGCGGGCGACGCGAAAAACGACGTGCTCTGCTATACCCGCACTCACGGGGAGGAGAAGATGCTGGTCATGCTCAACTTCGCGGCCTCGCCGCGCAGGATGCGCCCGGCTCTCGATGGGGCCTGGCGCGTCGCCCTGTCCACGCACAAGTCCGTGGCGATCGAGTACGCGTCACTCGACATAGGCCTCGCCCCGTACGAGGCGACGGTGCTGGAGCGGGTGGTTCCGTAAGGGGCTTCCACGCGGGCACGGTCTAGCTGAAGAAAAGCGCGACCCCCGAAACGGCCAGGACCGAGCCGGCTATTTCGCGAACGGTCACCTTCTCATGGAAAATGAGTATGGCCGGCACGATTATAAGCACGGGGACGATTCCCATGATGGTCGATGCGATCCCCGTGGCCGTGCGCTGAACGGCGAAAAGCGAAAACGAAACCCCGAGGAAAGGGCCGAAGAAGGCTCCTAGCGTTATGCGCGATAACGCTGGCGGATTTTTAATCCCGGCGGCCACGCGCGGCCAGAACCCCATGATGCTGAAGAGCGCGGCGAAACCGAGCGTGCCGGCGATTACCCTTATCTGCGTTGATGCGAACGGGTCGTAGTCGGACATCCCGTACTTGCTGAGTATAAGCCCGCCCGCCTGTCCCAGCGCCCCTCCGAAGGCGAGGAGTATCCCGGTAACGGAGTGCGTCAGCGCGAAACGCCGGCTTCCCTTTTCCCTTTTAAGCACAACAAGGATGATCCCCGCCACCGTAATTGCCATACCGGAAACACTGCGCGCGGAGAGCGTCTCGCCGAGCGTCACCCACCCGATCAGTGCCGTTATGGGTGGCACCAGCGCCATCATGAGCATCGACACCCGCGCACCGATCACCACGAGCGCCCGGAACAGGAGCAGATCGCCTATGGTAAAGCCGACCAGTCCCGATAGCGAGAGCCAGAGCCATGCGTGCGAGGGCGCGTCGAGTGGGAAAAGCGAGCCCCGCAGCAGGAGCGAAAAAACCGCATGGAAGAGGAGCGCGAAAATCAGGCGGATGAAATTGACCGCGAGCGAACCCACGCGCCTGCCCGCCGCCTCGAACGACATGGAGGCAACGGTCCAGCACAGCGCAGTCAGAAGGGCGAAAAGTTCGCCCGCGTGGGTGGATGGCATGAACGCCTCTCGTGAATGAACAGGCTGCAGGGAATACCAGACTGACGTTTTTAGCAATCTTATTTTCCGCCGGCTCCCGCCGTCCTTTCCCTCGAGGGCGGACCACCCAGCCGCTCGACGCGGGGTGTGTCCCCGCGCTCCAGCGATTTCCATCCGCGCGCTATGACCGCGGCCGCCATGGCGGCATGCCATTCCGGCGCGTGATCCCTGCGTGCCAGGCGCAGGAGCGCATACAGCACGGCGATTTCCATCACGCGTATATCTGCCTTCTCCCCGTCGATGACGAGTGCGGTGCGTTCCCCGAACCGGAGCGATTTTGGAATGACGACGGCGCTGCCCATGCCCCATCCGAGCTCACGGACCGCGACCGCCATCGCGAGGCTCTTCCCGTCTTTACGCACCATGCCCCGGACAAAGGTGAATCTTCGCCCGCGGAGCCCGAGGCGGAGAGTCGCGCGATAGATGAAGTCGATCATGCCGCGCGGGACATCGCGCGTGAATGCGCAGTTGCCCTTGCGCACGGTAAGCGCCCTGAAGCGGCGGCGCGGTCCCTTCGTTTCGCGTCCCGCCGGGACGAGATCCCAGTGGTCACAGGGCTCGCGCCAGTCGAGCGATACGATGGGTGAGTGTAGCGGTGATTTACCCATTTAACCGAAGATGGGCTATTCCAGGGCGTCCGGCAAGCAAATAAAGGGCCGTTTTGTGAGGCGGGAAGAAAGATACCGCTGTGCCCGAGCTCACGGGATCGGCAGGGAATTCTCCGGCCCTGCTGCGCGACAACGCGGCGAAACCGCGTGCGATCGCTATAAAAATAATCTTGACAATATGATGAAGAAATCTTATAAATATAGAAGTACTTTAAGCGGTGCAACGGGCGCCGCCAGGAAGTTCATGATGTCGAGTGTTCGCGCCATATCCACAGTGTTCGGAGAACGACCGTGCTATCACAAACAGCGCTGTACTCCATTCGCGTAATGTCGTATATCGCCGCCTTCGGCGGGGAGGGGCCCGTGCTAGCCAAGACCATCGGCGAGGAAATGGATATACCGCTCAATTTCCTGTCGAAAATAGCCAACAAACTGGTGCAGGCGGGCCTGCTTCATTCGCTGCGCGGAAAGAACGGGGGTTTCGTCCTCGCGCGCGACCCCGGCGAGATACGCCTGAGCGAGATCGTGTCGCTTTTCATGAATCTCGGCGATATACGGCGCTGTTTTTTGGGCTTGAACCGGTGCACAACGGGGTGTACGATACATGATAAATGGACATCCATCGTGGACCAGTTTCAGGCACTTGTCAATGATACGACGATAGACCAGGTCCTGAAAACAGGAGAGTGCCGCGACGTTAAACCATTGAAAGGGAGGAAAGCCCATGAGTGAACTCATCGATAACGCCAGAAAAAAAAGGGAGATACTGAAAGACCTCATTCGCAGGCTGCACGGCGGTCAGGCCGAAAACGAGGTGCGCAGCCAGCTCCAGCACCTGCTTGGAAGCATTCCCTACGACGACGTGGTCAGGGCCGAGCAGGAGCTTATCAACGAGGGTCTTCCCGCGGAGGAAGTGATCAAGCTCTGCGATGTGCACACGTCCGTACTGAAGGGGAGCATCGACCAGTCGGGAGCAAAGGACGCGCCGGAAGGGCACCCGGTTCATACCTTCCGGCAGGAGAACATCGCGCTCAACTGGGAGGCGGGCGCTCTCGGCGCGCTGTATGAAAAGGCGTCGGCCATCGGTCCCGACGACGCGAAGGAATACATCAATACGATGCGCGGACACTTTAACGCGCTTATGGATGTCGACAAGCACTACCGCAGAAAGGAATACCTGCTCTTCCCGTTTCTCGAAAAGCACGATATAACGGGACCGCCCAAGGTGATGTGGGCCAAGCACGACGAGGCGCGGGCGCTGTTGAAGAAGGCGCTTGCCGCCCTGGAGGCCGCCTTGAAAAACCCGGAGAACCTGCGAGGGCTCGTCGACGCGGAGCTCAAGCCGGCCTCGGACGCCGTGCTCGATATGATCTACAAGGAGGAGCAGATCCTCCTGCCCATGAGCCTTGACACGCTCGGCGAGGATGAATGGTACGAGGTTTACCGCCAGAGCGACGAGATCGGCTATTGCCTGTACGATCCGAAGACGAAATGGAGGCCGGAGAAGGTTTCCGCGGAAGCAAAGACGAGCGCGGCGGTCGCGGAGAGCGGTCGTATCCAGCTTCCTTCGGGGAGCTTCACCGTGAAGGAGCTTACCGCCCTGCTGAACTCTCTTCCGGTCGATATCACCTTCGTCGACGCGGACGACACGGTGCGCTACTTCTCACAGGGCCGCCACCGCATCTTCGACCGCAACCGCGCCATCCTGGGGAGAAAAGTGCAGCTGTGCCATCCGCCGCACAGCGTGAATATCGTCGAGCGCATTATCAACGATTTCCGCACCGGCGCGGAGGACAGCGCGGCCTTCTGGATACGGATGAAGAAAAGGTTCATCCATATAGAGTACTTCGCGCTACGGGATGAAGACGGCGCTTATCTCGGCACAGTGGAGGTGTCGCAGGATCTTACCGAGAAGCGCCGTCTGGAGGGCGAACAGCGCCTGTTGAACTACAAATAGCGATCAGGAGAGGATTAACGATATGGACATCAAGGTCAAAAACAACATTTACTGGGTCGGCAAGGTCGACTGGGAGCTGAGGCGCTTCCATGGCAGCGAGTATTCCACGCACAGGGGTTCCACCTACAATTCGTATCTCGTCCGCGAGGAAAAAACCGCGCTTATCGACACGATCTGGGCTCCGTACGCAAAGGAATACGTCGCCAATCTGGAAAGGACGATCGATCTCAAAAAGATCGATTATATAATCGCCAATCACGGTGAGGTGGACCACAGCGGGGCGCTCCCCGCGCTCATGCACAGGATTCCGGACACCCCGATATACTGCACGGCGGCGGGCGCGAAATCGCTCAGGGGGCAGTATCACCGGGACTGGAACTTCAGGGTCGTGAAGACGGGGGACCGCCTGAGCCTCGGCGCGAAGGAGCTCGTCTTCATCGAGGCGCCGATGCTCCACTGGCCCGACAGCATGTTCTGCTATCTCACCGGCGACAACATACTTTTCAGCAACGACGCGTTCGGCCAGCACTACGCAACCGAGAAACTTTACAACGACCTGGTGGATCCGGCCGAGTTGTACGCCGAGAGCATCAAGTATTACGCGAACATCCTGACGCCCTTCAGCCCCCTTGTCGTGAAGAAGATCGAGGAGGTGCTGGCGTTCAATCTTCCGCTCGACATGATCTGCACCAGCCACGGCGTTATCTGGAGGGATGATCCGGCCCAGATCGTGCGCCGGTACCTGGAATGGGCGAAGAACTATCGCGAAAACCAGATCACCATCATCTACGATACCATGTGGGACGCCACCCGGGCGATGGCCGACGCGATCGCCTCGGGCGTGCGCGATGCCGACGGCGAGGTGATGGTGAAGCTCTATAACGCGTCAAAGACCGATAAAAACGACATCATCACCGAGGTCTTTAAGTCGAAGGCCGTCATCCTGGGATCGCCGACGGTGAATCGTGGAGTAATGAGTTCGCTGGCGGGTCTCATGGAGGAGATACGGGGCCTCGGTTTCAAGGAGAAAAAGGCCGCCGCCTTCGGGACCTATGGCTGGAGCGGGGAATCGGTAAAAATGCTGGAAGGCATGTTGAAGAACGCCGGCTTCGAGGTGCTCGAGGGCGGTCTCCGCGTTATGTGGAACCCTGATGAGGACGCGAGGGGGCAGTGCCGTGATTTTGGCGGGCGTCTCGCGAACGAATTCGCCGGCCAGTACCGGTAGCGATGTCTTCAGCCGGCAGGTGATTTTTTCCCCCGCGGACATTAATTCCTCTTGCGTTCGGCGCGTTCCCGCATGATTATTGCCGGAGTTTTCGGGCGGGAGCGCGCCATTTCCAGGTTTTCCGGGGGTATATTCCAATGAAGTCACTTGAGAAAAAGGTCGCCGTAATCACGGGCGCCGCGTCGGGTATCGGCAGAAGCCTCGCACTGGGGCTGGCGAGGGAGGGCTGCTTCCTCGCGCTCGCCGACTTCAACAAAAAAGGGCTCGAGGAAACCGTTCGCCTGGTGAAGGAGTCCGGGGGCGCGGCCATGTCGCAGGTGGTCGATGTCGCCAATCGGTCCCAGGTCGAGCGCTTCGCCTCCGCGGTGATCAAAAAATACAAACAGGCCGATATCGTCGTCAATAACGCGGGAGTCACGCTCTTCGGCAGGCTCGAGGATGTCAGCTATCGCGAGTTCGAGTGGATCATGGGCATCAATCTGTGGGGCGTGGTGTACGGCACGCGCGCGTTCCTTCCTCATCTCAAGAACCGTCCCGAGGCGTGGGTGGTGAACCTGTCGAGCGCGTTCGGGCTTGTGGGTGTGCCCTCGCAGACCACTTATTGCGCCACCAAGTTCGCGGTGAGGGGGTTCACCGAATCGCTCCAGCGCGAGCTGAAGGACACGAAGATCACCGCCATCTCCGTCCACCCCGGTGGTATAAAGACCAATATCGCGTTTAACGCGCGCTTCACCTCCGGTTTCGGCAAGGACGCGAACAAGAAATTCGCGAAGCGCTTCGATCGTATGGCGAGGACAACGGCGGACGAAGCCGCGAAGATGATAATCGACGCGATAAAAAGAAAGAAACGACGCCTGCTTATCGGCGCGGACGCCAGGATCATCGACATCGTCCAGCGCATCTTTCCGTCCTTGTATGGCAAGATCATGGATGGCCTTTACAGCTAGGCCGCGGGTCTGCGTGGCATCGTCCCGATGAATTCGAAACGATTCCCGCCATCGAAAAGAATCGCGTTTGCCGCCGCAGTGCTCGCCGTATGCTCGGCTTCATGCCTTCCCGAATCCGCGCATAATTCGAGGGTGCGACTGTGCGAGAAACGCGCCGGCGAGCTTGCCGGAAAGGTCGAACCGGTCCTGGTCGCGGCGTTCGGGAAAGCCGGTGTGGAATATCCGCCGCGTACCGCTCTGCTTCTCGCTTTCAAAAAGGAAAAACTGCTCGAGCTCCGGGCTCCCCGCGACGGGAAATACGTGCCGATCAAGTCATACCGCGTTCTCGGCGCGAGCGGCGGCCCGGGGCCCAAGCTCCGCGAGGGCGACCGGCAGGTTCCCGAGGGCATATACCCGGTCACCGGCCTGAACCCCGACAGCAACTATCACCTCGCGCTTGCAATCGGCTATCCGAACGACTTCGATCTCGCGATGGCCGCGCGCGACGGGCGTACCGATCCGGGCGGCGATATCCATATCCACGGCGGCGACTACTCGGCGGGCTGCCTCGCCGTGGGTGATGAGGCGATCGAGGAACTGTTCCTGCTGGCCGTGCGTACGGGACCGGAAAACCTGCGCGTCATCATAGCCCCCCACGCGCCGCCGACGCCCTTCAGGCGCCCGGGCGGCGCTCCACCCTGGACCGATGAGCTGTATCGTACCATTCGCGCCGAACTGGACCGGATCGACGGGAGCGGGGTGAGGCGATGAATACGGTGAAAGACACGGGCCGCATACCGGAGGCCCGGTTATGGTGGAAGCACGGCGTAATCTACCAGATATACCCGAGGAGTTTTTCCGATTCCAACGGGGACGGGGTCGGTGACATTCGTGGAATAACCGAAAAGCTCGATTACCTCGAATGGCTCGGTGTCGATGCGCTCTGGCTCTCCCCGGTCAATAAATCGCCGATGTACGATTTCGGATACGATATAAGCGACTTCCGGAAGATCGATCCGCTCTTCGGGACCAACCGCGATTTCGAAAGGCTGATAGCCGAGGCACACCGGCGCGACATCAGGATAATAATGGACCTGGTCATCAACCACACCTCGCACCTGCATCTGTGGTTCGTGCAGTCCCGCTCTTCGCGATCCAACCCGAAACGTGACTGGTATATCTGGATGGATGGCACAAAAGGACGCCCGCCCAACAACTGGCGCGCCGCCTTCGGGGGGAGCGCCTGGGAGTGGGATCGGGAGACCGGCCAGTTTTACCTGCACTCGTTCCTGAAAGAACAGCCGGACGTCAACTGGCGCAACGAGGCGCTCAAAAAAGCCATGTTCGGTGAAGTTTCATACTGGCTCGAGCGCGGTGTGGACGGATTCAGACTGGATGTCGTGAACTGGTACGTAAAGGACAAGAAATTCAGGGACAATCCCTATGTCCGTGGATTGAGTTACGCTCCGAGACCTTACGATCTCCAGGAGCATATATTCGACCGCAATCGAAAGCGCACGCACCGCGTACTGAAAGAATTCCGTTCGCTTCTCGATTCCTATTCCGAGCGGATGGCGGTGGGGGAGGTCTTCTCTCCGCCACCGGGCGATCCCGGGCTTGCCGCCTCGTATCTCGGTGACGGCGGGGACGAGTTGCATCTCGTTTTCGACTTTTCGCTCCTGTATTCGCGATGGAGCGGCCGGCGATTTCTGAAAATCGTCAGGAAATGGCTTGCGCTCATCTCGGAGGACGCGTGGCCCTGCCATGTGCTTTCGAATCACGACCAGCCCCGCCATGCCGGACGCTACCGCTCGGGCCGGCACACCATGGCGCGCGCAAGGGTGGCCGCGATGTTCCTGTTGACGCTCAGGGGCACTCCGTTCATCTACTACGGCGAGGAGATCGGCATGTCGGATGGAAGGATCCGAAGGCGCGACATCAGGGACCCGGCCGGTAAAAAATACTGGCCCTTCTACCGCGGCAGGGACGGGGCGCGCACCCCCATGCAGTGGAATGAACTCGCCGGGGCGGGTTTCACCACGGGCAGCCCCTGGCTTCCGATCAATCCGGACCATACGACCGTCAACGTGGAGGCCCAGCGGGAAGATCCGGGATCTTTGCTCAACTTTTATCGACGCCTGATCGGGCTGAGAAAGAACACAAACGCGCTCAATCGCGGGGAATGGGTCCAGGCGAAAAAGGCTTCCGACGGGGTGGTCGCCTGGTACCGGCTCCACGAAGGGGAAAAGGTGCTGGTCGTAATGAATTTTACCCGCCGTCACAGGAGGCTTTTTCTGGGCGGTGACGAGCGGTGGGAAGTCATGCTCTCGACCCATCGTGAAACCGGCTCCGTCCTCGAGGGACTTCCGGTCGGGCTGTTCCCTTATGAGGCGACAATATTCGCCTGTCGGGCGGAGAGTTCGTGCTCACTCCCGTAACAGCGCTATCGAAACGCCGTCGCCTCCCTCGCCGTACTCGCCCGAACGAAACTCGCTGACGTATGACGAGTGCCGCAGCTGCGCGCGTACGGCTTCCTTCAGGGCCCCGGTCCCGTGCCCGTGGATGATGACGGCCGAGTGGATGCCCGAGCGTACCATGCGGTCCAGGTCGCGTTCCATGCGGTCGAGCGCTTCGTCGACGCGAAGACCGCGAAGGTCGACGGTATTGTAGCTCGTCTGCACGGTAAGAGGCACCGGCTTTATCGCGGCGGCCTGTTCTTTTTTCCCCGCTTTCCCGGCGCTTTTCTTCGGGAGAGGCATGGCCGCGGACCCCTCCGGTCGGGCGAGTATGTCGCGGAATTTGAAGCGTGCGCGGATCGAATTTCCGAGCCGAAGCTCGGCGCTCCCGCCGTCGACGTCGATACTTTCAATCACCGCTTCCTTTTCGAGCGATACGATGAAAACCCGGTCCCCGGCCTTCGCGGTGGCGGGATCGAGCGGTTCGTAATCGCGTGAAAAGCGCTTTCGCGCGCTGTCGGTGATCTCGGCCTCCACCTTCTCCTGTATTTCGCCGATATCGCGACGCAGCTCGCCGGCGGTACGAAGGTCCGCCTGCTGCAGCTCGCGTATCTTCGCGGCGATCGATTTCCGGTGCTCCTTGATTTCGTCGAGGAAGCGCGTTCCCTCTCCCCGGGTGATGTTTTCCATGAGCTCGGCCTGCTTTCGCTGCAGTTCGATATAGCGCTCTTTTTCCCGGGCCGCGTCCATCCTCGCCTCGGCCAGGCGCTCGCGCTCTCCGGCGATCTCCTGTTCGTGTTTCTGTGTTTTTTCGATGAGCGCTTCGACGCTTATCTCGCGTTCATCGAGCAGGGCCTTGGCCCGGCCGAGAATGTCCTCGGGGATGCCGTATATCCGGGCGATCTCGAGCGCATAGCTCACGCCCGGTATGCCCGTCATGAGGCGGTAGGCGGGCGCCAGCGTATCGGGGTCGAAGGAGACGCTGGCGTTCTGAAAGCGTTCGTCGCGCGAGGCGAGCTCCTTGAGCTCGTTGTAGTGCGTCGTCACGATGATTCTCGCGCCGGTTCCGGCGAGCGCCTCCACCACGGCCTGCGCGAGCGACGCTCCCTGGCGCGGGTTCGTGCCCACCACGATCTCGTCGATGAGGATGAGCGCCGAGGAACGCGCCCGCTCCATCATTTCTTTCAGGACGACGATCTGCCCGCTGAACGATGAAAGCGACTGCTGTATGCTCTGATCGTCGCCGATGTCCGCCATGATCGGATCGAAGATACCCATGCGCGAATCCGGCCCGGCGGGTATATGCAGCCCATGTCGCAACATGAGCGCGCACAGGCCGGCCGTTTTGAGCAGTACGGTCTTGCCGCCGGTGTTCGCCCCGGATATGATGAGGCAGTTATACGACTCGCCGAGTACCAGGTCGTTCGGAACCACGGCGTCCCCGTGCATGAGGTAGAGCAGCGGGTGTCGCGCGCCGTAAAGGCGCATTACCGGCTCGTCGCTGAGCTCGGGCGCGCTTGCCCGGATGGCGGCCGAGAAGCGGGCGGCCCCGCAGAGCATATCGAGCCCGGCGAGTATCGTGAGGTTTTCGATGAGCCCCGCGGCCCCGTTTCCGATCTCCTGGGAGAGTTCGCGCATGATGCGGGAGGTCTCGATCTGGAGGTCGAAATTGAGTCCGATCAGGCGGTTGTTGAGCGGCTGGATTTCGTCGGGCTCTATGAAGAGCGTGGCGCCGCTCGCCGAAACGTCCAGGCCGGTGCCGCGGACGCGGCTGCGCATGGTCGACTTCACGAGGAGCACGTAGCGGTCGTTCCGCGTTGTGAACACCTTCTCCTGCAGCGCTTTTTCGAGCGTGGTGGAGTGCACCATCGCGTTCATGCGCTTCTCGATTTCGCCGCGCGTCTCGTGGATGTCGCTTCGGATGCGCCGCAGTTTCGGGAACCTTCCGTCGTTCAGCTCGCCGTTATCGGTGATCGCGGGTATCAGGATATCGCCCTCCCTTTTGAGCGGGTCGAGTCGTTCACGCTCTTCCGAAAGGGAGGGAAGCTCGGGTGCGTACTGCTTGAGAAAGGCCTCGACTCGCCGGGAGGCCATGATGAACGAGCGCACCGTGAAAAGCTCGGGGAGGCCGAGCACTGCCCCCTTGGCCGCGCGGCCGGCGGGGTCTTCGATGTCGCGAAGGCCCCTGAAGTCGAACGATGTGCCGCGCTCGGTGAGCCCTCGTATTTCGCTTATCTTGTCGAGGCGTTTTCGTATAAGCTCGGGTTCGAGCGGCGCGAGCGCGTTCGCCGCCCTTTTGCCGGGGTCGGACGCGCAGCGCGCCGCGACCTCCGAAACGACCGAATCCCACTCGAGAACGGAGCGGAGTCTATCGCCGGAGGTCGTACTCATCGCTTATCTGGTACACCATGAGGAGACGGAGCGTCCTTTTTCGGAAACATGATCGAGGCGACGATCGAGGTCGCCAGGACCAGCACGATGAATCCGAGCGCTCCCGCCACGGGAATCTTGTAATAGTCGGAGATAAGCATTTTGACCCCGACGAAGACGAGAATCGCCGCGAGACCGTAGTTGAGATAATGAAAAAGGTCCATGATGCCGGCCAGGGCGAAGTAGAGCGCGCGCAGGCCGAGGATCGCGAAGATATTGGATGTGTAGACGATAAACGGGTTGAGCGTAATCGAGAGGATGGCCGGGATCGAGTCGACGGCGAAGATGACGTCAGTGGTCTCGATCACGATGACCACGATGAGCATCGGCGTGGCGAAAAGCCTGCCCGCCCTGCGGACGAAGAATCTTCCCCCCTCGTAGGATTCGGTGACCGGCAGAAAGCGCTTTACGAGGCGCAGTATGGGATTTTTCCCGGGATCCATTTCCCGGTCCTTTTCGAACGCGATCTTGATTCCGATGTAGACCAGGAATGCGCCGAAGACGTAGATGATCCAGTGCAGCCGGTTGATCATCGCGACGCCCGCCAGGATAAAGATGGCCCGCATAACGATCGCCCCGAGGATTCCCCACAGGAGCGCCTTGTGCCGGTATTCCGCAGGAATGCCGAAGTACGAGAATATAAGGGCGAAAACGAAGATATTGTCCACGCTCAGTGAGTACTCAACCAGGTAGCCGGTGAGGAATTCGAGCGCGCTGTCCATGCCGAAATAGAAGTATATCCCCACGTTGAAGATGAGGGCGAGCGAAACCCAGAACGCGACCCAGAGGAGGGCCTCTTTCACCGGCATGACGTGGCTTCTGCGTTGCAGAACCTTGAGGTCGAGGATGAGCATCGCGATGATGAAAAGGACGAAGCCCCCCCACATGAGATATTGATTGAGCATGTTTTTCTCCTTATTACACCGCGTGGATGTAAGTGTCGTTAAAAGTTCTGCCGAATTCAATACGCCCGTGATTATGCTTTTTCAGGCCGAGACACGCTGTATGGCGGACGGCAAAACGGCAACCGATATACCGGTCAGTACGCAGTATAGCTCATCGTATAAAAAACACACGATTTGATCAAGTATTTCTTCAGTCCCGTGGCGCGGTCATATCCATTTCTTTTTCTTGAAGTAAACGAACATGGACACGCCGATTGTCAGCATGAGCCCGATCACCACGAAATAGGCCCCGCGCCATCCGAGCTCGGGCATGAAGCGGAAGTTCATGCCATACACTCCGGCGATGAAGCTGAGCGGGATGAAGATCGTCGTGATGACGGTGAGGAGCTTCATGACCTCGTTGAGACGGTTGTTGACGCTGGTGAGATAGATGTCGAGCATCCCGGAAAGCATGTCCCTGAGGAGCTCGATGGTGTCGATGACCTGGACGATATGGTCCTGTATGTCCCTGAGGTACATGATCGTGCCGTCGTTGAACGCGCCGCCCTCTCCGCGCCCGAGCCTTGAAATGACCTCCCTGAGCGGCCATACCGATTTCCGCAGGAAAATCATCTCGCTCTTCAGGGCGTGGATGCGGTGAATGGTTTCCCGCTTCGGATCGCTCAGCAGCTCGTCCTCGAGCGCCTCGATGCGGTCTCCCAGGCGTTCGAGTATGCCGAAATAATTGTCGACGATGGAATCGATGATGGCGTAGACGAGGAAGTCCGCGCCGAGCTTTCGAATCCTGCCCCTGTCGTTGATGATCCGGTCGATCACCGGCAGGAAGTCGTCGCCCTCTATCTCCTGGAAGGTTATGACGGTATCGCCCTTCAGAACCAGGCTTATCTGCTCGGCGGCGATCTCGTCACGCTCCCGGCCGTAGTGCAGCGCCTTCAGCACGATGAACGTGTAGTCATCCCATTCGTCGAGCTTCGGCCGCTGGCTGGTGTTGAGGATGTCCTCCATCACCAGCGGGTGGAGATCGTAGAGGCTTCCGGTCTCGGCGACCACGTCGACGCGGTCGATGCCCACGATGTCGATCCAGCGCACCGCCGGTTTTTCAATGGGAGAACGGCACTCGGCGATGCTCTCCGTGTCGCAGATGTTGTAGCTGTTTTCGTCATACTCTATTACGAGTATTTTGGTCTTTTCGGTCTTTGTATCGCCGACGTGGACGAGGGTTCCCGGAGGGAGCCCCTTCTTCTTCGACACGCCGCTGGTGAGTTTTCTCATGAATGTTTTCCCGCAGTCATGGTGGTGGAGCCCGGAACGGGCTCCCGGACCTCATTTTACGGTTCTCAGTCGCGCCCGCGTGGCCCCCCAGTTCGCTCCCTCGTCGCCGAACCGCTCTATGCCCGGATTTCCGGAGAGCTCTTCGACCACAATTTTCTTGAGGACCGATCTTCCCCTGCCGTGCACGATCCGCACCTCAGTCAAGCCCCGGTTGATGGAAATGTCAATAAATTCCCTGAGCACCGCCAGGGCGTCGCGGGGGTGGAAATGATGCAGGTCGAGTTCACCGTCAAGGTCGATTTCGACTGGATCGTCGCTCATCCTGATAATCCTCCCGGTCGGATGTGGCGCCGGAGCGGGACGGCCGTCGCGGACGGGTCTACCAGATGAACAGCAGCGGGTTTATCATCTGGCCATGACGCATCGTCATGAAATGAAGGTGCGGTCCCGTTGAACGGCCGGTAGAGCCCACCAGGGCGATGACGTCCTTCTTGGTGACCCAGTCGCCGCGCTTCACCTTGATCGCGGAGCAGTGCCCGTACCAGGTTACGTAGCCGTCCCAGTGCTGCACGATAACCGTCTGGCCGTAGCCGTCCATCCAGCCCGTGAACGAGACCATGCCCTCGCGCGCGGGATGGATGGGGGTCCCCATGCGCGTCATGATGTCTATTCCGTTGTGGAAGGCCATTCCCTCGAACATCGGGTCCACGCGGTCGCCGTAGAGCGAGGAATAGAGCCCGACGCTGATGGGGTTGCGGAATATCCGCCGGATGTTGTACAGCGCCTGAAGCTTCTCGCTTACCAGTGCCGGTCGGGCGTCGGGAAGGAACGCGAAACGGACGTCGTCGGGAGAGATGATTCTGAATACGGACTGGCGGTAATCACCCCTGATGCCGCCGTCGTGCTCGGTCATCCGGGCCATTCGGTGCGCGTCGTAGAAATCGTTCACCGTGAGAAGCACTCCGTCCTCGCGGGGGACCGCGATCGTGGCGCCCTCGCGCGCCACGAGCGTCTCGAGAAAGGGGTTGGCCGCGATTATCGTATCGATCGACACGCGATAGCTCCGGGCCACGTCCCAGTACGACTCGCCCAGGCGCATGGTATGAACGGCGATCTTGACGCCCGGATCGTGCGGGTAGGATTTGACGAGCCGCATGTATTCGTCGTGCGCGGTGAAGACCGGGAAGCCGTCGCGCATCCGGTACGCGGCCTCGTCAACGCGTACCTTCGAGACGAACACGGCGGCGATGATGTTGCCTGCGACGATTACGATGACCGAGAGCGCGACGAGAGCCTTCGTGGCCTTTTTCGCCTGCCAGATATGGTAGTTGGTGATGGGCCAGCCGCCGCTCATTTCTTTTCTCCAAGCTTCGCGGACCTGAGCGCGGCCGCCTCGACGGCGTCCATGATTATGCCGGAAAAACCCGCGCGCTCCATTACGTGCAGCCCTTCGATCGTGGTCCCGCCGGGCGAGGCCACGCGGCCGCGAAGCACGGCCGGATCGTCCCCGGTCTCGAGCACCATTCGCGCCGCGCCCAGCACCGTCTGCGCGGCAAGCAGCATCGCCCGATCGCGGGGGATGCCCGTCTTCACGCCGCCGTCGGCCATCGCCTGGATCATGGTGAAGACGAAGGCGGGGCCGCTCCCGGAAAGCCCCGTCACCGCGTTCATCAGGCGTTCGGGCAGGATCATGGTTTTCCCGAGGTGAGAGAAGAGTTCTTCCGCGAGCTCCAGTGAAGCGGCGTCGGCATGAGCGCCTGCGGACAGCACCGTCATTCCCTCACCGACGAGCGCCGGCGTGTTCGGCATGGCGCGCACCAGCTTCTGCGCCGGTGGCAGGGTTTTTTCCATGAGTTCGGTCGAAGCACCCGCGACGACGGAGATGACAAGTCTGCCGGGAGAAATCCCCTTGAGCTCCTTCAGTACCGCCTGCAGCGCGTCGGGTTTGACCGCCAGGATGATGATGTCGCACGCGCCGGCCAGATCACCGATGGAGGAGGCCGCCTCGATGCCGAAGCCGCGCGCGAGCGCCTCGCATCGGGCCTTTTCGGTGTCGAAACAGCGGACGACGGCCTTGCCCGGCGCGCGGGAGAGCCCGGCGGCGATCGCGCCGCCCATGTTCCCCGCTCCGATGATGCCGATTGTATGCCCGGCCAGGCTCATTCCCCGTAGCTCCTCCGTCCAAAAATTGCGCTGCCGATGCGCACCAGTGTGGCACCCTCGTCCACGGCCGCAAGATAATCGCCCGACATACCCATCGAGAGCTCGTCAAGGCCGATCCCGAGGCGTTTGACGATATCGTCGCGCAAGGTCCGGAGCAAGGCGAACGACGCGCGTACCGCTTTCTCGTCACCCTCCAGGGGACCTATGGTCATGAGCCCGACAAGCTCGATGCCGGCGATTGTCGGAATCTCGCGGCAGAGCTCGAGGGCGTCCGCGGGATCAATCCCGCTCTTGGTGTCCTCGCCCGAGGTATTGACCTGGACCAGCACCTTCTGCGTCTTGTTTATCCGCGTCGCCTCTTCACCGACCCTGTGCGCGGTGGAGGCCTTGTCGATTGAATGGATGAGGTCGAAAAGCCGCACCGCGTCCCGTGCCTTGTTCGACTGCAGGTGCCCCACGAGATGAAAGCGAAAATCGCCCGAAAGCGCGGCGATCTTGCCCTTCGCTTCCTGCACCTTGTTTTCGCCGAAGAGCCGGATTCCCTGGTCTATCGCCGCCTGTACCGACTCGGGTGGGAAGGTCTTGGACACGGCGACTATTCGTATATCCTCCGGGCTCCGCCCCGCCGCGCGGGCCCGGTCGTCGATCGAATTTCGAATGTGACTGTAGTTCTGGAAATAATTCATTACGGGACTTTCGGGCTCCGATTGTTGTAGGACGGGGAGCGAACGAAAACCGGACCCGTATCCACTCCGGATGTACTATACACCAGCTCAATTTTGTACGTCAATTATCTTTTTATGGGAGGGTCGGTCCCGCAACGAACAGCGATTCGGCGCGTTTGCCCGCTTTTGTATGGAAGGAGCTCGGTTGCCCGTCCGGAGAACGAGAGGTTGCGCCCCCTCTTCCCCGGGGTAATGCCGGTTTCCGAGGTATGATTCCCGATCCTTACATAAATGCCCGGCATGTCCTTCGATTTTTTGCCCGTCCGGGGCTTTTTTGCTATACTCGGGACATCGTATGCGTATCACCATGGTACCGATC
>CAZVEG010000045.1:2132-27670 GCA_964625625.1 uncultured Leptospirales bacterium | reverse complement strand
GTCGCGGTGATGGCCGAGTCGGGCGTCGATATCTCGGCACACGCCTCGAAGAATGTCGACAGCGTCATGCACATCCCCTTCGATTACGTCGTGACCGTCTGCGGCCACGCGCGGGAAAACTGTCCGTTCTTCCCGGGGAAGGCGAAAATCGTCCACCGGGGATTCGAGGACCCGCCGCAGCTCGCGCGGAGCGCCGCCGGCGAAGAGGAGGCCCTCATCCACTACCGGCGCGTGCGCGACGAGATACGAGCCTTCATCGAAACCATACCGGAATCACTGGCCGAAATAAAGTCCAACGGATTCCTTGTCAGGGATTAGCGCACTTATCCCCGCCGCTTTTTTTACAAAATCCTTACGCCATCTTCAAAAATCATTAACCGCCAATTCATATGCTGTTCCCCTTCACCGGATTCGGAGGATTGGAATGAAAAAGATACGGATACTTTTCATCTGCGTCCACAACACGGCCCGCAGCCAGATGGCCGAGGCCATGGCCAACCGTTACCATGGTGACATCATCATCGCCGAGAGCGCCGGCTTCGAGCCGGGCCGTCCGCTTAACGAGCTCGCGGTCGAGGCGATGTCTGAAATCGGTATCGATATCTCGGGGAACAGTTCCAAGGGCGTATTCGAGCTCTTTAAAAAGGGCGAGATGTACGGGTACGTCATAACCGTCTGCGACGAGAGCACCGCGGAACGCTGCCCCGTGTTCCCCGGCGTGACGAAGCGGCTGCACTGGAGCCTCGAGGATCCCGCCTCGTTTACGGGATCTTTCGAGGAGCGAATGGAACAGACCCGTTCGGTACGCGAGTCGATCAGAAAACGCCTCGAGCTCCTGATGGAGGAAATACGCGGAAAATGAGCTTTTGCCCCGGCTCGGTCACACCGGGCCCGGCCGTTCAGGGCCCGCATCTTCCCCGCATACACGAATACCTCCCGACGAAGAGAAAATCCATGGACACAATAAATATGTATGAGCAGTGAAAATAGTGTTGACGATATTTAAGAAATTAATTAAATTCTATAATATACACATTGAATGGAGGAACTGATATGTCCACATTGATAGAAGTAACCGACGGAAATTTTAACACCGAAGTGCTCGGCGACAGCGGTACGGTGCTGGTCGATTTCTGGGCCCCGTGGTGCGGTCCCTGCCGCATGCAGACCCCCATCCTCGAAGGACTCGCGAAAGAGCTGAACGGGAACGCCCGGATCGTGAAACTCAATACCGACACGAATCCCGGCGTCGCCCGGCAGTTCGCAATCAGCTCCATCCCCACGCTGATCCTCTTCAGGGATGGAAAGGAAGTGGAGAGGATGGTGGGCGTCCAGCCGGCGGAGCTGCTGAAACGCAAATTGCAGTAAGGCCTTTACCACCATGACACATGTAGAAACTGCGGCCGGGGAATACCCGGCCTTTTTTTGCCGTCACAGGCTGCCCGACCCCGGCGAGGGGCGAGCGCGCATGGAAAAATAATATTGACAAAACTTTTCACAATCGCGTGAGTTATCCTTTGATCAGTGAGGAAAACGCGTTAAACTTGATGATATAGCCGTCTGCCGCGGGACTGTGCCCTCCCATGATTTACGATACGCTACAGACCCGGATTCACGTACGCTGCGAGGACGCCATGGATTATTCGAAGACCGTCAATCTCCCGACCACCGATTTCCCGATGAGGGCGAACCTGCCGAAGCGGGAGCCCGAGATGCTCGCCCGGTGGTCGGATGAAAACATCTACCCGACCCTGCTCGCCGCGCGCGAGGGGAAACCCCTGTACATACTGCACGACGGACCTCCGTACGCGAACGGCAACATCCACCTGGGCCATGCGCTCAACAAGATACTTAAGGATATCATCGTAAAGCACAAGACCATGATGGGATACAAGGCGCCCTATGTCCCCGGATGGGATTGCCACGGGCTTCCCATCGAGCTTCAGGTAACGCGTGAGCTCGGATCGAAGGCCGCCACGATGCCCAAGCACGAAATCCGCAAGAGATGCCGGGAATACGCGGCAAAATACGTAAAAATCCAGATGGAAGAATTCAAACGGCTCGGCGTGTTCGGGGACTATGAGCACCCGTACCTCACCATGTCGGCGGAATACGAAGCGAAGATACTCGAGATATTCGGCGATCTCTTCAAAGAAGGATTCATCACGCGGGGGAAAAAGCCCATCTACTGGTGTCCCACCTGCGTGACGGCGCTCGCCGAAGCCGAAGTGGAATACCACGACCATTCGTCGCCCTCGATCTTCGTGAAGTTTCCGGTCGATCCGTCGTCCGTCGACATCCCCGGCGTGGACAGGGACAGGCTGTTCGTGCTGATCTGGACCACCACGCCATGGACGCTTCCCGCGAACCTCGGCGTGTGTTTCCATCCCGATTTTCCCTACTCCGCCTTTCGTTCGGGGGACGAATACTACATCATGGCCGACGGTCTCGCCGACTCGGTGGCGCACATCACCGGGATGGCGAAGGGGGACGCCGTTCCGCTTACCAGGGCGCAGATCGAAAAGCTGGCGGTCAGGCATCCCTTCATCGACCGCGAATCCAGGGTGCTCTTCGCCGGTTTTGTGACGCTCGATCAGGGCACCGGTATCGTACATATCGCTCCCGGCCACGGGATGGAGGACTACGTACTCGGCATGGAAAACGGGCTCGACGTCTACTGCCCGGTTGACGACGAGGGAAAATTCACCGGAGAGTTCCCGGAGATGAAGGGCGTCAACGTATTCGACGCGAATCCCATGGTGATAGAGCTTCTCAGGGAAAAGGGCGTATTCGTTCATACCTCGGAAATAGAGCACTCATACCCGCACTGCTGGCGCTGCAAGAAACCGCTCATCTTCCGCGCCACCGAGCAGTGGTTCTTCATGGTTGACCACCGCGATCTCCGAAAGACGGCGCTGAAGGCCGCGGACGATACGAAATGGATACCGTCCTGGGGCGAAACGCGCTTCCGCGGCATGATAGAATCGCGTCCCGACTGGTGTCTTTCCCGCCAGCGCTCGTGGGGCGTTCCCATCCCCTCCTTCCGCTGCGGGAAATGCAACGCCAACCTCATGAGCGCGGAGAGCATTCATTACTTTTCAAAGCTTTCGCTCGAGAAGAACATCGACTCGTGGTACACGCTCGACATAAAAGAGCTCATCCCCCCCGGAGTGAAGTGTACCTGCGGCGGCGAGGATTTCGTGAAGGAATACGACATCCTCGACGTATGGTTCGACTCGGGCGTTTCCCACTACGCCGTGCTCGATTCGTGGAAGGATCATCGCTGGCCGTCCGATCTCTACCTGGAGGGAAGTGACCAGCATCGCGGATGGTTCCAGTCATCGTTGTGGCCCGCGATCGCCCTGCGCGGGCGCGCACCCTACGGCACGGTACTCACCCACGGCTTCCTGCTCGACGAAGAGGGGAAGGCCATGAGCAAGTCCATGGGAAACGTCATTCCGCCGTCACAGCTCATCGAAAAGTTCGGCGCCGACATCATCCGCCTGTGGGTCTCTTCCGAGGATTATCGCAACGATCTGCGCATCGGCCTGGACATGATGAACCAGATTGCGGACTCCTATCGCAAGATCCGCAACACCTTCAAGTTCATCATCGGGAACCTGTCGGACTTCACGCCCGAACGCGCTCTCCCGTACGCCGAGCTGCTCGATATAGACAAATGGATCCTGCACGAGCTGCACGAGCTCTCCCGGCAGGTGATCGAGCATTACGAAAAATTCGAATTTCACCTGGTTTACCGCAAGATCCTCAACTTCTGCGCGGTTGAGCTCTCGTCCCTTTATTTCGACATTTCCAAGGATATACTCTACATCGAGGCCGCCGATTCGATCCCCCGGCGATCCAACCAGACCGCGCTCCACGAGATCAGCGAGGCGCTCACGCGCCTGGCGGCGCCGGTGCTTTCCTTTACCGCCGAGGAGGTATGGAGATTCTCCGGAAGGACCGACTCGGTGCATACACGGGAATACCACCGTCTTGACAGCGCCTTTCACAACCCGGCCGTCGCCGGAAAGATGGAAGCGCTCATAAACATCAAGAAGGATGTCCTGAAATCACTCGAATCGAAGCGTAAGGAAAAAATCATCGGCACCTCGCTCGAGGCCGATATCGAGATCTTCGTCGCGAACGAAAAAACACGGCAGATGATCGCGGAGATGGGTGACGAGGCGCGGAGATTCTTCCAGGTCGCCGATGTGACCGTCAGCGCGGAAGAAAAAGCTGGAATGGAAAATCTCGACAACTCGTCCATACGGGTTGCGAAGAGCCCCGGCCGGAAATGCGTGCGCTGCTGGAATTACTCCTTGAAGCTCGGGACCGATCCCTCGCATCCGGAGCTCTGTCCGCGATGCACGAAGATCGTGCTGAATATCAAGTAGCCTAATCGGGGCATATACGGGGATATCGATGAAAAAACACGCCATTGCAGCAATACTGTTCGCGTTTTCACTCGCGCTCGACATCGTAAGCAAGGAACTCGCCGTGGCCCATATCGGGCTCCATGAGCGGATCGACGTCCTGGGCAGCTTTGTGCAACTTACGCTGCTCTATAACCGCGGCGGTCTTTTCGGCATCCTGCAGGGATACCAGACCTTTTTCCTCATCGTCTCCATCCTGGTGCTTACGATGCTCATGGTCTATTACGTTCTGGAGAAACAAAAAACGCCGCTCTTCTGCGGCGCGATGGCGCTGGTGATGTCGGGCGCGGTGGGCAACATCCTCGACCGCCTGCTCGGGAAACCCGGGGTCGTCGACTTCATCTATATCGGGGACGACGCCGTGTTCCGCTGGCCCGCGTTCAACGTCGCCGACGCCGCGATCGTCATCGGCGCCTTCCTTCTGCTCGTCTATTATTACCGTGAGGAAAAACGACGCAAACTGGAGGAACTCGGCGGTTAATAGGTATCGACCACCTCTATCTCGGCCTCACCGAGCACGGCCGATTCCTTGCCGGTCACCGTTACCCGGTACTTCCCCTCGTTGTAAAACGACAGGTTCGTCGTCGCCGATTGCTTTTCGGGATCGACGCTGAACGTGAATGAATCGATCAACCTGTCCTTCAATTCAGAGCGTTCATGGATTTTGACCCCCAGGGCGTCGACCTCGAACCGTTTTTTCAGGCTCACGAGCATGGTGACCTCGCCCGTCGTGAAACGGGCCCCGCAGGCCGAACCCTTCCCCTCGGGAGTCACCCCCTCGCAGAAGGAGACCGTCTGGGCCGGTTTACACGAAACGAACAAAAACATCGCAAGGCATACCATCAGTGTGTTTCTCATCGCGTCCTCGCTGAACATTTCCAGACTGTACCCCTACAACAGTGAGCCCTGCAGGTCCTCGTCATCTTCGATCTCGCCGGTGTCCGGTTTTACCCGTACCGCCCGTTTCTCGACGGTCCCGTCCCCGCCCTTCTGAAGAATCTCGATCCTGCGCTCGGCCTCGTCGAGTTTCTCGCGGCAATAGCGGGCGAGCCGCGAACCGCGCTCGAATTCCGCGATCGACTCCTCGAGACCGAGACTTCCGTCCTCCAGGCGTTCGGCTATCTTCTCGAGCTCCTCGAGCGCCTTCTCAAAGCTCGGCTTTCCCTTTGCCGGCGTTTTCTTTTCCACCGCGCACCTCGCGTTGTATAGTATTCACCGTACATCCCATCGATCCGTCGGCCACGGCGACACCGATCGATTCACCGGACTTCACCGCCCTCACGCTCCTGATGATCCGCCCGCGCGCGTCGGTCACGAGGGAATAGCCTCGTTCGAGCACTCCACGGGGCGAGAGCTTCTCCACGGCCCCCCATGCCACGTCGAGGCGTGAACGGCGCTCCCGTGCTTCCGATCTCCAGAGGCGGTGGAGATCCGGAAGCGCGAGCAGGCGCTGCCTGCCTCCGGCGACCGCATCCTTCAGAGCCGCTGTGATACGCTGCTCCAGATCGACAAGCGACAATTCGCGCATGCTGACGATTTCCCGCGGATTACGGAAGCATCGAAGAGCGGCTATGCCCGAAAGCCTGTTTGTCAGATGCGTCATCCTTGAGGCGAGCGAGGTCTGCGCCCTGATGGCCAGATAGTCGATCTCCCCGACGAGCTCGCTTTTCACCGGCACGGCGATCTCCGCCGCGGCGGAGGGCGTGGGCGCCGAGTAATCGGCGGCATCGTCCGACAGGGGGTGGTCGATCTGGTGGCCCACCGCCGAAATGACCGGCACGCGCGAGGAGAGGATCGCCCGCACCACCGGTTCCTCGTTGAACGGCAGCAGGTCTTCGAACGAGCCGCCGCCCCTGCCGCATATTATGACGTCGATCGCATGCGCGCGATTATTGAGCTCCTCTATTCCCCGTACGATGGATGCCGCCGCATCGGCGCCCTGCACCTTCGCGGGCGCGAGCACTATCTCGATGTTTGGAAATCGCCGCATGGCCACCTTTATGATGTCTCTGATCGCCGCGCCCGTCGGCGATGTGACCACGCCGATGCGCCGGGGAAGGAACGGCTTGATTTTTTTCCGGGCCGGATCGAGCAGGCCCTGATCCAGAAGTTTGTTCTTGAGCTGCTCGATGCGCTTGAGGAGCTCGCCGACGCCCTCCAGGCGCATCTGCGCGACGATGAACTGGTAACTGCCGCGCTTCTCGTAAACGGTAAACGAGCCCATGGCGAGTACGCTCATCCCCTCCTCCAGTCTGAACGAGAGGCTTTTGTTCGCGTACTTGAAAAACGCCGACGAGAGCACGGCCGACTCGTCCTTGAGCGTAAAGTAGATATGCCCCGAGGAATGATAGGTGACGTTCGAGAGCTCCCCTTTCACCCACACGCTCGTAAAGTCGGGATTGCCCTCGATGCTCTTTTTAAGCAGGCGGGTTATCTCGGAAACGCTGTAGGTGTGGTCTTCCATGGGTGGTGTATATCCGCACGGCGAATGTATCAAAGATACTTGTTAAAAAACTCCTTTACCGAATGCTCCGCTCGTTTTCGGTCCATCTGCCAGCATTCAACGTGAGGTCCGCCCTTTACCGTCCACATCCGTTTCGGCTCACCGGCCGCCGCGTACAGGCGCTCGCCGTGTTTGTAGTACACCATGGTGTCGGCGTCACCGTGTATGATGTATACCGGCCGCGGGGCGATAGACCCGATAACGTCTTCCGCGTTCATGGCGTCCGTATCGAGTTTGCCGCGCAGGCCGTACAGCCACAGCACGAAGGGAAGGAGCGGCTTTCGCGGCAGACCGAAATCGCGGGCCGCTCCCTCGGCGATCACATCGGCCGCGCTTGCGAAGCCCCCCTCAAATACACCGGCCCTGACGCGTTTGTCCTCCGCCATGGCGAGGATGCCCGTAGCGGCACCCTGGGACCATCCCATCAGGCCTATGCTCTTCATCCCCTTTCCCCTCTCCAGAAAATCCACTGCGGCGATAATATCCTTCTTCTCGTGATACCCCATGGAATTGAACGACCTGTCGCTCTCCCCGCAGTGCCTGAAGTCGAACGCGAGGATGGCACAGCCCGCATCGTGCAGCGGACGCGCAAAACGCATGCCCTCGTTTCGGTTGGCCCCGCGACCGTGCGCGAACACGATCGCCCTGATGGACTTCCCGGCGGGCATGTACCAGCCGCGGATCATGAGACCGTCGGAGCTCCTGAATTCGACTTTCTCGAAGGGTATCCCCTGCTCCATTGGGTCACCGCAATACACGAAATGTTCCTTCGTGCACTCGAAGGGGCCCGGATGCATCAGCACCGAGCTGAAATACCAGGCGGCGCCGAAAAAAACAGCCGTAATAACCGCAAGAAGCAGAATACCGATTTTCAATGCCCGACTTGATCCTTCCATATGCGTTCCCCCGGTGAAATTTTGTTCTGATGCCACCGTTCTATTTGGTTATCATCTCGACCTGCGTGCCCAGATCTACCGGTCCCTCATACTTTGGCGGTCCGGCAGGAATATCCCTGTCTTCATCAATGGGGATCGTTTCCGGGCGCTGCGGTTTCTTCGCTCTCTTCGATATCCTGTCGGCGCTTTCACCAGGCATATCCGGCCTTTCCATCTCCGGACCGCCTTTCCCCGGGCCACGGGAGCAGGGACCGCAGGTTCGGACAAGCAGGAAAAGCAGCGCAATGGCAAGGGCGGCCGCGGCGGCCGACATCACCCTTCTGAGGCCACCCGCTTTTCCGTCTGTCCGCCTTCGCGGAACGGCATTCAGCGCGCCTCGCAATCGGTTTGGATGTCCATCACTCTTTCGCATGATCAGGCGACAAGGCGGTCACATGATGAACCGGCGGACCGGTGCTTCATGCTCTTTCCGCCGGAATATGTTCCACGGAAGGCGGCCCGAAGTCAAGACAAAGAAAAGACGGGACCCGCGTCCCGTCTTCAAGTATGGGAAATCAGCGCCTTGCGGCGCGCCGATCACTCTGCGTACATGGCGTCGATGACGTCCTTGTACCGCTGGTTGATGATCTTCCGCCGTATTTTCTGGGTGGGCGTTATCTCGCCATCCTCCTGGGTGAACTCCTTCGGGAGCAGCGTAAACTTTTTGATCTTCTCGACCTGCCCCAGGTCGCGGGTGTAATGGTCGATCTTGTCCCGGTAGAACTTCACGACCGCCGGGTTCTTCAGCAGTTCCTCACGCGAAGAGAACGAGATACCGTTTTTATTGGCCCAGTTGGTCAGCGGTTCGAACGCGGGAACGATGAGCGCGGAGACAAACTTGCGCTGGTCGCCGATCGCCGCCGCCTGCTCGAAATAGATATCCTCTTTAAGCAATGTCTCGATCTGCTGGGGTGAAATATATTTGCCGCCCGAGGTTTTGAAGAGGTCCTTGATGCGGTCGGTGATGGTGACGTATCCCTCGTCGTCGATATATCCGACGTCCCCGGTTTTTATCCACCCGTCCTCGGTGAACATCTCTTTTGTAAGCTCCGGCTTGTTCCAGTAGCCCTTCATCATGCTCGGGCTCTTGGCCTGTATCTCGCCCTCGGGAGATATCCTCACCTGCATGAGCGGGACAACCGGGCCGCATGTTCCGAATTTGTTGTGCTCGGGATTGGCGACGCTGATGACAAAGCATTCAGTCATACCATACCCCTGGAGCAGAAGCACGCCGGCGTTGAAGAAGAACTCGGCTATTTCTCCCGAGAAGGCCGATCCTCCGCAGTTGAAGACCTTGTTCCTGCCGCCGAATATGCCCTTGACCTTTTTCAGGACCAGCGCATAGGCCACCTTGTGCTTGAATCCAAGCCACGGACCGATGAATTTCCTGTCGCGTTTGCGGGCCTGGTATTCTCCGCCCACACCGAGCGCCCATTTGAATATCTTCTGTTTTTTCTCCGGCGCGTTCGCGATTCCGTCCTGTACCATGGCGTAAACCTTTTCCCACATGCGGGGAACGCTGCACATATAGTGAGGCCTGGACTCTTTCAGGAATTCCAGAATAGCCTTGGTGTCATGGCAGTAATCCACCTGACCGTTGTTGCACAGGATAAAATAGCTCCACGCCCGTTCGAAGACATGCGAGAGCGGCAGGAAGGCCAGGTTGACGTCGGTCTCAACGATGGGAATGTAGTACCCGGTCGCGAAAAGCATGGCCAGCCAGTTCTTGTGCGTGAGCATGACGCCTTTCGGTTCGCCGGTGGTACCGGAGGTGTAGATGAGCGTGGAAAGATCCTCGGGATCGAGGCGTGAGATCCTTTCCTCGAGTTCCTTATCCCTTCCGGCTTTCTTACCCATCTCCATGAAATCCTCGAGATACATCACCTCCTCGCTCTTCTCGATTTTCGCCAGCGGGTCGAAAACCACGATCTTTTTCAGAATTTTCGAGGTCTTTTTCACGGCCATCGCCTTCTCATACTGCTCCTGGTTTCCCGCGAAAAGTATGCGGATCCCGGCGTCGTTGACGATATATTCCAGCTCCTTCGCCGAGTTGGTGGCGTAAACGGGGACCGAGCACGCGCGTATGCTGAAACATGCGTAATCGGCGATCGCCCACCACGCGCTGTTCGCCGCGAAAATACCGACCATCTCGTTTTCCTTCGCGCCCGATTCGAGTAATCCCCTGGCCGTCGACTCGATCATCGAGCCGAACTGGCCCCAGGTATAAGCTATCCACTCTCCATGGGGCTTGTGACGGACCGCCACCTTTTTATCGCCGTATTTCTTTACCCTGTTCCGCACCATCAGGCCCAGATGTTTTTCGCGCTCCAGGAACCGGTCGAACTCTTTGGAATAATCCACTGCCATAATCCCACCTCCGGGTTTCTTAGCTTGGATCGCCGGCCGCCAACGGGCGGCAGTCCGGCCATCAATACAAAATAATAGCATCAAAATATCGTATTTGTCTACCCGGATTATAATCATGGATTCTTCGCCGTTTCAGGATTATAATCATGAAATTCGGCGCCGTCCTTGTTTTTCGATTGTATGATTTCTCCCCGCGTCATATCAGAAGACATGCGGGGTGTCCGCGGGGAAAACCATGGCTGAAACGGTGCTGCATTTTTTCATGTTTTTCGGGGCGCTCTTCGCGTTCGTGATCTCGCTCGGACAGTTTTCACAGAAGAGCAAGGAGACCGTGCACCTGGTCTACTCCTTTTCATTCGCCGGCCTGGGGCTCTGGCTCTTCCATATCAGCCTTTATTCTACAGGGATTTTCGACCGGTGGGACGCTATCTATCATCTCAAAACGCTCCCCGTCCCGGTTATCTTTCTGGTCCCTCCGCTTATGGTCCTCCGGTATAAATGGATCATATCGAACAGGTTCATCTTCCGGCGGCTATACCTGTTGCTTTTCCTCCCGAGCCTGCTTTCGGCGGTCATGCTCGCGCTTCCGCTGTTCGTTGATGGCCTGACTCCGGATAACCGGATGGTCGATGCCCGCCCGATCCTGAGCGAAAGTTTCGCCTCGCTTCCGCCTTATTTCAAACTGGTATATGCCTCTTTCATGCTCCCAAAACTGTACCTGGTGCTCACGATGCTTCCCACGCTCGTATCGATGATCGCCATATGGCGCAAGCAGGCGGCCAGTCGCGCCGTGCGCCTGTCCCGCATGGGTTATCTTTTCGCCCTTTCGATCGTGAGCTCAAACCTGCTCGCCGTTGCGGGGGATTTCATTTCAATTCCCTTGCTGAAAACGGCGGTTCTATTGGCGAACCTCTTCACCTGCCTGGTATATCTGGCGACCCAACGCCATCCCGATTACAACCGCCTCCTGAAAATAGAAAACAGGAAGGCGCACTACGAGCGTTCGCGCCTTCACGGTCTCGATCTTGAGCGCATCCTCGCACGCCTGCGCGAGATCATGGAGTCGGAGAAGGCCTTCGCCGACGAGGAGCTTTCCCTCAAGGACCTGGCGAGCGATCTGGGCATCAGCACCCATCAGCTCTCGCAGATCCTCAATGAGCGCATTAAGAAAAATTTCAGCACCTTCGTGAACGAATACCGCATAGAGGAAGCGAAAAAACTCCTCGTTGACGAACCCGACCGCTCCATTCTCTCGGTCGGGATCGCCGCGGGTTTCAATTCCAATACGACCTTTATCACCGCTTTTTCCAAGCACGTCGGTGTATCGCCGGGACAGTATCGCAAGCGCAAGCTTCCCGTTGCGGACGGGGAAAACGGCGAGCCGGCATGACATCGTCACTGGACGGACAATGACGGAATATAAACGAATCTTCCTGCGCCCCGGCAAGGAGAAACCGGTTCTCCATCGTCATCCCTGGATCTTTTCCGGGGCCGTCGCACGGCTGGACGACGGCACGGCCGACGGCGATATCGTATCCGTGCGGGACAGCAAGGGTGCCCATCTCGGCTACGGCTACTTCAACGGCAGATCGCAGATAATCGTTCGCATGCTCTCCTTCGGCGAGCGCACCGTGAACAACGATCTCATAAAGGATCTTCTGCTTTCCGCGATCGAAAAGCGAAAGCGCTCCGGAGTACCGGCCAGGACGAACGCCTACCGCGCGGTGTTCTCCGAAGGTGATTTCCTCCCCGGGCTGATCGCAGACCGCTATGACGATCACCTGGTCGTTCAGATACTCACGCTCGGGATCGAGCGTATGCGGGACACCATCATCGATCTGCTTCGGGAGGTCTTCGGGCCGCGCAGCATCTACGAACGAAGCGACCACGCCGGCCGTTCCATCGAAGGCCTTGCCGAACGAAGCGGGCAGATAATCGGAACAACCCCCGAAGAGATCGTTATTGTCGAAAACGGGCTGCGTTTCATCGTGGACGTGCGGCGGGGACAGAAGACCGGCTTTTTCATCGACCAGCGGGACAATCGTGCGCTTGTTGCGGGCATTTCCCGCGACCGTTCCGTCCTCAACCTGTTTTCATATACCGGCGGCTTCAGCGTCGCGGCCCTCGCCGGAGGCGCGTTCGAAGCGGTATCGGTCGACGTTTCCGAGCCGGCGGTCCGGATGGCGGAGCGCAATGCCGGGCTGAACGCCCTGGCGGACCGCTCGCGCGGAGTCACCGCCGACGCCTTCGAGTACCTTCGCGGAGCCGACATTTCGAGCGACCTGATCATCATCGACCCGCCCGCCTTCGCCAGGAACAGGGAATCGGTGGCCGCGGCCTGCCGCGGCTACAAGGAGCTCAATCTCCAGGCCATTAAGAAATGCCGTCCGGGAACCCTCATCCTCACCTGCTCCTGCTCCCGCTTCATCGGCATGGACCTCTTTCAAAAAATCGTCTTCGGGGCGGCGTCGGACGCCGGGAGGTCCGTTTCCATTTTAAATACGGGTCATCATCCCGCCGATCACCCCGTCAGCCTCTACTGTCCCGAAACGGCATACCTCAAATCCTTGCTTCTGTGTGTGGACTGAAAAAACCAAAGACAGGTTTACAGCCGGGCCATCACCACCGGATATTTCCTCCATTGCGCGTAGACCCCTGGAAGCCCCCGGGGAAAAGCTCTTGACTTTGTCGCTTTTTCGGCCGCAGACTGGGCCATTAACGGTGGCGGAGTCATTATGTATCTTATCCTCGCGATAGATGACGACAGGAATGCGCTCAAACTTCTCGAAACCCAGATCAAGAAAATGGGTCACAGCGTCGTCGTTGCAGCATCAGGCCGCGAGGGAATCGAGCTGGCCCGCACCGGTAATCCCGACCTCATCCTCCTCGACATCATGATGCCGTACATGGACGGGTTCGAGGTCGTGAAGCAGATGAAAAAGGACGAGATCACGCGCAGCATCCCCATAATAATGCTGACCTCGAAGTCAAAGAAGGAGGATGTCGTCACCGCCATGCGTCAGGGAGCGGCGGACTACATAATCAAGCCACATACCTACGCCATGCTCACCCAGAAAATCGACGCGGCGCTTCGTATCGGACACATTCAGAAGCTCGAGGAGGCGGCCGAGCGCACCGAGCACATCAACCTTTCCCGCGGCACGGGCACCACACTCATCTCATTCAAAACGGGCATCAAGGACAGGGAGGTGCTCGCGGAGGCGCGCAAGATATTCAATGCCGTGTTCCTCAAGCTCGCTCGTAACGACAACATCGTGTTCGACCTGCGATCCCTCGGGGATGTCGACGCGGAGGACGCGTCGGTCCTTTCGGTAATCGCCGGGCTCTTCTCGGAGAAGGAGGTGAACATCGTGGCTGGCCGGCATTACGGGACGCTGGTGTCCCTGGTCGATTTCGAGGAGCGTATCCGCCTGCACATTTCCTTTGGAGACCTGGAGGTCTATCTCAACAGCAAACGGCGCTGAAGACTCACCTCGCCTGAAGCAGTTTGCGAAGACGTTCCATCTCCCCGCGTATTCCCTCCACCAGCCTCTTGAAGACGGATCCGTTTCCGCATTCGACGGCCTCTTCAAGCTTGCCCGAAAGCTCCGAAAGCCTTTTTAACCGGTAATTCGATGCCACACCCTTCAGTCGGTGGGCCGCCAGGCGCATGCCGTCAGGCGTTTCGGCGCCCATCGATTCCTCAAGAAGGCCAAGGTATTCCTCCGATGAGGAGAGAAAATCATCGATCAGCCCCTCAAGCTCGTGCCGCTCTATACCGAGGTCGCGAGCCGTCTTCTCGAGTTCAAAAACCTGCCCGTCCGGCTCATTCCCGCCGCCTGAAGCGCTCCCTCCCAGGTACAGACCCGCCACCCGTCGGAGTGAGTCCATGTCCACCGGTTTGGAGAGATACTCGTCCATCCCCGCCGCAAGCAGCCGTTCGCGCTCCCCTTTTACGGCGTGCGCGGTCAGCGCCACGATCGGGGTATGCGCGCGTCGTTCTTCCTTTTCGATGGCGCGGATGCGGGATGTCGCCTCGATTCCGTCGAGCACCGGCATGCTGATATCCATGAACACGATATCGAAACCGCAATCGCGAAACATCTTTACCGCCTCGATTCCGTCACCGGCGATACTTACGGCTAAGCCCAGACGCTCCAGCATGAGCCTGATCAGTTTTTGATTGACCGGCGCGTCCTCCGCCACCAGCGCCCTGCCCTTGAAAACAACATTCCCGTCTGGAAACGATTCCGATTCATCCTGTCCTTTGTCCGCTCCCGCGACGCGTCTGAGAGCCCCCGTTATCCGGCTCGCCGTCAGTGGCATGCAGAGCGGCACGACTCCGGCGGGGGCTTCCCGCTCCAGGAAAAGCCTCTGGCGCTCCCCGGCGACCAGCACAAGCCGCCCGGATGGCAACTGCTCCAGGATGGATCTGATGTTTTGCTCCGGCCGGAGACTCACATCGGCCAGCAAAATCCCCTCCCGCGCCTCGTCCGGCGGAACGTCTCCGCCTTTCAGGTTCTCGACATGGATGCCCAGCGCACACAGGTAACGTGCGATGATCTCCTCCTGGAGGGCGGACTTTTCTCCGAACCGGAGAAGAAACACCTTCCGCACCGCTTCGTTGATCGTCACCGGCGGAGGGATTGCCGCTTCCGCGATTCCGAAGACAAGATCGAAGAAAAACCTGCTGCCCGCGCCCTTGTCACTTTCCAGGCCGATCTCCCCTCCCATCAACCGGACAAAATTGGAGCTGATGGCCAGCCCGAGCCCCGTCCCACCGTACCGCCTCGCGATGGAATTGTCCTCCTGGCGGAACGACTCGAAGATCACGTTTTGTTTATCCGTTGCGATTCCGATACCGGTATCCTTTACCGAGAAACCCACCCTGCATTGCCTTTCACATGTCTCCCTGCATTCTATTTCGATCGTCACCACTCCTTCCGGAGGAGTGAATTTGATCGCGTTCGCGATCAGGTTGTTAAGCACCTGGCGCACCCTCAGCGAATCGCCGATCAGCATTCGGGGCAGGAGCGGATCAATGTAAGAAATCAACAGGATACTCTTTTCGGAGGCCCTGGCGGAGAACAGCTCGATCGATGACTCGAAGGCCGATTGCGCCGGAAACGCGCTTGGCTCAATTTCGATTTTCCCGCGTTCAATTTTCGAGTAATCCAGGATATCGCTTATTATCTCAAGCAGGCTGCGCCCGCTCTCCCTTATGATCGCGACGTATTCACGCTGGGTCGCGTCCAGCCCGGTATCGAGCAGCAGCTCGAGGAATCCAAGCAGGCTGTTGATCGGCGTCCGTATCTCGTGACTCATGTTGGCGAGAAACTCGCTCTTCGCGCGGTTGGCGGCGTCAGCCTCTTCCTTCGCCCGGCGCAGGTCTTCCTCCGCCTTCCTTCGCTCGGTGATATCGTTGAAGGTCACCACCGCGCCTACGATCCGGCCGCGCTCGAGGATCGGCGTGGCGATATACTGTACGGGGAAAAGCGATCCGTCCGCCGCGCGGAAGAGGACCCCGTCTCCGGTACGCACCTGGCCATCGCGCATGGCCTCGAAATATAGACACTCCCCTTCATGACAGAGAACGCCGTTCACATCGCTCTGCCGGACAACTTCGCGATGATCCCTGCCTATCATTTCCTCGATGCGCATACCCATCATGCGCGCCGCCGCGGGGTTTACAAAGGTGATCCTTCCTTCCGTGTTGATTCCGTATACCCCCTCCCCGGCCGCCTCAAGGATCAACTCGTTCTGTCTGCTGATCTTGATCAGCATCTCCTCGTAATGCTTTCGCTCCGTCACATCCCGCCAGTTGAGAACCAGTCCTTCTATAGTTTCGTCCTCAAGCATGTTGTTGCCCACCGCCTCGAAAAAGACCCACTCGCCTTCCCGGTGCCGAAACCTGAACTGGGTGAAAAATTGCGTTCCCCTGCCCGACGCGACCCTGTCGAGCGCGTTGCGGAACGCCCGCAGGTCCTCTGAAAAAATCCATTCGGTGACATCCCTGTCCATGAGTTCCCTGGGGCGATAACCCAGCAACTGCTCCACCGTATCGCTCACGTATCGTACCGTTCCCTGGCGGTTCAGAATGATGATGATGTCGGAAGAGTTTTTAACCAGCGACTGGTAACGCCGCGTGCTCCGGGCCACCTCGTCGATCGCGATTTTGCGTCTGGTGATGTCGTCGATGGCCATCAGGACGCTTTCCACCGCACCGTCAAGCTCGACCGGATGGAAAAGGTATTCGAGCCAGTATTCATCCCCGTCGACGCTCCTGACGATAGTGAAGAGCCGCTCCTGCCCCCGATCGCCCTTCATGGCCTTTAAAAAACCCGCGGAGAAGTTGTCCGCGTCCTCGGCCGGGAGCAGACCGGCGGCCGCGTCACCCGGGGACACCTCTCTCCCGTATACGGTCCGGACAAGCTCGTGCGCGATCGCGTTCAACGCGACGATTCTCCCGTCACTCGCGATGTGTACCATCGCCTGGAAGCTGATATCGAATGCCGCCTCCAGCCGCGCCTTGAGCCGTTTTTTCGTCTCTCTCACTCGATGCCTCTCGAGGGAGCTCTTCCTGCCCCCGTCCCCGATCCTGCCGCATTTTGTACCAAAGTCAATTGCAATTAATTCGCTCCCGCACCACTCGTTTCACGGCCTAAAATCCGGCCGCATGCAGGCCGATAATCATGCCATAAGCTTCTGGAATGACCCGCGGGGTCACAGCGCCGGAAAACCGCCAGAGGAGGTACTAATCCAGATGCCGGGACTCCACCATAACGAACGCCGCGACTTCATCCGCATGGAGATGGACACCGGGCTCTCCTTCAAACGCGACGGTTCCGCGACCGTTTACTCGGGCCGCTGCCTTGACCTGAGTCATACCGGAATGCAGATTGAGACCGAAACCGTCCTTTCCACCGGGGAGCGTATAGCCGTTTCACTCGATCTCGGTAATCCGCAGTTTGAATCCATGCGGGCTCACCTCGAGGTGCTTCGCGTCGAGGAACGGCCCGGCGGTGGATATCTCATCGCCGGGAAAATCCTCGACATCGGATAGAATCCTCCGGAACGAATCCCATTCTCCCGTCACCTTCCCGGCATGGCAGGCCGGTGCGTTCGGCAAGCGAGCATCCCTGAAAATGATTTCAGGCCGTTAAATTCATTGCGTCCTCCCCTTCGTCATGCTACCGTGTTACGTGGCCTTCGCGGAACGCGGCATTTGCTTATTCAGGCAACGGAGACCTCCCTGGCTTCGATATACGGATGAGGTAACTGCTCCGTGGCAGGTTCCGCGGCATCCATCGAGGCCCACGACAATTCAATGCTGAAACGCGGGAAGAAAAACATCCTCCTTTTGTCAGCGGATCACGATGCCGCTACGCCGGTTGTCGGAATACTGAAATCCGCCGGTTATCGCGTCCTCTCCACAAAAACCGTAGAGGAAACCGTTGAAGTTCTCGAAGGCGGAGAGACGGTCGATCTTCTGATGATGGATGTCGATTTTCTGCCGATCGCCGGCGAGCTCCTGCCCGCCGGGGCCGCGGCCGAAAGCCCGGGCATTCCCCTCGTCTTTCTCTGTTCGCACGAAAACGCCTCCATCCCCGCCACGGGCACGGGCGTCACCGCGTACGGATTCGTGGAAAAGGGATCCGGAAAGGGAGTCATCATCGGAGCCGTAAAAACGGCCCTGGATCTCCACGCGGGGGTAATCGGGCTCTCGAAACGGATCGGTATGATCGAATCGCAAATGCAAGAGAACGAGCGGCGATCCGTGGATCTGTACAGCGCCCTTCTGGACTCCACCACCGATCACGTTTTTATAAAAGACAGCCTCTTCCGTTACCTCCTGATAAACCGGGCCGGCCGGGATTTTTTCGGGCGGCCCGCGGAAGAGATTTTAGGCAAAACCGATTCCGATCTCATGAGCGAAAAGGCGGCCTCCAACTGCCTCGGCACCGACCGGCAGGCCCTCCGGCGGAACAGGCTTGTAATAAGCAGCGAGGAGATAGAGGGCAGGGTGTATGAATCGCGCAAATTCCCCGTCCGGCTCACGGGGGGAAGCGTCGGAGTCGGCGGGTTCATCCGGGATATCACCGACAGCAGGCGCGCGGAAGAGCTCCTGCTGTCTTCGGAAAAGAAGCTCTATCTCCGCAACCGGATAGCCCAGCTGTTTCTCACCGTCCCGGGCGAGGAGATATACGACGCGATCCTCGACGTGGTCCGGGATATGTTAAAAAGCGAGCTGGGTTTTTTCGGCTACATGGATAGCGACAACCGGCTCATCAACGTGGCAACGACCGGTATGACCGGCACTCGATGCGGAATAACCCCGGACGACCGCATATTTCCCCATGAGACATGGAAAGGCCTGTGGGGCCGGGCGCTGATCGAGGGACGGTCGCTTTATATGAACGACGGCCTGTCACTACCCTCCGGGCATGTTCCGCTCGTAAACGCGATCTGCGCCCCCATCATGTACGGGGACAGGGTCATCGGCAATCTTACGCTCGCCAACAAAACCGGAGGGTATGACGTACGCGATCTCGAAGACCTCGAGGAGATGTCGCGTTATATTTCCCCGTTGCTCTTCGCCCGCATGCAATACACGCTGCAAGAAGACGAGCGCCGCGTCGCCGAGCAGAGAATAAACAGGCATTCCTCCGACATGGCCTTTCTCTCGCGCACCGCGATGGGCTTTATCGAGCTGCAGGCGGAAACGGACATTTACGAATACATAGCCCGCCGCCTCCACGAGATCGCTCCGGCGTTCAGGATCCTGGTAAATGAATTCGACCCGGCGGACAATTCCACCGTCATTCGTGCGATGGCGGGGGAGAAGGGTATTCTCAATACCGTGATAAAGCTGCTCGGGAGAAGCCCGCTCGGCCTACGAACTCCCATGCCGGTCGAACACCAGAAGGAACTGATCCGGCAGAGAGTTGAAAAAGGCCCCCGCGGCACGTTCGAATTATCGGGCGGAGCCCTGCCCAGGGCCGTGTCCCTGGCGATCGACAGACTGCTCGATATCGGCACCATTTACGGAATGGGCTTCGCGCGGCACGATACGCTGTTCGGCAACGTCCTCCTCATCGCGCCGCGCGGGGAATCCCTCGAGGACACCTCGATTATCGAGGCCTTCGTGAAGCAGGCCTCCGTCGCACTCCAGAAACACCGCGCCGAACGTGCGCTCGAGCGCTCGCTGCGCGAGAAGGAGCTTTTGCTGCGCGAGCTCCAGCACCGCGTAAAAAACAGCCTGAGTATGATAACCTCGCTCGTTAACCTGGAGGCCGGACGCTCGACGAGCGAAGAATCCCGCTCGGCGCTCGGCGGCATCCGCGATCGTATCAACACGCTTTCCAGGCTGTACACGCTGCTCTACCAGTCGCAGGGGGGCGATCAAATTCGGCTGGATTCCTATATCGGGCAGATATGCCGCTCCCTGCTCGATACGCACATCGAAGACGGTAAAAGAATCGATGTGGATCTCACCATGGAACCGGTCAGCATCGATTTCAAGCGCGCCACCTCAATCGGTATTATCGTGAACGAACTGGTCATCAACGCGATCAAACACGCCTTTCCTGCCCGGCGCAACGGCCGTTTGCGGATCAGGCTGGAGTCCACCGCAAACGGCTTGCTGCTCGAGGTGGCCGACGACGGCATCGGTCCGCCGGAAAATTTCGACATTACCCATTTAAGAAGCCTGGGAATCGAACTGGTCCGCGTGCTCACGCGGCAGGTTCGCGGCGAGTTGTATTACTCACGTGACAGGGAAACCGTTTTCACCATTAAAATGCCGTTCCCCTGAGGATGCCTGTTCGGATATCGACATCGGATATCCAAAGTGGAAGCTCCCTCCCCGGGGAGGTGCGGACGGTACTCAGGTCAGATACCACCGCCGTAAACGACCTTTCCCGAGCATATCGTATACTCGACCGAACCGTACAGCTCCATACCCATGAACGGCGTGTTTTTACAGCGGGAGATTATGAAGGAATCGTCGACGAGGATTTTTTTCTCCGGGTCGATGATGGTGATATCGGCGGCCGCACCCGATTTGAGCTCGCCGCGGCCGAGGCCGAGAATGTTAGACGGGTTGACCGTAAGCGGTCTGAACGCGTCGCACAGCGTAAAGCCGTTCCGCTTCACCAGCACGCTGACGACCAGGGGGACCGCCGTCTCGAGGCCGATAATGCCGAACGGCGCGTATTCGAGCTCCTGCATTTTTTCGTTTAAAAGGTGCGGCGCGTGATCGGTCGCGATAACGTCGATAACGCCGCTTCGCAGTCCCTCTATCATGGCTGTACGATCGTCTTCCGTCCGCAGCGGCGGGTTCATCTTCGCCATCGACAGGTGTTCCTCGACCGCCACGTCGGTGAGCGCGAAATAATGCGGCGCCGTCTCGCACGTCACCTGTACCCCGCGCGATTTGGCCCAGCGGATAATCTCGATCGAACCGCCGGACGAAACATGGGCGATGTGCAGCCTTCCCCTGGTGAGCCTGGCGAGAAGGACGTCACGCGCGATCATCACCTCCTCGGCCTCGCGGGGGATGCCCTTCAGACCCAGCAGGGTCGAGGTCACGCCCTCGTTGATGATGCCGTCATCCGAAAGCAGCGTGTCTTCCGAATGGGTGATGATGGGAACGTCGAACATGCGCGCGTACTCGAGAGCGCGCCGCATGAGGATGGAGCTCAGTACGGGCTTCCCGTCGTCGGAGAAGCCGACCGCGCCCCCCTTCACCAGCTCGCCCATCTCGGTGATCTCCTCGCCTCGGGCCCCCTTCGTGATGTTCGCGATGGGGAACACGTTGATCGGCCCCTTTTCCGCCTCGAGCTTTATAAAACGAACCAGCGCCTGGTTGTCTATGACCGGCGTCGTGTTCGGCATGGTACACACCGAGGTGAACCCGCCCTTGGCGGCGACGATTGAGCCGCCGATGATGGTTTCCTTGTCCTCGCTCCCCGGCTCGCGGAAGTGGACATGCATGTCGATGAGGCCGGGAAGCACGATACAGCCTTTCGCGTCGATGAGTTCGCAGCCCGACTCGACCGGGATGTCCGGGGCGATCCTCGACACGATCTCGCCGGTTATATGAACGTCCATCATCGCGTCGAGGCCGGACGCCGGATCGATCACCCTGCCGTTCTTGATTATTATCGCCATCGCTACACCTTTTCCATCTCTTCGAGGGGAGTCCCGCCGGCCAGCAGATAGAAGATCGACATGCGGACCGCCACCCCGTTGGTGACCTGTTCGTTGATGATCGAGTTCGGGCTGTCCGCCACCCGGTGGTCGATCTCGATACCGCGGTTTATCGGGCCGGGATGCATCACGATAATGTCGCTCCTGCATCGTCCAAGCCGGTCCTCGGTAAGGGCGTACTGCTGGTGGTACTCGCGCAGGGACGGGAAGAGGGAACCCTTCTGCCGCTCCCTCTGGATGCGGAGCATGTTGACGACATCCAGCTCGGGAAGTATTTCATCAAGATTGTAGGAGATATCGACGTCGTATATCTTGAATTCGTCCGGAACAAGAGTCGGCGGACCGCAGAGCACCACCCTGGCTCCCAGGCGCTTGAAGGCCTCTATGTCCGAGCGCGCAACCCTGGAGTGCTTTATATCGCCCACGATACCGATGCGAAGCCCGTTGAGCGTCCCTTTTTTTTCAAGAATGGAATAGGTATCGAGGAGCGCCTGCGTCGGATGAGCATGGAACCCGTCCCCCGCGTTGATGACCGACGCCTCGATGTTCTTTGATAAAAAATGCGGCGCCAGCGACGCCGCATGTCTCATCACGATGTAATCGGCCTTCATGGCCTCCATCGTGTGCACGGTATCGATAAGCGACTCCCCCTTCACCACGCTCGAGGTCGCGACCGCCACGTTGATCATGTCCGCCGAAAGCCGCTTGGCCGCCAGCTCGAAGCTTATGCGCGTCCTGGTGGACGGTTCGTAAAAAAGGGTGCAGACGGTCTTGCCTCGAAGTATCGGGACGGTCTTGACCGAGCGCGTAAACAGGTCCTTGAAATAGCGCGCGGACTGACAGATAAGGGATATTTCCTCGGTGGTCAGCGACTGGATGTCAAGAAGGTCTTTTCGTTTGAGCCCGTTCATCTTAAAACCATAGGTTATCGGAGCACCGGACAGGCTGTCAACGTAAATAATTAAAAAAATAGCGTGTCCCCTTTCCCGCAAAAATATGGACAAAACCACGCCATCCTGCAACATGGGGCGTCGGCAGCGGGGTATACATGAAGCCATATATCGCGTTTTTTGATCTCGATAACACCCTTCTCGCTGGAAGCAGCGGAAGGTACCTCGTCCGGTACTCGTATAAAAACGGCCTCCTCAGTCACAGCGAACTCGTCTTCGGGATATACTCCTCGATCCTGTACCGTACGGGGCTGGCCGACAGCGGCGAGGTCGTCGCCCGCTGGATAATGAAATACCGCGGCTGGCCGGAGAAAAAGATCCGGGACTTCAGCGCGCGCTTTTTCGATGACGTGCTCCTGGAACATGTACGCCGGGAGGCGAAGGAGGCCGTCGAATTCCACCGCGCCAACGGAGGAAAGACGGTCATCCTGTCGGCCTCCACTACCTACATCTGTGAACCGGTGCGCAAACACCTCGGCATGGACGACTGCATCTGCACCGCGCTCGAAACCCGCAACGGCGTCCTTACGGGCAGGCTGGCCGGGAAATACTGTTACGGATCCGAGAAGCTCAACCGTGTCATCCTCTATTGTGCCTCGACCGGACACTCCCTGGAAGACGCCTTCTACTATGCCGACGCCGTGGCCGACCTCCCCGTGCTCGATAAGGTGGGATTTCCCATGTGTGTTACCCCCTCGCACCGCCTGAAGCGCGTCGCCCGGCACCGCGGATGGCCCGTACTCCGCTGGAAATAGTCACTTTTTGCTCACTATTGTCCCTGCCCGTCGGAGAAAATGATAAATAAATCCCCCCGGCCCTCCGAAAATATGGACACAGTGTGACATAACCCGGATCATCCGTAAAACCATGCACGTGAACAGGTGGGCCCCATGAAAAAGACAATCATGATAATCGGCGGTGGCCTTTTACAGACACCGGCCGTCCAGGCCGCGAAAAAAATGGGCCACCAGGTCATTGTCACCGACTACAACCCCAACGCCCTGGGGATGAAATACGCCGACATTCCCATCGTGATGTCGACCCGCGATATCGAGGGCTCGGTCCGCGTTGCGAAAACGCAGAACGAGATTACCCCCATACACGCGGTTCTGACCGTCGGCACAGACGCCTCGATGACGGTGGCGGCGGTTGCCAACGCGCTCGGGCTTCCCGGCATCAAGTTCGACGATGCCGAGGCCTCGACCAACAAGCTCAAGATGCGCATGCGCTTTACGGCCCATAACGTGCCCTGTCCCAATTTCCTTCCGGTCTGGTCGCTTTCGGACGCCAAAAAGGCCTGCAAGATACTCTCTCTCCCGCTTGTGCTCAAACCGACCGATAACATGGGCGCGCGCGGCGTAATGCGCATCGACAACAGAACGCAGATAGCGGATGCCTTCAAGTTCGCGAAGGCCGCCTCGCCCAGCGGTGAGCTCATCATCGAGGAATTCATGGACGGCCCCGAGCTCTCCATCGACGCGGTGGTATACAACGGCGAGATCACCATAACCGGGGTCGCCGACAGGATAATCGAACGGGCCCCCTATTTCGTCGAAACCGGCCATACCATGCCCTCCCAGCTTCCGGACGACGTACAGCAGGCCGCCTGCGAGGTCATGCGCAAAGGCATCATCGCGCTCGGAATCGACAACGGCTGCGCCAAGGGCGACATCAAGCTCACGCGCCACGGTCCGATGATCGGAGAGCTCGCCGCCCGCCTCTCCGGCGGCTTCATGTCCGCCTATACCTATCCGCTCTCCACCGGTGTCGACCTCATCCGCGCCGCTATAGAGATAGCGCTGGGACAGGAGCCCGGCAACCTCGAACCGCTGCATCACCGTGTGTCCATCGAGCGCGCCATCATCACGCGTCCGGGGATAGTGCGTCGCGTAACCGGTATAGAGGAAGCCCTTAAAATCCCGGGGATCGCCGAAATATTCATCAACGTAAAACCCGGCGACCGCGTTGTCGAGCCGCGTTCCAACGTCGAAAAATCGGGACACATCATAGCGGTCGCCGATACGCTCGCCGAGGCCGAGGAGGCGGTAAGGCGCTGCCACGAGGTATTGTCAATCGAGGTTTTCGAAGAGGCCGAGCTCTCCATGGAGGTCATCCGGGTGGCCGCCCGCGAGCGTTTTAAAAAGACCTGCTATGCCTGCAAGACCTGTGACGGCAAAGACTGCCCCACGGGAGTTCCCGGCATGGGCGGCGCCGGGACCGGCGCTTCATTCCGTCGAAACAGCGAGGCCTTCCAGGGCTATAAAATCAACACCCGCGTCATACACGCCGTCACCGCCCCGGATACCGGAACGACCTTTTTCGGGACACCGCTCGCTCTCCCCGTTATGGCCGCACCGATAACCGGAAGCGTAACCAACATGGGCGGCGCCATGGACGAGCTTGAATACAACCGTGCGGTCGTCCAGGGGTGCATAGAGTCGGGTACGATCGCCTTCGTCGGCGACGGAGCCACGCCCGATAAATACAAGATCGGCATACAGGCGCTCTCGGAGGCCGGAGGCGCGGGCATCCCCATTTTCAAACCCAGGGCCGATAACCGGGAGGTACTGGTCAGAATAAGGGCCGCCGAACAGGTCAACGCCGTCGCCGTGGGGATGGATATAGACGCCGTCGTTTTCAAGACCATGACGATGAAAAACCAGGCCGTCGGGCCCAAGAGCCCGACCGATCTGAAGGAACTCATCGGCTCCACGCGCGCCCCCTTCATCCTGAAGGGTATCATGACCGTCCGCGACGCGGTACTCGCGGTCGAGGCGGGCGCCCACGGGATCGTCATCTCCAATCACGGTGGCCGCGTGCTCGACGAAATGGCCGGCACCATGGATGTCCTCGAGGAGATCGTGCGCGAGGTGCGCGGACGCATACGAATCATGATCGACGGTGGATTCCGCACGGGCGTGGACGTCCTCAAGGCGCTTGCCCTTGGCGCGGATTTTGTGCTCATCGGCCGTCCGGTGGCGATAGCCGCCGTCGGCATGGGTTCGAGGGGCGTGAGCTTTTATCTCAATTCCCTCCGGCGCGAGCTCGAACAGGCGATGATTCTTACCGGGTGCGAACGGATTTCCGATATTTCCGGCGATATCGTCCGCCGTCTCGGAGAACGCGCCCCGACGCC
>CAZVEG010000045.1:0-2122 GCA_964625625.1 uncultured Leptospirales bacterium | reverse complement strand
CAATAAAAGTATTGCGAAAGATCCCACGGGGAGCTAGTCTCCCCGCATGTTCAAACGAATGGTGACGTTTCTCATCATCTACTTGATCCTGCCGGCAGCGGCCCTCCACCCGGTTGAAAAACTCGAGCCGGCCCGCCTTCACGGCACATGGCGCCTGCTGTACAGGGGAGGCTACGGTTATACATTCAAGTTTCAGAAGAATTTTCAGTCCGTCTGCATCATTCACCTCAACACGAGCGCGGTGGTTTTCAAGGGCGTTTACACGATCGAAAACGAAAACGCGGTCAGGATCAACATCTACGAAATGAAGAACGACTGCAACGCGCAGTCACCGTCGACAGGCGCCGGGTTTACCAGAACATCATCCACCTACTTCGTTTTCCGCGCCTCGCTCTCAGGCGTAAAAACCTCTCCGGTCCTCATGCTCTATCCCTCGAGGACGGTCATCGACGGCCGTTCATCGGACGGTTATTTCGAGCCGGAAATCCGACTGACGAGGACGCGGTAGCCCCTCCGCCTCCAATGTTAAAAATTTAATAAATCGAAAAATATTATTGTCCAACCGCCGGGGATTTGCTACGCATTCATCATGCGGGTATGACGGATATATCCATTTCAGCGCGCTATATTAATAAGAACGGCATCAGCCGGTATGAAGACAGAGGAAATCAACTTTCAGAACGGGCATGGAATCCGTCTTGACGGGCGGATCCATCATCCCGACGGCCCCTCCCGCGGCGGTGTCGTATTTTGCCACGGCCTTTTTTCATCGAAAGACGCATATAAAATCGTGAGCATGGCCGGTGATATCACCGCGGCGGGGTTCACCCTGCTGACCTTCGACTTTTCGTTCGTGTCCGGGATGCCACAGAGCTTCCATGATTTCTCCATTTTACAGGAAGTCGCCGAACTCGAATCGGCCGTGAGTTTTCTGCTCGCGAGCGGAATCCCTTCCCTGCACCTGGTGGGATCGAGCATGGGCGGCGTCGTGGCGCTGCTGTACGCCGCCTCGCGGCCGGAATCCCTTCGATCCCTCTCCCTTATCGCGACCCCCGTCGACCTTCGAAGTCTTTTCATAACGCTCGGCGGAGCCGTCGATTTCGAGAATCTGCCGCATGATGGCGAGACGATAATAGACGGCATCCCGGTTCATAACGGCTTCTTTCACGAGGCGCTTTCCCTGGATATGCAAAGGGCGGTACGTTCGATCACCGCACCCGTCCTCGTCATCCACGGCGCCCGCGACGCCGTGGTCGACGTTCAAAACGCGCGGCGACTCGAAGGCGCACTCGCCGCCAGACACGAGCTTGTCGTTGTCCCCGACGGAGACCATAACCTGACGCGCGACGAGGACCTCCGGGCACTCAGGAACGCGATAATTTCATGGATTGACAGCCATGCGGCAAACGGCGGGCGGAAGCGGTAACGAACGGTCACATCGATGCAGACAACGTTGAACATAAGGACCAGACGCCGCGTCAACGGCAGGATCGTGACGGTATGCGCGACCATCTCGGTTGAGACAACCGGCCCCTCGCCGGTCATGGAGGGGGATGGCCCGGGGGGGGGATGTGATGATGGCCCGTTCGAATCGCTTATATTCGAGGACCGGATCGCCTGCCTCAACGATATTGAGGAAGCGCTGATCGATTCGCTCGAGCCCTACATTTGAGCTGTGCGCGGTAAACGGTTCGCTCAACCGGGACAGCCGGTGGGGGTGACCCACACCGGCCGCCGCATCGGGTCGGCACCGTCAGCTCTTCCGGTTGTTTTCGTTAACCTCGACATCCTCGATCTTCGCCACGTCCTCGAACCTGATATCGAGACCCAGAACACCAACGAGCGTGTCATTCACGTCGGTGACGGGACCCGAAACCGTGATCATGAGGCTCCCGGTTATCTTCGACGTGAAAATTTCGGATACATGGATCTGCCCGGTCTTCACCACGTTGATGAACCAGTCGCGGTCGGCGTAATTCTTGTCGATGAGGTTTTTGTCGTATTTCGACTTGTCGGTGATCTGGGTGATGTGCCTGGTCACCTTGTCGCCGTTCGTATCCACCACATACGCGAATGATACGAATGGGAACTCCTCGACGAGCTCCTGCAGCAGCACCTCCTG
>CAZVEG010000044.1:0-27696 GCA_964625625.1 uncultured Leptospirales bacterium | reverse complement strand
TCCATGGTGGAGTTTTCAGCCCGGCACATGGCCGGATTCCATTCGGTCACACAGGTGCAGTTTCTGTCGGCGCTCGTACTCATTACGGGCGCGGCCTTCATCCTGTGCTATATGGCGGTGGGCAGATTCGGGCGAGGTGTCTGGGCGTATGTTCCACTCTGGATCCAGTCGATCCTGTTTTTCAATGCGTTCAGCCATATCGCGATAACAATTCATTCGGGTGAGGCCGCGCCGGGTGTTTATACCGCGGTGCTCGTCAACATCCCCTTTGCGCTTGCGCTGTTTCGCGGCGCTTTACGCGAGGGGTTTGTAACCGCGAGAGGGGCCTTCTGGTCGGCGGTAGCGGGTCTGGTGCTGTACGTACCGGTGGTGCTTCTTTCGCTCGGCTTCGGCTCCCTCGTCGAGCGGCTGTCGGAATTCTGAACGGGAACGAGGAGAGAATGATGGAAAAAGCGACCAGACAGACGAGCGATGAAAAGGTGCTCGCGGCGGCACTGAAAGAGTTCGCCGAACACGGTTTCGACGGCGCGCGGGTCGACCGCATCGCGAAAAACGCGAGGGTCAACAAGGCCATGATCTATTATCATTTTAAAAGCAAGGAGGCGCTCTACGAGCGCATTCTTTCCGATCTGGCGGGCATGATATACGAGCGCGTTGTCGGGGTCATCGTGGAGGAGAGCGATCCGCGCGAACAGCTGTACACGATAATTCACCGCTATATCGAGACTCTTACCATCGTGGACCGCAACATGTTGCGCACCATGCTCCGGGAGATCGCCAGCGGTGGAAAATTTTTTAAGAAGCTCGCCATCCCGAAGCTTATCCTTCCCGTCATCGCGAAGATCGAGCCGATATTCCGAGCCGCGCAGGAGCGGGGTGATCTCAAGCGCGAACTGGATCCGCTGTACACATTCCTGCAGATCATCGGCGGGATCGTTTTCTTCAACATCATCCAGATCCCCATGCGGGGCACGATTCTGGAGGAGCGTGCGTTCCAGGGGGATTACGCGGCGCGGTTCGAGGAAAACCTCATGGGCATTCTAAAAAACGGCATTGAGTCCGGGGAGAAGAGACGATGAGAAAAAAGGAAATCGGAATTCCGGTGGCGATCGCGCTGATCGTTTCCGGATTGGCGCTCAATATGTCGGCGCTCGCTTTCGCGGAGGAGGAGGTCGCTCGAAAAATCACCGTCGAGGAGGCGGTACGTGTGGCCCTTGCGAATAACCGGGAATACCTGATCGCTCTCTCAAGGCTCACGCAGGCGAAGGAACGCGTGAACGGTGAATGGGGAAGGCTTTTCCCGGTGCTGGAATCGGAGGCCTCGGCGACGCGCCAGTACGCCGAGAACGGGATGATGAGCCTTTCCGACGGTCAGTACGACATCCGCCTGGCCCAGGTGCGCCTGGGCGTTAATCCCGGGGTATTTTACAACACGCTCGCCGCCTCGCGCGCGGCCTATGCCGCGGCGAAGGAGGAAGCGCGCCGCGTAAGGGCCGGGACGGAATCGGCGGTCATCAGGAGCTATTTCGGCGCGCTCGCCGCCGGCGAGATGGTCGCGCTTCGAAAGGAATCGCTGGAGCTCTTGAGAGCGAACCTCAGGGACGTCGAGAACCTCTTCCGCACCGGGAGCGTCCCGCGCTTCGAGCTGTTGCAGGCCCAGGTCCAGCTGAAGAGCCAGGAACCGCTGCTTCTGGAGGCCGAGAACAACCATGCCGTCATGCTCGACACCTTCAATTTCCACCTGGGCGGCGGAACGGTCAACTATGCGCCCGACGACTCCGTGCTCGGTATCGAATCCTTCCGCATGCCGGCCGGGGATCACGACACGAAGAAGGAGACCCTGGTGGCCGTGGCTCTGCGAAACCGCCCCGAGATTCTCCAGGTAGAGCTGGTGGAGAAGGCCGAGTCGCACGCAAGGAGGGCGCACAGCGCGATGTACCTGTGGCCCACCTTCTCGGTGAGCGGATCCTACGGGCGCACCATGTACCTGCCTAACGAAGTGGACCTGGGGCTGCCCCCGGGTCCGATGACGCCGGACCTATCGAGCATTTCCGGGAACGATTCCTGGCAGACCACCTGGCAGGTTCGCGCGGCGGCGACCTACCGCTGGGGTGCGCTCTTTCCGACGGACTCCACCCGCGCGGCCGAGCGCGAGGCGCAGGAGCGGGAGAGGGAGGCCGGGATACGGCTTGAACAGCTGAAAAGGAGCATAGAGATTTCGGTCAACGCCGAGTATTCGCGCCTGGTGACGGCCTGTCTTACCATCAGGTCGCAGAAGGACAACGTCGCCACCGCGGATGAGGGGCTGCGCATAGCGCGCGAGAGTTACCGCGCGGGTGTCATCAAGAACGCGGAACTCCTCTCTGCCGAGCTCGCGCGCACCAACGCGCGCACGGGCTACATCAGCGCGATCAACTCCTATTACGGCTCGCTGGCCGAGCTGAAGAGGGAGATCGGGACGGATGACGAGAGATTCATAATGGAGGACAAACGGTAATGAACAGGAAAAAATACATACCCCTGGCGCTGGTGGTGGCGATCCTCATCGGAGCCACGTTATATTTCGAGGTGTTCCGTCACATGGGTGAAAACGGCGGGCGCATCGAGGGTTCGGGCACCGTCGAGGTGACGGAGATAGAAATAAGCTCCAAGATCGCGGGACGTGTGGTGGATCTGCCAAAACAGGAAGGCGAAAACGTGGCGCGGGGCGACCTGGTGGCGAAACTTGAATACGAGGAGTTGTCGGCCCAGAGGCTTTCGGCCCGGGCGAACCTGGTGAACGCCGAGAGAAATCTCAGGCGCGTTCGCGACCTGTACGCGACGGGATCGGTTTCCCGGAAGGATCTGGACAACGCCGAGACCGCGTATCGAGTAACGCGCGCGGCGCTCGACCAGGTCGCGGCGACGATCGAAAACGCGGTGATATTCTCCCCGGTGAAGGGCACCGTGCTCGACACCAACCTCGAGGTGGGCGAGATGGCCTTTCCGGGAACACCCATCCTCACCATTGCCGAGCTGGAGAAGCCGTGGATGTACGTGTACGTCAATGAAATGAAACTGGGCCTGGTGAAGCTGGGGCAGAGAGCGCGCGTGTACGTGGATTCCTTTCCCGGAAAGGCCTTCAATGCGAGGGTGGTGGCGATATCCAACAAGGCTGAATTCACCCCGAAGACCATTCAGACGAAGGAGGAGCGCGTGAAGCTCGTCTTCGCGGTGAAGATCGCGATCGATAATCCCGACCAGGCGCTGAAGCCCGGCATGCCCGCCGATGCCGAAATCATCATAGCGGGGGAAAAACAGTGATACGTGCGGAAAACTTGACCAAACGGTTCGGCGCCACCACGGCCGTTTCGAGGCTTTCCTTCGATGTACACGACGGCGAGATATTCGGTATTGTGGGGCCCGACGGAGCCGGCAAGAGCACGCTGCTCCGGCTGATAGCCGGTATCCTTGTTCCCGGTGAGGGGAGCGTCGAAATACGCGGCGTGAACGTGCAGCGTAACCCGTATCTCATAAAAGAAAACCTGGCGTACATGCCGCAGCGCTTCGGATTGTACGAGGATTTAACCGTAGAGGAGAACATTTATTTCTTCGGGAGGCTCTTCGGCGTGTCCGCGGGCGATATACGGAAACGCCTGCCGCGACTGTACGAATTCAGCCGGCTTGAGCCCTTTCGGGACCGGCCCGCCGGGAAGCTCTCGGGCGGCATGAAACAGAAGCTCGGGCTCGCCTGCTGCCTGGTTCACCGGCCCGGGCTTATACTCCTCGACGAGCCGACGAACGGCGTGGACCCGGTGTCCCGCCGCGAATTCTGGAAGATCCTCTACGGCCTGCTGTCCGAAGGCGTCACGATCGTCGTGAGCACCGCCTACCTGGACGAGGCCGAGCGCTGCAACAGGGTGGCCCTCATGTATAATGGGAGCTTCGTCACCATCGGCAGGCCCGGCGAAATCAAGAACGGCGTGGGAAAATCACTCATCGAGATAACCGCCGATAACGTCTGGGAGGCCGAAACGGTGCTGCGGAAGGCGCCGGAGTTCTCCCGGGTTATACGCGAGGGGACGGCCCTGCGCGTGTTCGTGGAACGGCGCGGCGAGGGGGAGCGCAGGGTCAGAGCGCTGCTTCGCGGGCAGGGCATCGCCGTGCGCGCCGTCCGTGAGAAGCTCCCCACGCTGGAGAACAGCTTCGTGGAAATCATCGCGGAAGGAGGAAAAAATGAAGGCGCTTAAGTCGCTGGTCCGCATCGGCGCCATCGCCGGGAAGGAATGGCTCCAGATTCGAAGGGACACGCGCAGCCTCATTCTGTCGCTCATCGCCCCGGCGCTCCTGATCCTCCTTTTCGGCTACGCGCTTACGGTGGACGTGAAAAATGTCGGCATGGCGGTTTATGACCAGGACCGAAGCACGCTCTCCCGGAGACTTCTGGACGAGTTCTCCCACACGGAGTATCTGCGGGTGCAACGCTATATCACCAGCTACCGGGAGGCGGACAGGCTCATCGATTCGGAGGAAATCGCCCTGGCCATCGTGGTGCCCCGGGGCTTCGAAAAGCGTTTCAAGGCGGGTAAGAGCGTCGAGGTACAGCTCCTCGTGGACGGATCGGACTCCACCAGCGCAACCGTGGCCATGGGCTATGTGAAGGCCATCCTTGCGAATTTCAACCTGGACATCAAAGTGAGCGAGCTCAAGCGCACGGGCATCGCCGAAACGAAAATGCCCGTTGAGGTGAAAAGCCGTATCTGGTACAATCCCGAGCTCCTGAGCAAGAACTTCATCGTGCCGGGGCTGATCGTTGTGGTGCTGTCCATCATCTCCGCGCTCATCGCCTCGCTCACCATCTCGCGCGAGTGGGAGCGCGGCACCATGGAGACTCTCATTACCACCCCGGTGCGGGCCTACGAGCTCGTGTTCGGGAAACTTATTCCCTACCTGTTCATCGGACTCTTCGACATTATAATTACGGTGCTTCTCGGATACTTCGTCTTCAATGTGCCCATCAAGGGAAGTTTCGTCGAGCTCTACCTGCTGGCGTTGTTGTTCCTGGTCGGGACCACGAGCATGGGGATAATGATCTCCTCGGCGACGAGGGCCCAGGTGCTCTCGGTGCAGGTGGCCATCATGGTGACCTACCTGCCGTCGTTCATGCTCTCCGGGTTCGTATTCCCGATACAGAACATGCCCCTGATCGTCCAGGGAATCACCTATCTTATACCGGCGAAATATCTCATCGTCATAATTAAAGGAATAGCGCTCAAGGGGGTGAGCGTGATCCTCCTGTGGACGCAAATACTGTTCCTTGCCGTCTTCGCGTTCATCGTGGTGATAGTGAGCGTCAGGAAGATTTCGCTCACGCTTCCGGAAAATTGAGGGGATGTCATGGCGGCCTTTATACGAAAACAGATACTCAGGAGCATGGTGATAAAGGAATTCAAACAGGTCTTCCGCGACCGGAGGATGCTTGGCGTGCTCTTCGGTGCGCCCATAATGATGCTACTGATCTTCGGCTACGCGGCGAATACGGATGTCCGGCAGATTAAAATGGCGATCCTGGACAGGGAAAGATCCTCCGAGAGCCGGGACTTCATATCCAGGTTTACGTCCAGCGGTTATTTTATCCTGCACTCGTATCTCGAGTCGGAAAAGGAGATGGAAGAGCTCCTCGACGGCGGCGCGGTCGACCTCTTTCTGCAGGTGGGGCCAGGATTTTCCAGTCGGGTGAAGTCGGGGAAGGGTGCGGACATCCAGCTCGTTATCGACGGAACCGATTCAAGCCGCGCGTCGGTCATAGTGGCGTATGTGAACCAGATCGTAAACGAATTCGGCCTTGAGTATTTCAGCGACAGGATACGGGTGCTGACTCTCGGGAGGGGGGCCGGCGGCATGAAAATGAAGAAAACCATAGAGCTTCGCGAGCGGGCCCTTTTCAATCCCGAGCTCGAAAGCAGGAATTTCTACCTGCCCGGGGTCATCGGGCTCCTCATATCGCTCATTACCATAATGCTCACGTCGATGTCCGTGGTGAAAGAGCGGGAGGCCGGCACCATGGAACAGATAGTCGTCTCACCGCTGAGGCCCATCGAGTTTATCGCGGGGAAGACGCTCCCCTTCGCCATTGTGGGATTTTTCGATATCATCATGGTAACGGTCATCGCGATCGCGTGGTTTAACGTTCCATTCAACGGAAGTTTCGTATTCCTGCTCGCCTCGGGGCTTTTTTATATTATCTCCATGCTGGCGGTGGGGCTTTTCATATCCACGATATCGAAGACGCAGCAGGAGGCCATGCTTTCGACGTTTCTGTTTTTCCTTCCGGCCATACTCTTCTCCGGGTTCATCTTCCCCGTGTACGCGATGCCCGTGACCGTACAGGCGGTAACGCTGCTGAACCCGATGTACTATTTTATGAACATCATACGCGGCGTGTTTCTGAAGGGCGTGGGGATAACGGTGCTCTGGCCCGAGGTACTGGCGCTCGTGGTGGTGGGTGCGGCGCTCCTCGCACTGAGCGTGCGCCGGTTTTCAAGGAGGATGGAATGACGGAATACTCGGTGGAAGTGAAGGACCTCACCAAGCGCTTCGGAGACTTCGTCGCGGTGGACCGCGTGAGCTTCTCCGTAAAGAAGGGGGAGATATTCGGGTTTCTCGGTCCGAACGGGGCCGGCAAGAGCACCACCATCCGGATGCTCTGCGGTATCCTCGCCCCGACCGAAGGCACCGGCAGCGTCTCGGGTTTCGACATCATGGGCGAGCAGGATCGGATCAAGAACATCATCGGCTACATGTCGCAGAAGTTCTCCCTCTATGACGACCTCACGGTGACGGAAAACCTGGAGTTCTTCGGCAGTGTCTATGGCCTCGAGGGGGCGCGGCTCAGGGAGCGCATCGCGTATGTTTTGAAGATGGCCGACATCGGGAGGCGCAAGGACGCGCCGGTAAAAGGGCTTCCCGGAGGAGTGAAGCAGCGCCTGGCCCTGGGCGGGGCTATTCTGCACGATCCGCCCGTGCTCTTTCTCGACGAGCCGACCTCGGGAGTGGACCCCATCATGCGGCGCACCTTCTGGGAGATCATCTACGATTTCTCGAGAAACGGCAAGACCATCTTCGTCACGACGCACTACATGGACGAGGCCGAGCACTGCGACCGCATGGCGCTCATCATCGCGGGGAAGATCATCGCGCTGGACTCGCCTTCCGCGCTCAAGGCGGCATTGCCGTACAGCGTCTGGTCGCTCCGGGTTGAGCGTTTCATAGAGGTATTCGAGGAGGTCGCCGCACTTCCGTTTATCGACGAGGCGGCGATTTTCGGGAGCGACATCCACATCATGTGTGAAAAGGATTTTCCATTGAAGCGCGAACTGGCGAAGGCGCTCCGGGGAAAAGGAATCGCCGATTTTATAATCGAGGAAGTTGGTGCCACGCTGGAGGATGTTTTCGTTTCCCACGCCCGCAGGCTCGGGGTCTGAACCCCGGGCCTGTCGTTTCCGCACGGAACACCTTGCCGGAGCAGGTTCGGGTAAAATAAAAGTATGAATATTCGACAGTAAGAATATTTCAGGAATGGGTAAATTATTATTGAAATCCGGCCTTTCGGCTCCATGCTTACCCAGACAGGGGCCGACGCCCCGATTCCGGCAACGATGAATCCAGAGGACGACGATGATCGACAGGCTCTCCATCAAGACTAAATCAATTCTGATCAACAGCGGCGTGTGCGTGGCCGCCTTCGCCGCGATCATGGCGCTGTATTACCGCTTTCCGGTGTGGTACGTGTATCTCATATCCGAAGACACGCCCGCCGAGTACGCCACCACGACCGCCTACCTGGCGGGCTGTTGTATGATGGCGTGGGCGATGATACGGAACAGGGACGCGCGTACGATGATAAACGTGCTGCTGCTTCTCTTCATGTTTTTCGTCGGCATGGAGGAGATAAGCTGGGGGCAGCGCATCATCGGCATCGAAACCACCGATTTCTTCATGGAGCACAATCACCAGCGCGAATTCAACCTGCACAACCTGAGCTTCGTCAAATATACCAAAATGCTTTTCCACAACGGGGTGCTCGTGTGGCTCCTGCTGTCGTGGATTCCCTGGCGGAAGCTCGGAATACTCGGACGCCTGCTCGAATGGCTGAAGGTGCCGAAGATACCGCCCTTTACGGCCCCGTATTTCATACTGGCGCTCGTTTTCGCGTATTTCGGTATCATCCCGAAATCGGAGGAATTCAACGAGCTCATCTTCGCGTACGGCTTCGCGTTCCTCTCGCTCGACATTTATTATGATACGGGACCCGCGGCGGATCGTGACCGGTTGCATATCCTCCCCGCCTGGCTTCTTACGGGCGCCGTTGTGGCGAGCGCGCTTTTTCTCTCGGTCCGATGGCCCTGGCCCGATGTGCTGAGCTCCCGCATGAACCTCTTCGCCGTAAAGGAGTACCCGCGGCGCGGACTGGATGTCCAGGCCGAAAAGGTTTTTGAATACCTGGTCGCCACGCCGGAGCTTCGCAACCCGGATACGCTGTACAATTACGCGGCCTTTCTCCGTAAAAGGGGAGAGGAGGAGCGCGCGCAAATCCTTATATCCACGGCGATCGAGGAGAAAAAGAAGCGGATCGCCGGCGGGACGGAGACCGGCACCGCCTATTACAGGATGGCCAACTTCTACGCCTCGCTCTCCAGGCGCGCCGAGGAACGGCGCTCGCTTGAGAGGGCGATCGAGCTGTATACCGCCGAGATCCGGGGGATCGAGGAAGGCCTGAGTTCCGGGAAGCTGAAAAAGAAGATCGCCGAAACGCATCTCCGCTACGCGTATGACGAGGTCGCCGACGCGTACGAGAGGACCGGGAGCAAGGAATCGGCGGCGAAATACCGCGCGCTCCTCGAGGGGCTCGGCGGCGTGCCGGGGAAGTAGCACACGGGACGGTCCGGGATGGAAACGCGAAGGGAGCGGCCGACTCAGCCGAACTTGTCGAAGCGGATCATCCCCGGGTCCACCCCGAGGTCGTCGAGCATCTTCTGTACGGCGTCGAGCATCATGGGCGGCCCGCAGAGGTAGTATTCGATCTCATCGGGCGCGGGGTGCTTCTTCAAATAGTTTTCGTATACCGCCTGGTGTATGAATCCCCTGTTGCCCTTCCAGTTGTCCTCCGGGAGCGGCTCCGAAAGGGCGATGTTGAACGAAAAGTTTTTAAATTTCTTCTCTATCGCCCTGAACTCGTCCTCATAAAAGATCTCGCGTTTCGACCGCGCGCCGTACCAGTAATTGACCCGCCGCTTCGTCTTCTCGGTATGGAATAAATGGAAGATGTGCGAGCGCAGCGGCGCCATGCCCGCGCCGCCGCCGATGTACATCATCTCGCGTTCGGTGTCCTGTATGAAGAACTCGCCGAAAGGGCCGGAGATCGAAACCATGTCGCCGGGTTTGCGGCTGAAAATGTACGAGGAGCCGATACCCGGAGGCAGATCGCTGAAATGTTTGCGCTTGAAGTCCCATGGGGGTGTGGCGATGCGGACGTTGAGCTTGATGAGGTTCCCCTCGGCGGGGTGATTGGCCATGGAATAGGCACGCGTGTCCGGGGACGTGTTCTTCGCGGTAAAGTCGAAGATGTCCAGGCGCTTCCAGTCGTCGATGTACTCCGACTCCACCTCGATGTCCTTCGCGAAGTCGATCGCGTACGGCGGGATGTCGATCTGTATGTAGCCTCCGGGCCTGAAGTCGAGCGTCTCTCCCTCGGGGAGGCGCACCACGAACTCCTTGATGAACGTGGCCACGTTGTCGTTCGATACCACCGCGCAGTCCCATTTTTTGATCGAGAAAATCTCCTCGGGAACGCGGACGGCCATGTCGCTCCGCACCTTGACCTGGCACGAAAGCCGCCAGTGCCGTTTCTCCATGGCGCGCGTGATGTGCGCCGTCTCCGTGGGGAGTATGTCGCCGCCGCCCTCTGTAACCTGGCACTTGCAGGTTCCGCAGGTACCCTTGCCGCCGCATGCCGAGGGCAGGAGTATGCCCTGTTGCGAGAGTACGGTGAGCAGGGACTTGCCCGGCTGCGCCTCGAAGGCTTTTTCCGCGTCACCGTTTATGACGATGCGTGCGGCCCCCTTGGGCGCAAGGCGCGATTCGGCCGCGATGATGACCAGGCCGAGCGCGAGGATGATGAAAGAAAACGCCGCGACTCCCGTTACGATGACGATCATATCAGTGCCCCAGGCTGATTCCGGAGAATATCATGAACGCCATGGCCATGAGGCCCGTGACGAGCATGGTGATGCCCAGCCCCCGCATGGCGGAGGGAATGTTCGAGTAGCGCAGCTTCCAGCGGATGGCCGCCATGCTCACGATGGCCATGAGCCAGCCGATCCCGGAGCTGAAGCCGAAGACCGCGGTTTCGGCGAGCGTGAGCCGGCGCTCCACCATGAAGAGCGAAACCCCGAGGATCGCGCAGTTGACCGTTATGAGCGGAAGGTAAATGCCGAGCGCGCTGTAGAGTTTCGACGAAAACTTTTCGATCGCCATTTCCACAACCTGAACGAGCGCCGCGATGACGGCTATGAACGAGATGAATACGAGGAAGCTCAGGTCGACCTCCTTGAACTGCGGGCCGAGCCAGGCAAGCGCGCCCTCGCGGAGCACGTACTCGTGGATGATCCAGTTGACCGGGGCGGTGATGGAAAGGACGAAAACCACCGCCACGCCCAGGCCGAGCGATGTGGGCATTTTTTTCGACAGGGCCAGGAAGGAGCACATGCCCAGGAAATATGCCAGTATGATGTTTTCGGTGAATATCGCGCGAATGCCGATGTTTAAAAGTTCCATGACGCCTCAGTCCTCGCGGTATCCGGATATGGTTCGCTGCAGCCAGATGATGAGCGAGAGGATGATGAACGCCCCCGGCGCGAGCACCATGAGGCCGTTGTTCTCGTACCCCGCCGCGTACAGCGACTCGGGCAGCACCTGGTAGCCGAGGATTTTCCCGAACCCCAGGAGTTCCCGGAAAAAACCGACGATGAAGAGGATGAGCGCGTATCCCAGGCCGTTCCCCAGCCCGTCGACGAATGACGGAACGGGGCGGTTCCCCATCGAGAAGGCCTCGATGCGCCCCAGCACGATGCAGTTGGTGATGATGAGGCCGACGAAGACCGAGAGCTGCTTGGACATCTGGAAGGCGTAGGCCTTCAGTATCTGGTCGACCAGTATGACGAGCGCGGCCACAACGGTCATCTCCACGATGATGCGCACCTTCTGGGGAATGTACTCCCGCATGAACGAGGTGATGAGGTTCGAAAACGCCACCACGGCTATGACGGCCAGTCCCATCACGATCGAGGGCTTGAGCTGCGAGGTGACGGCGAGCGCGGAGCAGATGCCCAGCACCTGCGTGGTGATGGGATTGTTCTCGTTTATGGGGGCCAGGAAGATCTTTTTATCGACGGCCATGTTCGGCACCTCCGCGGCGGATCATGGTGAAGTAGGGCTCGTACATCGACAGGCTCTTCATCAGGAGTTCGGTGACTCCCTTCGTCGTGAGCGTCGCGCCGCTGATGCCGTCCACCTGGTGCGCGGCCAGCGGCGAGGATGGATCGACCTTCCCCTTGAGCACGGTGATGGAAACGAGTCCACCCTTTTCGTCCAGAATCGTCTTGCCCTTGAAGCCATCCTGGAACCAGCGGGACTGGATCTCGGCCCCGAGGCCGGGTGTCTCGCCCTGCTTATAGAAGGTGAGCCCCCTGATCGTGTTGAGGTCGGGCTCGAGCGCCAGGTAGCCGTAGAGCGAGGACCAGAGGCCCTTGCCGTATATGGGGATGCAGTACGCGGTAACCGTTTCCTTCCCCCCGATCCGGTCGACGCGCAGGAAAACGGGAAAGCGGCGCTTCTCGGGCCGTTTTTCAGCCTCGCGCGCGGGGTCCACGAGCTCGGGAACCGTTTCCGGTTCGTGGACGACGTTTCCGTCCCGGTCGAGCAGGAGCGCGCGCATGTGCTCCTCGTAGTAGAGGTGGACGTCGGCGCAGATGCCGGGGTCCATCTCGCGCTTCGCCTCGTCGGCGTCCGCGTAGCATTCCATGAAGCCCGCGGCGATGAGAATATTGCGTTTCATATCCGCCTGCTGGAGGAGGTCCTGTCGGTCTTTCAGCAATTGCGCCGCGAGGGCGAGCACGAGCGACACGAAAAGTGCCACCGCGGTCAGAAAAATCAGTGTATACGCGTTACCCTGCCGCACGGCGCACCCTCCGACGCATATTGAGCCGCACCACCGTGTAGTCGATGAGCGGCGCGAAAAGGTTCATGAACAGTATGGCGAGCATCATCCCCTCGGGGTAGGCCGGGTTGAGCGTGCGGACCATGACGGTGAGCACGCCGATCAGAAAGCCGTACACGTACTTGCCGGCGTTCGTGCCCGCGGCCGAGACCGGGTCGGTCGCCATGAAGACCGCGCCGAAGGCGAAGCCGCCCATCACGAAGTGATAGTGGGCGGGAAGCGCCAGCACGCTCGCGGGCGACGGGGCGAAGGCGTTGCAGAGGAACGCCATGGCGGCGCCGCCGGCGAAGACCGATGCGATGATGCGCCAGCTGCCGACGCCCGTGATTATGAGAACGAACGCGCCGATGAGTATCGCGACGGTGCTGGTCTCGCCGATGCTTCCCGGTTCGAGGCCGGTGAACATCCTCCAGAAATCGAACCCGTTGGCTGAAAGATAGGTTATGATGTCTCCCTTAGGCTCGATGCCCAGGTGCAGCGGCGTGGCCATGGTGTAGGCGTCGACCACCCTGTCGCCGGTGAGCGTCCACACGCCGGCGCCCGAGATGGATTTGGGATAGGCGAAGAACAGAAAGGCGCGACTGACGAGCGCCGGGTTGAAGATGTTCATGCCCGTTCCGCCGAAGAGCTCCTTGCCGAGCACCACGCCGAAGCTCACCGCCAGCGCGAGCTGCCACAGCGGAATGGTCGGCGGCATTACGAGCGGTATGAGCGCGCCGGTGACGAAGAAGCCCTCGTTGATCTCCTCGCCCCGGATGAGCGCGAACAGGACCTCCCACGCCCCGCCGACCGCGAAGGTGACGACGTAGAGCGGAACGATGACCGCAAGGCCCTTGAGTACACAGGCGAGGTGATCGGCCGGAATGCCGGCCGAGGCGTAAAACTGGTAGCCGACGTTGTAGGTTCCGAAAATCATGCTGGGGAAGAGCGCCACGACCACGATCATCATCATGCGCTTGAGGTCGTACGCGTCGCGGATGTGCGTCCCTCCGGTGGTGCGCACCGGCAGGCGGAAGAAGAAGGTCTCGGCCGCGTCGACGAGCGGCCAGAACCGCTCGAGGCGTCCTCCCTTCCCGAAAGTCCCGTGTATCATGTCGTGCAGCTTCATTCGCTTTCCCGTGTCTCCTTCAGCATGAGATCAATCCCGTCGCGGATTATGCGCTGGATGTCGGTCTTGGAGGGGCAGGCGTATTCGCACAGTGCGAAGTCCTCCGGCGTGACCTCGAGTATGCCGAGCTTTTCCATCTCCTCGATGTCGCCGGCCAGGATGGACTTGAGCAGAAACGAAGGCAGTATGTCCATCGGCAGCAGGCGCTCGTAGATGCCGGTGGCGACGAAGGCGCGCACGCTGCCGTTGCGGTTGGAGTCGATGGCGAAGCGCCGTCGCGGCATGAGCCGCGAGACGAACGAGGCCGAGTGGCTTTCGAGCGAGAACCCGGGTGACAGCCAGCCCAGGAAAACGCTCTTTTCCGCCTCGGGGATGATGGTTACCAGGTTGTCGCCGAAGCCGAGAAAACCGTCCGCGCCGGCGTTGCGGCCGGTGAGGACGTTCCCGGAGATGAATCGCGCCGCGGGAAAGGAGCCTGCCGCCTGCGCGAAGGAGGAGATCGCCGCGCCCGTCAGGGTCTGCACGTAGTGTCCGCGTGCGGCCGCCGGACCCGCCACCGCCGCCGTGATATCGAACGAAGGAGCGCCGGATATGAAAAAACGGCCGATGAGGATGGCTCCCTGGAGGGTGCAGCACCACACGATATCGTTCTGGAAACGGATAGGATTGACGTGATGGATATGCACGCCGACGTTGCCGGCGGGGTGCGGCCCCTCGAAGCGGTGGAGCTCGGCGTTCTTCACATCCGCGAACGGGGAGGAGCCTGCCGTATCGCCGCCCGTGCAGAGATGTACCCGGCCCGTGGTAAGACACGCGAGCACGTCGATTCCCCTCTGGAATTCCTGCTCGTGGTTTTCAAGGATGAGCCGCTGGTCGGGGGCGAGCGGGGCCGTGTCGACGGCCGTAACGAAGATGTCGCGCGGCGTCGCCAGCGGGTCGGCGACCGTGCCGAAGGGGCGCTGCCTGATCAGGGGAAAGAGCCCCGCCGCGCAGAGGGCGTTGACGATGTCCCCGCGCGCGGATGATGACAGGCGCTTCGGGGGCGGGATGACGGTGGCGGCGATCTGCTGTTTGCCGTCGGTCCGTATGACGACCGCCTCCAGCACCCGTCTTTCGCCGCGGCGAACCTCGGTGACCGTTCCGCTCGCCGGGGCCGTGACGACGAGCGACTCCCTGCGCTTGTCGCGCCAGAGCGGTGTACCGATTTTTACCCGTTCGCCGCCCTCGACGAGCGGCCTGGGGGTCATGCCGTAGAAGTCGGCCGGATACAGCCCCACGCTTTCCGGAAAGGGCGCCCGCTCGATAAGCTTCCCGGCCTCTCCGGCGATGCGGATGTCGTATCCCTTTTTAAGCCTGTAGTTCGCCATGTGCATTCAACCGATATTCCGATTATAACGGCCGTTCAGTCCTGACGCAAGGCAAAAAGCAGCCACCGCCGCGATCCGTTCTACGCCCGCTTGTGCGGGACCGTTTCTTTCCTCGCGGCGATACCGTTGTTTCATTTTGTCGGGTCGCAGTCGGCCCGGCGCATGCTTCCGCAGCGGGCGCATGCACCCGCTGCGCCGGCTTCGAGCGCGCAGCCCCTGTGCCGGCGTGCGTCGCCTTTCCGCGAGAACACCAGCAGCATCGCTCCCATGAAGAGCGCGACGATCGCGAACGCTATCAGTGCGGTGGATATCATGGCTGACGGTGTTTCCCCTGCCAAGGATGTTATACGCGAATTAACTGATCCGATATGCCGCGGGAGCGTCCGCGGCTCTCCGGATACATGTGGGAATATACTCGAAGATTATCGTTGAAGCAAGAATTTTTTGACGTACCCGGGGAATATTAAAGAGCGAAGGCGCCGGAACCAGGTCGACGCCTTCGCCCCTGGGTTCAGCGCCCTTTGCCGTTGGCGGCGATTTCGATGCCGCGCCTGATCGCCTCCAGGTTGGCGGGGATCGTCTTCTTGAGCCGTTCCGGGGTGACGTCGTCCATCACGGACTCCACGTCGCCGATGCCGAGTATTCCCGATCTCTGAAGAAAGGCGCCGAGGGCGATCATGTTGGAGAGCTTCGCGCTTCCGAGGGAGAGCGCCTCGTCGTTGCATCGCAGCGGGAGCGGCTCGATGTCCTTCCTGTCGAGCATGCTCTCCGGGACGAGGCTCGCGTTGGTGATGAATAGTCCCATCGGCGCGACCTGCGCCTGGTATTTGTCGACGGCTATGGTGTCCATCGCGATGACGCATTTCGGATGGTTGGTAACCATGGAGCCGATCTCCTCGTCGGCGATAACGAGCGTCACATTGGTGCGTCCCCCCCGTTTTTCAACGCCGTACGAGGGCAAGTAGGTCACGTTGAGGCCCTTGCGTATCGCCGCGAGCGCAACGATCTGGCTGATCGTCTGTATGCCCTGGCCGCCGAAGCCCGCCATAATCACATCGTAATACAAGCCATACCTCCTTTGCCCGGCACCGTCCTTTTCACCGATGACCGGGCGCACATCTTGCGACACGTCCGTCCACCGCAAACGCCGGCTGGAACCAGCCCGCGGCGGATACTGTTACAGAAAATCCTTCCCGGTGCGCTCCTTGAACACGCCCAGCGGGTAGTAGGGGATCATCTCGCGTTCCAGCATCTTGAGCGCATCGAGCGGCGATACGCGCCAGTTCGTGTTGCAGGTGGACAGCATCTCCACCATCGAGAAGCCCATTTCGTTGATCTGCATCTCGAAGGCCTTTCGGATCGCCTTTTTGGCCTGGTTGACGTGCTTCGGCGAATGGAGCGCAACCCTTGTCGAGTATGCCACGCCTTCAAGCGTGGCGAGCATCTCGGCCATCTTGATCGGGTATCCTTCGGACTTGAAATCGCGTCCGTAGGGACTGGTCGTCGTCTGCTGGCCCAGCAGCGTGGTCGGCGCCATCTGCCCGCCGGTCATGCCGTAAACGGAATTGTTGACGAAGAACACGGTGATGTTCTCGCCGCGGTTGGCCGCGTGGATGATTTCCGACGTGCCGATCGCCGCCATGTCGCCGTCGCCCTGGTAGGCGAAGATGACCCTGTCGGGCTGGGCGCGCTTCATGCCCGTGGCGCACGCCGGGGCGCGGCCGTGCGGCGCCTCGAGCACGTCGATGGGAAAGTAGTTGTACAGGAACACGCAGCATCCAACCCCGGGGATGCCGATCGTCCGGTCGGCGATGCCGAGCTCGTCCATCGCCTCGGCGATGAGCCGGTGGGCGATGCCGTGCGTGCAGCCGGGGCAGAAGTGGGTGTTGGTGTCCTTGAGGTTGTCGGGCCGTTTGAATACCGCGTTCATCGCGCACCTCCGCCGAGCGCTTTCTTGATTTCATCGAGCACGTCGTCGGGGAAGGGGAAGCCGCCGCCGGGCCTGCCGTAGAAGTGGATGGTGGCGTCCTTGTGCGCGGCGATCCGGACGTCGCGCACCATCTGGCCCGTGTTCATCTCGACAACCAGGACGTTCTTTGCGCGGCCCGAGTGTTCGTAAATTTCCCTGAACGGGAAGGGAAAGAGCGTGATTGGGCGGATGAGCCCCACCTTCAGCCCCTCGGCGCGCGCGAGGCTGATGGCGGTCTTGGCGACCCGCGCCGGCGTGCCGAAGGCGATTATGATGAGCTCGGCGTCGTCGAGGTTCTGCATCTCGACCATCACCTCGTTTTCCTGGATCTCGTCGTATTTCTTTTTAAGAAAGAGGTTGTGTTCCTCCTGCTCGTAGTCGCCGAGATAGAGCGATTTCAACAGGCGCGGGTCCCTGCCCCTGCGGCCGGTGAGGGCCCAGGGTTTTTCGGGAAACTCGACCGGCTTTTCCGGCGTGAGCCGGCAGGGCTCCTGGAACTGGCCGATCATGGCGTCGGCGATGATCATGGTCGGGTTGCGGTACCTGTCGGCCAGCTCGAAGGCCTTTATGGTCAGGTCGAACATCTCCTGCACCGAGCCGGGCGCGAGCACGATGTTGCGGTAATCGCCGTGGCCGCCGCCGTGCACGGCCTGGTTGTAATCGCCCTGAGTGGGAGCGATGCCGCCGAGGCCGGGCCCGCAGCGCATGATGTTGACGATGACCGCCGGCATCTCCGAGCCCGCGAGGTAGGAGATGCCCTCCTGCATGAGCGAGATGCCGGGCCCGGAGGACGAGGTCATCGCGCGCTTGCCCGATGCGGAGGCGCCCATCACCATGTTGATCGAGGCGATTTCGCTTTCGGCGGGTATGAACGTTCCCCCGTTTTTAGGGAGGTTCCGCGCGAGGTATTCGGGAATGTCGTTCTGCGGTGTGATGGGGTAGCCGAAATAGAAACGGCATCCCGCCTGTATCGCGCCTTCGGCGAGGGCGATGTTGCCCTTCGTGAGCTTCTTTTCGGTCATTTGTACACCTCTATCGCCGTGTCGGGACACATGACGGCGCAGGTCTTGCAGCCGGTGCAGCGCTCGCGCTCCTCCTCGACGAATTCTGCCGGGAAGTAGCCTATGCGGTTATGCTCTCCGGAAATTTTTATAATGTTGCGCGGACAGAATTCGATGCAGAAATAACAGCCCTTGCACCGGTCACGATCGATCACTATGTGTGCCATTGCAGCCCCTGTCCTCCCGGGTGGTTCGCCTGAAGCGCGAAAACGCAATTTGTTTTTTTGGAGTATAATTAAGCGCGGGCGCGGGGAGGTGTCAATAAAAAACGCCCGGCGCGGGTCTTTTTTACATTATAAGACGCGCTTCGGGCGCGGGGGGCATGCGTGCGACTCGGCATCTTTATGAATTGACGGCGTGGCCGTTTCGGGATAGGGGTTGTGATGCGGGTAATGCATGCCCCGTGCCGATGATTAATACGGGAGCGGCGTTTCGACGGTTCGCGATGTAACCGCCGGACGTTTCGAGGTCCCCATACAGCGTGCGGCCGCGAGGCCGTCGCACAGCGTGACGAGGTGGATCGATGGACGCCAGTGAACGGGCATCAATGATTCGGAAAGGGAACGAATGCTTCAACAGCGGCGACATCAAGCAGGCGGTGGAACTTTTCGTAAGGACGAAATATCGCGACGGCCTTACCCGCGTCGGCGACTATTATTTTTACGACAGGCGACAGCCGCTGCTCGCGGTGAAGTTCTACCGCATGGCCGGCGTTACATCGAAGGTCGAGGAGATCCAGGCGCGCATGGTCATGGCCCTGTCGCAGTGGCTGGGCGGAGGCGAGTCGAAACGCCAGGCGCCGCGCGTGGAGCTCCCGCCGCTCAAGGTTTCGCCGAAGCTTAAAATCCTCGCCGAGGAAATATTGCGAAGGGAAAAGGACGGAGGATGAGGTTTCGATAAATCTTCCGGTCCCGTCGTGCATGCGGAGAGAGCGGTGGCCCTCCACCCGCGGGGAAAACCGATGCCATGGGATTCTGCCGGAACTCCGCCGAAAACATCACTGACAAGGAGTAAACGATGGCTGGTGGGATGAGGCGTATGCTGTGCCTGGTCGCGATGCTGTTTCTGTTGTCACGGGCGGCTTCGTATGGAGAACCGGCCTCCGGCCTCGATTTTCTGAAAAAAAACGTCCAGACGAGAACACTGGGCAACGGCATCAGCGTCATCGCCCTCAATCGCGGTTACTCGCCCACGCTCGCGCTCGTCATCTCGTTCCGCGTGGGCTCGGCCGATGAGAGTTACCGCACCGCCGGCGCCGCGCACATGCTCGAGCACATGCTCTTCAAGGGCACCGATGTCATCGGCACCAAGGACTACAAGAAGGAGAAAAAGCTTCTGGACGAGATCGAGGCCATAGGTGAGGCCCTGGACGGCCTCAGGATATCGAATCCCGGCGACCGCCGAATCCCGGTACTCGAAAAGAAGCTCAAGAAACTGGAGACCGAGCACGCGAAATTCGTCGTCAGCTCACCCTACGACCGGATATACAGCGAGATCGGCGGCGTGGGTTTCAACGCGTCAACCTCCCGCGACATGACATCTTATTTCATAGAAGTTCCGTCCGGGAAGCTCGAGCTGTGGGCGCAGACGGAGTCCGAGCGCCTCAGAAACCCGGTGCTGAGGGAGTACTACAAGGAGCGCAGCACCGTGGTCGAGGAGCGCCTCATGCGCTACGACTCGAAGGGGCTGGAGGGGCTGGTCGAGCGATTCATCGCCGCGGCGTTCATCGCGCATCCCTACCGTCACCCGATCATCGGCTGGGAGTCGGGCATCCGGAACATGTCGATCCGGGACGTCCGCGATTTTTTCCGGGCGTACTACATTCCATCCCGCATGACGATTACGGTGGTCGGCAGCCAGGAGCCGGAAAAGACCTTCGCCGTAATCGAAAAGTATTTCGGACAGATCAGGGCCGCCGACGAGCCCGCACCGGTCAAAACGCGCGAGCCGGCGACGGCGGGCGAGCGGCGCCTTGAGTATTATTTCGATGCCAATCCGTACGTCCTTATAGGCTGGCAGAAGCCGACGTTCCCATCGGAGGTCGATTTAACATGTGACATCATCGCGGGTATCCTCGCCGACGGCAAGACCTCGCGCCTGTACCGGTCGCTCGTGCTCGAGAAGCGGATCGCCGTTTCGGTCGACGCGTGGAACGGCTTTCCCGGCGCGCGTTACGACAACCTCTTCGTCATCGCGGCGGCGCCGCGTTCACCGCACACACCCCAGGAGGTCGAGGCCGCCATCTACGAGGAGATCGGAAAGCTCGCCGCGGAGGTGAGCCGTGAGGAAATCGAAAAGGTCGTTAACCGCAATGAATCTTCGATGGTGCTGGACTTCCAGTCGAACAAGGGGGTCGCCCGCATCCTGAATCAATACCAGACGATCCTCGGTGACTGGAGTCATATACTGCGCTACCTCGACGAGATCAGGCTCGTTACGCCCGAACGGGTGAAGCGTACGATCGAAAAGTACTTCATCGGGGAGAACCGGACGGTGGGTATGCTATTAAATAAAAAGGACAGGAAATGACCTCTAAATACATCGCATACGGATCGGGCCGTTACGCCCGCGCGCGCTTTGTCGTGCCCGCCTCACTCCTGCTGTTCGGAATGCTGTTCGCCTCGCTCGGCGACGCGGCGCCGAAATCCGTCCCGTCGAAAAAGCCGCGGAAACCCGTTAAACAGGCAGAGACCCGGAAGGCGGAGATACCCGCTCCTTCGCCCGAAAAGCGCGAGGCCGGGCCGGTCGAGCTGTCGCTGCCCCCGGTGACGGAGTTCGAGCTTGAGAACGGCATGAAAGTATTCTACATACGCGACGAGCTGCCGCAGTTTTCAATCGTGGCGAGCGCGGGATTCGGCAAGCTCTACGAGGGCAGGCTGAACGCGGGCATTTCCGACCTGCTCGCGAGGGCTCTGACCCTTGGAGGATCGAAGCGCTATCCCGGCGACCGCCTGCACGAGGCCGTGGAAAGCGTGGGCGGACGCATCGCGATAAGCGCCTCGTGGGAAACCGTCAACATCTCGATCCGCGTGCTCGAGCGCCACGCGGATCTGGCACTCGACATCATGACCGATCTGCTTTCCGATCCGGCGCTCGACGAGCGGTCGATCGCCGACGCCAGGGCTATGCTTGTAGAGGAGATCCGGCGTAAAATGGACAGCCCGTCGACCCTCGCCGTGGAGAAGGTGCGGGAAATCATTTTCGACGGAACGGGATACGGTTCGGTCCCGAACGAGCAGTCGGTGAATTCGATCAGCCAGGCGGAGCTGCGGACCGCGTTCAACAACCATTTCCGCGCCGCCAACATGGCCGTCGGCGTGGTCGGCTCGCCCGGAGCGGAAGAGGCGCGGATTCGCGTCGAAAAAGCGCTGTCGGGAATCGAGCGGGGAGCGCGCGTGGCATACCGTTTCGACGCCGTAAAGGCGGCCGCGGCCGTGCGGGCGGGGACGAAGAAGATATACTTCATCGAACGGCCGGTGCCGCAGGCCACCATCGTGATCGGAACGCTCGCGCCGCCGCTTGCCGACCCGGCCTCCTCTTCGCTCGGCGTAATGAATTTCATTCTCGGGGAGGGCTCCTTCAGCTCGCGGCTGGTGCGCGAGATCAGGGTGAACCGGGGGCTTTCCTACGTGGTGCAGTCGGTGCTCAGGCAGCGGAAAGATACCGGTGTCTTCCTGGCGTTCGCCCAGACCAACACCGCGCAGTCGCCGCTCACGCTCCGGCTTATACTCGAGAACATGGATAAGATCGCCTCCGCGCCGGTCACCGCCGACGAGCTCGCCTGGGCCCGGCAATCGATGATAAACAGCTATATCTTTGAATTCGAGACGCCGCTTGCCGTGCTCGAGAAGTACATGACCGTGTACCACATGGGACTCCCGTTTTCGTACATCACCGGTTACCAGCGCAATATCGCGGGGGTCGGCGCCGACGCGGTTCTCGATGGCGCTAAAAAGCTCTTCGGGCAGGGCTCGGTGCGGCTGGTGCTGGGTGAGGCCTCGCTGAAAAAGGAACTGGCCAGGTTCGGCGAGGTGGTGGTGGTCCGGCCCTGACTCAGAAATTCTCGGAATTGCCGATGAATTCCTCGAGCCGGTTGGTGTCGCGGAGAACAGCGCTGATCTCGCGGATGGTGTTCTGTATCGATGTCATGGCGTCCTGGAACTGCTGCTTCTCGGCGAAGGTGAGGTGCTTCATGCCCTCGACGTCCTTCTCGCTGAGGAAGAACTCGAGGTCGCGAAGCGCTTTGAGGAGCGATCGGTAGAGGTGCCTGATCGATCCGTGCATCTCCGAGAAGAAGATGAAGCGCGTCCTCCTTCCGTCATCCCCCAGTACCTCGAAAAGCTCTCTCCCGGCGGTATCGAGTTTGGACTGGTAATACGAAAGCGAGCGCGGATAGTTGGTCAACTCGCGATGGTTGTCTATCACCTTCTCGATCCGCCGTATGCCGTCGATGTCCATGTTCCTGAAAATGCCGGCAAGCGTCGAGGCGTCCATGCGCTCCGTTTCGGGAATGACCTTCGAATTCTTGATGTTCATCATGATTCCGCTCAGGCGGTCCCTGTGGGTCTTCATCAATTCGAGGCAGCGGTTGATGAACGCCGTCGGGTCGAACACGGCCTCATCCGATTCATCGAAGCCCTCGCCGTTCTCGAGCGCCTGCGGGACTCCGGTGACAGTCGCCTGTCCCTCCTCCCTGGCCAGGTACTTCTGCTGGGCCATGCGTTGCTGGTAGTACGGCGCCGTCTTTGCGGGAGTCCGGATGATCTTGATGATCTCAATTTTACGGGTCTCGCGGTTATACCGGAGGCCGAACATGTTGCCGTGGTTATCGATATACCGCTTGTTGAGGTCGTAGACGGTGGCCCGGGACGGGTCCACCTCGGCGATATCGTTGATCCGGATGAATTGCGTCTTCATGACTTCTTGAGGACGGTCTCGTCGATCTCCTCTATAAGTTCCGTGAACTGTATCGCGATATAGGCGTCTTCCTTGACCTTGACCGCGGCGTACTTCTGCGCGATTTCGGAGGGATTGTTCTTTAAAAGACCGGTCCGGATGATGGTCCCCGGAACCTCGTATTTCGCGGTCTTCGTCTGGAAACGGAGCCGGACGGGCATGTTGATGGCGACCCGTGTGTCGGTGACGATGAAGGCACCGCCGCGGCTGAGGTCGAGCATGTGGCCCTTGCATTTGACGGGAACGGCGGTATCGATGTTGATTTTGTCGGGATCACCCTCGAAATAATCAAAATCGATCTTTTCGAAACACTGGTGTCGTTTGTATACCCTCTTTTCACTCATTGAGCGCACCTTCCCGTCGCTACGGTAGTTTATCCTGATCGGCCTATGTATAGTGCCGGGTCGGGTGGATGTCAAGCCTTGTTTTCGGTCGATTGCCGTTTCGGGAGACGATGATGCCGAACGCGCAATGTAACATCTATGTAAAATATTCAGTTGTCAGGGCGCGAGCCCAAATATTGATTGCCCGCGGTACGATTATGTCCCTATATGGATAATCCCAACTGACAGGTTCCTTCCAATGACCAACAAAAAGACGCGTTTCATCTTCGTAACCGGGGGAGTGTGTTCCTCGCTCGGGAAAGGCATTTCGACCGCCTCGCTCGGCCTCCTCCTCGAGGGGCACGGATACAGGGTTTCGGCGGTCAAGATGGACCCCTACATCAACATCGATCCCGGCACCATGAGCCCTTTCCAGCACGGCGAGGTTTACGTGACCGAGGACGGCGCCGAAACCGACCTCGACCTCGGTTATTACGAACGCTTTACCGGCGCCCGCCTCACCCGCAAGAATTCGGTTTCGACCGGGCAGATTTATTTTACGGTTATCGAGCGCGAACGCCGCGGCGATTACCTGGGACGCACCGTGCAGGTAATCCCCCACATCACCGACGAGATAAAACGGCGGATCTACGACGTGGCCTTCGAGGAGGACCTCGATTTCCTGCTCATAGAAATCGGCGGAACGGTGGGTGACATCGAGTCGATCCCGTTCCTGGAGGCGATCAGGCAGATCCGCCAGGAGCTCACCCCCAGACGCGTGCTGAACGTCCACCTCACGCTCATCCCCACCATAACCGTGGCGGGCGAGGCAAAGACGAAGCCCACGCAACACTCGGTCAAGGAGCTCATGGAAATCGGGATCATCCCCGACATCCTCCTGTGCCGCACGAACAGGGTGCTCACGGAAGAGATGCGAAGCAAAATCGCGCTCTTCTGCAACGTCTCCGAGCGGAACGTCATCTCGGCGGTCGACATCAAAAGCTCCATCTACGAGATCCCGTACATGCTTCACGCCAACGGCTACGACGAGATCGTGCTCGAGCATTTCGACCTGGACAACAGGCCGATCGACATCGGTGCGTGGGACAGGTTCTATCATTCGCTCACCAATCCGCGATGCACGGTCAGGATCGCGGTGGTGGGCAAATACATCGCGCTTCAGGATGCCTACCGGTCGATCTACGAGGCGCTTCTCCACGGCGCGGTCGCTAACCAGGCGGAGCTCGAAATAATCCGTATCGACTCCGAGGATATCGAAAAGGCGTGCGGCGGCGGCCCCGAACAGCTCTTCGAGGGTGTCGACGGTATACTGGTGCCGGGCGGGTTCGGGAACCGCGGCATAGAAGGGAAGGTCATGGCCATCGGACACGCGCGCACGAACGGAATACCGCTCTTCGGAATCTGCCTCGGCCTCCAGTGCGCGGCGATCGAGTTCGGTCGGAACGTCTGCGGGCTCGAGAAGGCCAACTCCACGGAATTCGATCCGGGCACGCCGCACCCGGTCATATCGCTCCAGGAGGAGCAGGAGATCATCGACAAGATGGGCGGCACCATGCGTCTCGGCGCCTACCTCTGCGACTTCAGGGAAGGGAGCGCCATCCAGCGGATTTACGGATCGCCATCGGTGATGGAGCGGCACCGCCACCGCTTCGAGTTCACGCTGAAGTACCGTGATCTTTTCGAGAAGAACGGGATGATCGCCAGCGGCATCCATCCGAAGAACAACCTCGTGGAGACCGTGGAGATTCCCTCGCATCCCTGGTTCATCTGTACGCAGTTCCATCCGGAGTTCAAATCCAAGCCGACCGCGCCGCATCCCCTGTTCAGGGACTTCATACGGGCCGCGATCGAAAGGGGCAAGCGACGCTGCGGGTAACGGTGAGCTGAAGCCGGTCCGGGGAGGGGCCTCGATCATTCCCGTCGCCCGCCGGCCGGCCTCATCCGGTGTTCTTGCCGCCGCCACGCGACGGTTTTCGGGAAATAATTATTGCCTTGCCACGTCCGCCGGAATAGTATTGATTATACGGGGCATGTGTCCCGCCGGATCATGAGAGATACTGTTCACGGAGCATATGGCGGTTTCGATTAAAATCGGCTTGCAGCAGACACAGCGCCTGGCGCTCACCCAGTCGCAGTTGCAATCCATCGAGCTTCTCCAGCTTTCCTCCATCGAACTGGTCGAGGCGGTCGCGAAAGAACTGCTCGAAAACCCGGTCCTCGAGGAGGAGTACTCCACCGCGGTGCCCCCGGCCGCAAACGGTGACGGTGCGGCGGAGGGAGTCACCAGGGAGCTCTCCGGTGAAGAGTCGATTTTCGCCCGGCGCGAAGAGAAGAACCTGAACTACGAGGACGCGAGCGACAGTGGATACCTGCCCGGGCATGGCGACGAAGACCGCGCGCGCTCGTACATAGAAAACGCCGTCGCCCAGGAGGAGACGCTGAAGGAGCACCTGCTGGCGCAGGCGCGCATGGTCGCCCGCGACGACGGTGAGATGGCCCTGTTCGAGGCCATCATCACCTCGATTGACGAACGCGGCCTTCTGGCGGCGGGCGTGGACGAGATCGCGGAGAGCCAGGGGCTTGACGCCGACACCGTGCGCGCGGCGATTCGCACCATAGGATCCTTCGATCCGCCGGGTTGCGCCGCCTCGTCGATGAAGGAAAGCCTTCTCTTCCAGGCGGAATCCCGGTATCCGGACGACCTCCTGCTTCATGCCATGCTGCGCGATCATTTCACCGAGCTTGAAAGACTTGACTACGACAGAATCGCGCGCGCCCTTTCGATAACGAGCGACGGGATCGTCGAAAAAACCAGGCTCATCCATACGCTTACGCCGTTCCCCGGCAGGCAGTTCGCGGCGAAGGACGTCCGTTACATCGTTCCCGACGCGGAGGTCAGGTGCGTGGACGGCGAAATCCTCATCACCGTGAGCGACGATTACGTCCCGCCCGTCCGCATCAACCGCTATTATGTGGACATGATGAAGAAAAAAAACATTGATAAAAACCTCAGGGAGTTTATCAAGGACAGGGTTCAGTCCGCCCGTTCCCTTTTAAGGAGCATTTCGAGCCGTCGCGACACCATAGCTCGGGTGGTGGCGGTGGTCATGCAGCGACAGTCGGAATTTCTTCTCAAGGGGCCGGGAAACCTGCGGCCGCTCACCCACACGGAGGTGGCCGACGAGCTAGGGCTCCACGAGTCGACGGTAAGCAGGGCCACCAGCAACAAGTTCGTCCAGACGCCATGGGGCGTGTTCGAGCTGAAATACTTTTTCGCGTCAAAGCTCCGCTCGGGCGACCCGGACGATTATTCGTCCGATATGATCATGAACCTGGTGAAAGAGATCATCGCGGGCGAGGACGCATCGAGTCCGCTCAACGACGACGAGATACTCGCGCTGCTCGGGAAAAGGGGCATCCGGCTGGCGCGGAGGACCATCGCGAAATACAGGGGGATTCTGCGCATACCCCCTTCGAATAAACGCAAGAAACTCAATATGCTCAGGAGCGAGGGAAAAGCATGAACATTACGATTACCGGGAGAAATTTCGAGGTCACTTCGGACGTGCGCGATTATGCCGAGAAACGGATCAAAAAAATCGAGAAATATTTCAACCAGCTCATCGAGGTGCTCGTGGTCATGAACGTTCAGAAGCTGGACCATATCGTCGATATACTGGTGAACGGAGACGGTGTCCAGTTTTACGCCATCCAGAAGGCCGGGGACATGTATTCGTCGATAGACCTGATCATCGACAAGATGGAGAAGCAGATATCGAGGTACAAGGACCGGCAAAGCGACCACAAGGCCGTATCCCATGAAATGGTCGAAAAAATCGACCTTGAAAACCAGGGTGTGGACCTGCACCTGTACCAGGTGAGCAACAAGCCGAAAACGGAGGTCGAGGCCTTTCTCGAAATGAAGCTCGAGAACAGGGAGTTCATACTTTTCAAGAAGGGGGTCGCCGACATCAAAACCGACCTCGACTACGCCAACAAGAATTACGCGGTGATCTACAGAACTGAAGATGGATTCAAGATGGTGGAGGTCCCGTTCGCTCAGATACAGGAGGCCCGCTTCGATCCGAAGAGCTTCATCGAGTGCGATCTCGATGTCCAGAGCGACTCGCCCGCCAAGCCGAAGGTGAAGTTCAGGCCGAAGGACTGCTGCACCGACATAGAGAAAATATCGCTTACGGACGCGCTGCAGAAGCTTTCGTCCGGTGGGCGCGAGTTCCTGCCGTTTTTCAACATCGAGACCAAATCCCTTAACGTGGTGTATAAAAAAGGCCGGAGATTCGAGGTGATGGTGCCCGCGTTCTGAGGATACGGCCGGAAAATGCACGCTAAAAAGATATACGTCCGAGACCTGCGCGACGCCGACAGCAAGATCGACCTGCAGATGGAGCTGGTCGCGGGCAAAGACGGGCTGGGGAAAGAGATTACCGTCGGCGATATAAACCGGCCGGGTCTGGGACTGGCCGGCTTTTTCGATTTTTTCGCCTATGACCGTATACAGATTTTCGGGCTGGGCGAGACCGCCTTCATGCGCCGGCTTTCGATCGAACAGAAGCGGGAGGTTTTTGAAAAGTTCTTTTCTTTCGACGTTTTGTGCTGCGTCTTTACCCATAACGG
>CAZVEG010000043.1:0-28308 GCA_964625625.1 uncultured Leptospirales bacterium | reverse complement strand
CCACCGCGTAGATGGCGTTGTCCGCGCCCCGAAGCGGCGACTGCACCAGCACCCCGCCCTCCAGCGATTTCGCGTCGCCGATCGATGAAACCGAAACGCTTATCTTGTCGCCCACCCTCACGAAGGGAGGGAGCTTCCCGGTTACGAGCACCGCCGCGGTGTTCTTCGACTTTATGGTTTCGTCCTCCTGGAGGCCGATGTTTTTCAAAAGATTTTTCAGCGCCGACTGGGTGAGCACCGACTGCGAATCGCCCGTCCCCTGCAGTCCCATCACGAGGCCGAAGCCGAAAATCTGGTTTTCCTTCAGGCCGTCGATGAACGCTATGTCCTTGACCTTCACGGTGATCTCGGCATAAACGGTGCCCGCGGTGAGCGCGCACCCGGCAAGGACAAGCAAGGCCGTCTTTATCAGTCTCATGGCTCAGCGCCCCATTTCCCGAAGCATCTTATTGAGGTAATCGACGATGATGCGCTGTTTCTCCGCTTCGGTGAGCGAGCTCGTCGCGCTCTCGTCGGGTCCCGGCGCGGGCCGGGCGATGTTGACGCCCGGAACCTCCTTCACCCCGCGTATGTCCAGCCGGAAGTCGGCGACGTCCCTGGAATGTACGGTGCGCCCCTTCACCGATGCCGGATCGATTATGCCGCTTACGGCGAACTGGTTCGCCGCTCCGTTGAACGAATACGAACGCACCCCGGCGATCTGGTACTTGCCGTCGTCCCGTCGCGCCGTTACACGCGATCCTATGACGATCTTGAGATTCCCCCGCCCTGAAACCTCGGTCTTGTCGGTGTTGTTGATCTTGCGTTCGGAATTGACTTTCGGAAGAAAGCCGGTTATGCCGGCGTCGGGTTTGGAGCTTAAATTGAAGCTGTTGCTGTCGGCGAGCGCCATGGTGAAGCGGAGCTGCGAGATATCGTCGACCTGCACCGATATGATGTCACCCACCTGCAGGCTTTCGCCGGAGGAATAGATGTTCTTGTCGGTCCAGATGCTCTTCCCCGACGCGATGCCGCAGAACAGGACGGCGCAGGCCGCCATGATGATCGTCAACCGTACGGACAATGCGCTCATAATGCCAGCTCGATGAGATTTTTCTGTACGACCCTGCCTTTCAGCGTGCGGCTGCTCTTCAATTTAACCGCGACCTCGTCGCCATGCGCCCCGTTTTCGAGGGCGTTTCCCGGAAGCTCGATGACGATACCGTTCTTCTTCACGCGAACGCTCACCGGTTCGCCCGCTCGCACGAGCTGCTCTGAAACGACCGGTTCCGTATTCTCCGGCGCCGGCTCTTCCTTCACCATCCGGCTCACGCGCACGGCGTTGCCGTAAACAAGTATCGCCTCGTGCACCACGCCGGCAAGCAGATCTTCCACCTCGCGGCGGTCGACGAATTCGTCCGCGAGAACCTTCTCCGGCAGCGTGAGGACCGAAAGGGCCTTTCTGAGTTCCGGCGCGGCGTCGATGCTGGCCACATCCCCGAGCACCGGAGCGGGCCCCAGTTCCGCGCGCGAGACGAGATACACGCTTACGGCCGCTGAGGATGGCACGGCCGGGGCGGCAAGCAACATCGCGACCGCCGTCGCGGTCAGGAGCTTACGCATGACGCCTACCGCTTGAGCCCTATCGCCGTGGCGAGCATCGAATCGGAGGTCTGGATAGCCTTGGAGTTGATCTCGTAGGCGCGCTGGGCGACGATCATGTTCACCATCTCCTCGACCACCTTAACGTTCGACATCTCCAGGAAGCCCTGGTGGGTTTTGGCCATTCCGCCCATGCCCGGCTGCCCGGGGATCTCCTCGCCGGAGGCGGGCGTGGTCTTGAAAAGGTTCCCGCCGATGCTCGCGAGGCCCGCCGGGTTCACGAAGCGGTATATCTCGAGCTGCCCGACCTCGATCGGATCGTCCTCGCCGATGATCTTCACGGTGATGCGCCCGTCCTGGCTTATGGCGAGCGTCTCGTGGATGAAGTTGTCGGGAAGCACCACCGGCGGCTCGAGGAGGTAGCCGTTGGAGGTCACCACCTGCCGGTTCGAGTCGATCTTGAACGAGCCGTCGCGCGTGTAGGCGAAAGTGCCGTCATAGAGCTGAATCTTGAAAAATCCCTCCCCTTCCAGGGCGAGATCGGTCTTGTTCTCCGTGGATTGCAGGCTCCCCTGCTGGAAGAGCTTCTGCGTGGCCGAGGTCTTCACCCCGTGCCCCACCTGGATGCCGGTCGGAACCTCGGTCACCTCGGTGGCCGGCGTGCCCGCCATCAGCAGGGTCTGGTAGATGAGGTCCTCGAACTCGGCGCGGTTCTTCTTGTAACCGGTGGTATTGACGTTCGACAGGTTGTTGGATATGGTATCTATATTGAACTGCTGGCTCACCATCCCGGATGCGGCTGTCCACAATGACCTCATCATACGAATCACCTCGCGGAATATAAGGAATCGCCCCCGGAAAAGGCGGGCACAGTTGCGTCTCCTTTATTTTCGGCCGGTTCACGACATTTAAGAATTAAAATATTGACACCCCCGGCGATTTCGGGCTAGGATTACCGTGTTTCGCGGGCACATACGCCACACAAACATACGGCGTCCGGCCGCACGGCCCCATCCATCTTGAAAAACGAGGAGCAGTGATCATGAATTACAGGAAGATCGTCGCCGTTGTCGCGATCGCTTTTTTCGCGCTTTCGTGCAAATCCACCCCGAAAGACAAGGGCTCGGCGGATACGCCCGCGGGGACCAGAATCATCAAGGAATACTGGGAAGACAAATCCCTGAAGGGGACGGGCCCGGCGATGGGCAAGGAAAAACAGGGCAAATGGACCCTGTATCACAAGACCTCGGGTGAAAAGCTCGGCGAGGGCGAATACGTCGCCAACAAGCAGCAGGGAACGTGGACATACTATTACAAGAACGGTCAGAAAAGCACCGACGGCGAATTCATCGAGGACCAGAAGACCGGCGAATGGAAGGGTTACCACGAAACGGGCGAGCTGATGTGGAAGGCGAATTATGTAATAAAAGAAAAAACCGAATCCGGCTTCACCATGAAGATCGGCGGCATGGAAGGAATCAAAACCTCCTTTTTCAAGTCCGGGAAGGTCTGGAAGGAGGAGGAGTATCACGACGCCGTAAAGAACGGCCGCTCGCAGGAGTATTTCGAGGACGGCAAGCCGAAGGAGATCGCATGGTACAAGAACAACCAGAAGGACGGCCAGGCGACCGAGTGGTACCCCAGCGGCAAGAAGAAGATGGAAGGCACCAACGCGGCCGATGAAAAGACCGGCAAGTGGCGCTTCTACCACGACAACGGGCAGATGGCCGCCGACGCGTCTTTCATGAAAAACAAGCCCGAGGGGGCATGGCGCTTTTTCTCGCGCGAGGGAAAGCTCCTGAAAGAGGGCGCATACAGGGAAGGCAAGGAGACCGGGCTCTGGAATTTCTACGAGGGGTCCGGCCGCAAGGTCATGGAGCTCGCTCTTCTGGGCGGGATGGTGAGCGGCGGCGGAAACCGGCTGTATGAGAACGGCACGCTCATCGGCGAAGGCGATCTGCTCGGAATCCCCAAGGCGATCTTCGACGTGATGAAGGACGGCAAACCCGCCGGCACCATGGAGGCGGCGGAACCGCCCGCGGACGACGTGAAAAACAATACGAGCTTTCGCTGGTCGGGCAAGTGGATGCCCATGAAAAAGAACGGCAAATGGACGGAATACTTCCCGGGAACCAGGACAGCGAAAATAGAGGGCACCTATATGATGGACAAGCTGAACGGCCCGTACAAGGAGTATTATCCGAACGGAAAACTCAAGGCCGAGGGCGAGTACATGACCGGCAAGAAGAACGGCGAATGGAAGTTCTACCTGCAGAACGGCACGCTCGACGCCGCAAACTCCGGCCGCTACATGCTTGACAAAAAGTCGAAATTCTGAGCCAGCTGTCGGGAACGTCGTTTCCCGATACCGGCATTTAATCGAAAAGGAGGGACGGCGACAAAGGCCGTCCCTCTTCGCCTGTCCGCCCCCGGCGATGGAGAGGACGGACACTCTGGCTTACCGGGGGAACGCGATGGTGGACCTCAAGTTTCTGAACAATATACGGCTCGCGAGCTATCCTCACTTCCAGGCCTTCGTGGCGCGGACCTTCCTCATCCCCAACTACAACCTGTTTTCGAAGGTCATCATCAACATAGAGAACATCGAGAACCTCCCCAAAAAAGAGACCGTCATCATCGCGATGAACCACACCGACCGCTACAACTACTGGCCGCTGCAGTACAAGCTCTGGCGTATCGGCGGCTTCCCGTACACGACCGTATGGGTGAAGGGCAAGTACTTCGGCAATGCCGTGCTGAAGCGCTTCTTCGCGTGGGCGAATACCTTCCCCGTGCCATCCAAGGGCTACTTCATCGAGGAGTTCTTTAAAAAGACCTTCAATCGGAAGATAACGTTCGAGGAGTACCGGATAATCAAGGACTTCATCGACAACCGCCTGCACTTTTCCGACGCCTTCGCGCGCGCGTCGGTCGAGGTCAGGGAGCTTCTGTCGGACGGATGGCAGAGGATAGCGCGAACCGGCGAATCGTTCGCGCACTTCATCGAGAATTATTACGCCGCGGCGATGGAGCGCGTGGCCGAGATCAGTAAAAGCGCCCTGTTCGATAAAGGGCTCAATATCATCATCTTCCCCGAGGGAACGCGTTCGCTCACGCTCTCCGAGGGGCGCACGGGAATCGCCCAGCTCGCCCTTAACACCGGCAAGACCATCGTTCCCATAGGCTGCAACAACTCCGAACGAGTGTACCCGGGGAACCTCCCATTCGCGAAGAGCGGAACGATCACCTACCGTGTCGGCGAGCCGCTGAGGGCTGACGGCGAGCTCAGGGAGTTCGCGATACGTGAAAAGTTCAGGCTTTTCTCGAAGGTATCGCAGGAGTGTTACAGGGAGAATTTCGAGGCGGTCACCGCTCTCGTGATGGAGCGCATCCACCGGCTCCTCGACGAGCGCTACCGGAAGGACCTCAGCCGAAATAGCTGACGGCGTTTTTAAACAGCGCGAATCCCTCGCTCTCCTCGGGCACGCGCGCACCCTCCCTTCGCGCCTTCTCACGCAGGTACGTCCAGTCGTCGCGCTGGGTGAACAGGATGTTCCGCTCGGGATGCGGCATCATGCCGAGGATGCGACCGCTCGCATCCGATATCGCCGCGATATCGTTCATCGAACCGTTCGGGTTGAAGGGGAACTCCCCTCCCGCCGGCGATCCGTCGCTCCGCGCGTAGCGCAGAGCCACCAGCCGTTTTTCCTCTATCGCGGCGAGCACCTCCGGCGGAGCGTAGAAGTTGCCCTCGCCGTGCGCGACCGGAACGTGCAGACGATCGATCCCTCTCAGAAAGACCGAGGGATTCCCCGGAACGACCGACAGGTCCACCCACCGGCACTGATACCGGGCCGTGGTGTTGCGTTCCAGCGACACCCGGACGTTACCGATCGGCGCTTCGAGGCCGGGTACGATGCCGAGGTTCGCCATCACCTGGAAGCCGTTGCAGATTCCGAGCATCAGCGTGTCGCGCTCAATGAAGGAGCGAAACTCGTCCATGAGATTGTTCTTCACGCGGTTGGCGAGGGCCTTGCCGCTTCCGGTGTCGTCGCCGTAGGAGAAACCTCCCGGAAAGACCACCATCTGGAAGTCCGCCATCATGGCCGGCGAGGCGATGACGTCGTTGATGTGCACGATGCGCGCGACGGCGCCCGCGCGCTCGAAGGCGTGGCGCGTCTCCTCGTCGCAGTTTATTCCATATCCGGTGAGCACGATCACGGCTGGCTTTGGCATCGACGTTGCATCCCCTTGTTTTTTAAGCGTCTCCCGACTCAAAAATTCCCGAATGTTCCGCGATAGCTCCCGAGCAGGGCGGCCACGTCGCTCCTGATGACGGGCGTTCCGTCGCAGCCGCGTACCATGATCGCGCCGTCGCGCGTCACCCGTCCTATGCGCGCGCAGGGCATATCCGCGAACACCTCCTCGAAAGCCGCGCAGTTCGCCGGGGCCACCGAGACGAGCAGGCGGCCCTGGGACTCCGAATATAAAATGACGTCCTCGCGCAGGGCCTCGCCGCCCGGCACGAGCGCGAGGTCCACGTTTACGCCCAGCATCCCCGCCATGGCCGAGCGCGCCAGCGCCACGCCCAGCCCGCCGCGCTCGACCGAAACCGACGAGACCACGAGCCTCTCCGCGAGCGCCCGCTCGAATGCCCTGTACAGGTGCGCATTCGCCGCGGCATCGACCTTAGGCACTTCGCTTCCGAACAACACGCCGGGGCGGTTGTTCGTCGCGGCCGTCATTGCCGCGTATTCAGTGCCGGCCGTCTCGTCTGCGGTGAGGCCGATAACGTATATATAATCACCGTCGAATTTGAAATCCATCGTCTGGCACAGCATGACGTCGGCGACGATCCCGATCGAGGAGACCAGAAGCGTCGGCGGCACCGAGATGCTCACGGGATTGAAGTTCTCGTCAAAGCCGCGGAAATCGTTGTACATGCTGTCCTTGCCCGAGATGAACGGCGTGCCGTAGGCGACCGCGTAATCGTAACAGGCCTGCGCCGCCTCGCGAAGCTGCCACAGCCGCTGTGGGTTGTCCGAATCGCACCAGCAGAAGTTGTCCAGGAGCGCAAGCCGTTTAAGGCTTCCGCCGGCCGACACGGCATTGCGCACCGCCGTGTCGATCGAACAGGCGGCCATGCGGTAGGGGTCGATCTCGCTGTACCACGGATAGAGGCCCTGTGAGAGCACGACACCTTTTTTCGAATCCGGAAGCGGTCGTATCACCGAGGCGAGTGCGTTGACGCGCCCCGGGCCGTGCAGCGGTTTGATGGCCGAGTTCGCCTGTACCTCGTGGTCGTACTGCGTCGAGATGAACTCGAAACTCGCGATATTGAGCCGGGAAAGCATGGCGTGGAAAGCGCCGGTCATGTCGGCGGGTGCGGGAAAATCAGGGACGATCGCGGGTTTTGACGGCCGCGCCGTTTTCAGGTTCTTGCGCGGCAGGCCGTTGTGCAGGAAGTCCATGTCGAGGTCGAAGACCTTTTTACCCCCGTAGGTGACGATGCCGCGCGTCGAGCCGGTGAAGCGGCCGATGATGGTGGCCTCCACGCCACGGCTCTCCATGAGCGCGATGAACTCGTCGCATTTCTCCGGGGGCACGGCGAGCGTCATGCGCTCCTGCGATTCGCTCACCCATATCTGCCAGGGAGCGAGGCCCGGGTACTTGAGCGGCACCTTCTCCAGCTCGACCTCGAAGCCGCCCGCCTCCTTCGCCATCTCGGCGACCGAGCACGAAAGGCCCCCGGCGCCGTTGTCGGTTATGGAATGATACAGGTCCTTCTCGCGCGCCTCCTTCACGATGGCGTCGGACATCTTCTTCTGGGTGATGGGATCGCCTATCTGTACGGCCGTTGCCGGGCTTCCCGAGTTGAGCGCCTCGGACGAGAAGGTCGCGCCGTGGATGCCGTCACGCCCCACGCGCCCGCCCGCCATGACGATGCAATCGCCCGGCATGGCCTTCTTCTCGGTCGAGGGCCTGCCGTTCACCTTCTTCGGAAGCAGGCCCACGGTGCCCACGAACACGAGGGGCTTGCCCTTGTAGCGGTCGTCGAAATAGACGAAGCCCTGCGGCGTCGGGATGCCCGAGCAGTTGCCTCCAACGTTGACGCCGTGGATAACGCCTTCCATGATGCGGCGCGGCGAAAGGAGTTTCGAGCCTTCATCCCTCGCGCGGTACAGCGGCCGCTCGTCGAAGGGATCGGCGAAGCAGAAGCCGTAGCGGTTCGCGATGGGCCTGGCGGCCATGCCGAATCCCATGGTGTCGCGGTTGACCCCCACGATTCCGGTGATGGCCCCGCCGAAGGGGTCCAGGGCGCTGGGGCTGTTGTGCGTCTCGACCTTGTCCGACACCACGTACTCGTCGTCGAACTCTATGCCGCCCGAATTGTCCTCGAACACGGATACGCAGAAATCGTCCGCGCCCTTTTCGCGCCGCACGCGCATGGTGGCCTCGCGGATGAAGCGCCTGAAGACGCCGTCGTCGAGCTCGTCCAGGCGCGCGGCGAAGATGGTATGTTTGCAGTGCTCGGACCAGGTCTGCGCGATCGATTCGAGCTCGATGTCGGTGGGATTGCGCTTTTCATCATTCCTGAAATAGCGGCGGATCGCCTCGAGCGAAAGCATGTCGAGCGCGAGCGGCCCCCTTCGGCTTCCGTCGGCGTCGGGAATACCCTCGCGCCCCAGGCGCTGGAGCTCGGCCTCAGGGAGATCCAGGCTCACCTCGTCCACCTCGGTCCTCTCGTGAATACTCACCAGGGGAAGCGCCCGCCCCATTCCGCCCGCCGCTGAATATTCGGCCGCGTCGAGCGCCTTGATGCGCTGAATGAGCGGATTGTACAGCTCCATGCCGATGCGCTCCACCTCGCCGCGCGAAAGCTCGCCCTCGAGAAAATAGCTCGTGGAGGTGAAGACCGAGGTCTCGGGATCGAGCCGGCGCTTCAGGAGGTCCTCTATGGATTCACGCACGGTGTGCGCGACGTTGTCGGTGACGCCGGGGAGAAAACCGACCTCCAGCGCATAGCGGAAACGCGCGGGGACGAAGGGCTCGTTGACGGTGAATGCCTGGGTGACGGGATTGGCGAGCATGCGGCCGACCGATTCGGCCTCGTCGCGCGAAAGCTCCACGTTGACCAGGTAGTTGTCGGTGGTCGTCACGGCCGAAACGCGGTAGCCGAGGCGGGCGAGCTTCGTTTTCAGAACCCCGCCCCGGTGATCGTTTATTGTGGAATAGACTTCAATACGATATCTGGATTCGCTCATTGTCCCCTCATGACACTGGGCATTTAATTCGTGGCGCGGAAAATGTCCAGAATTTTATTGGCGAACCGCGGAGCGTCGGGTTGCATGCGTGTTAATTAAGCGAATCGAAGGCAAATCGTACGCGACGCGGGAAAAACTACCGGCCGGATGCACTGACCGGGGACGTTTTTTAATTGACCCGGCTGAAACAGGGCCCCATTCTAACTGACCCCAATTACCGGAGAGCGCGCATGAAACGAACGTGGGCTTCCCTCTTCCTTCTCGGCTTCGCCGGCCAGATCGCCTGGGCCGTCGAAAACCAGTTCTTCAATATCTTCATGTTCGAAAAAATAATCCCGGACCCGCTGTACGTATCGCTCATGGTGGCCGCCTCGGCCCTCGTGGCGACCATCACCTCCATCGTGATGGGCGCACTCGGCGACCGCCTGGGCAGGCGCAGGCCCTTTCTCCTGTACGGCTATCTCGTCTGGGGCGTATCCATCACCGTGGTGCCGATGGCCGAGTGGGCCAGGCCCGCGCTTCTGGCCGCCTGGCTCCTCATCGCGCTCGACTGCCTCATGACCTTCTTCGGTTCCACGGCCTTCGACGCCAACTACAACGCGTACCTTGCCGAGGCGACGAACGAATCGAATCGAGGACGCGCTCAGTCGCTCCTCACCCTGGGCACCATGCTCGCCATCCTCATCGTCTACGGCGCCTCGGGCGTCGTGGTGAGCCGTTACGGCTACTTCGTATTCTTCTGCGCGGTCGGCGCGCTCGTCCTCGCCCTCGGGCTCGCGGGCGGCCTCCTCATCGAGGAGAGACCGAACCCGGCGCCGGCGCACACCGGGCTCTGGGAATCGATACGCGGCACCTTTACGAAGGAATCCATCACGGAGAACCGCGACTTCTTCATGGTGCTCCTCGCCATGGGCCTGTGGGGAATGGCCTTCGAGATATTCTTCCCCTTCCTGATGATCTACCTGAACCATTTTCTTAAAATACCGATCGACCAGTCGTCGCTGCTCATTTTCGTTTCGATCCTGGTCGGCGGCGTCATCGCGGCATACCCGAGCGGCTGGCTCGCCGACCGCTACGGACGCAGGAACGTGAGCGTGGCCTCGGTCTTCGTCATTGCGGTATCGCTCTTTCTCTTTTCACAGTCGCGCGACATCGTCTGGCTCGCCGTCTTCGGCGCGCTGTGGATCGGCGCGCAGACGGCCTTCGCCACTGCCACGGGCGCCTGGAGCAAGGACCTGTACCCGGCGGACAAGCGCGGGCAGTTCTCCGGCTACATGACCATGTTCACCGTGGCCTTCACCATGATCCCCGGCCCGCTCCTCGGAGGACTGATAGCGCGCGTCTGGGGGATTCGAAGCGTAATCGACGGCAAGGAGGCGATAATACCGACGGAAGCCATCTTCATCGCCGCGTCGGTGCTCATACTCCTGACGCTCATTCCGCTGTACGCCGTAACGGAAAAAAGGATAAAATAAGGAGGGGACGTGATGAAAACATCCGCATTCATGTCGCTCAAGTGGCGCGAGTACGACGGTAACCCGATCATCGAGCCGCCATTCCCCTCGCCCATCATCGCGGACCCGAGCTTTCTCACGCCGGCGGAATCGCCCGACGGAGCCTGGCATCTCTTCGCGCACTCGCTCATGGGAATACACCACTTCACTTCGACCGACGGAAAGGCCTTTACCCGCCTGCCGGGGCTCGTCTGCTCGAGCGCGATGCGGCCCTTCATTCTCCACGACGGCGGGAAATACTACCTGTACTACGAACGGACGCGCAAGCACATCCTGTGGTTTTCGTGGCTGCCCGTCAGGTGGAAATCCCATATAGAGTGCAGGGTGTCCGATGATCTCAAAACCTGGAGCGACCCCGTCGTGATCCTCCGACCCACGCTCGCCTGGCATCGCGACGCGAAGTTCGGCCAGTCGGTCAGCAATCCCTGCGTGGTGAGGCACGGGAAGCGCTACCTCCTGTATTACAGCGCCTCGCTGGTCTACATTCCCGACTGCGGGTTCAACGAGCCGCTCCACATCGGCGTGGCGGAAGGCGAAAGCCCCACCGGCCCGTTCGTGCCGCGCCCCGGGCCGCTCATCTCGCCCTCGTCGCTCAATCCCTGGTGCAACCTCGGTGCCGGCGCTTTCAAGGTGGTACGGCTGGACGACGGGTTCGTCGGGTTCGAAAACGGTATCTACTGGAACGACGCGACGGCGCACTCGGGCTCGGCGATACTCGTCCTTACATCGAAGGACGGCTTTAAGTGGAAAGAGGCCGCAGCGGAACCCCTGGTCAGGCCGGAAGGCGGCGGGTGGAAGAAAAGCCATGTCTACGCGCTCGACGCCAGGGCGATCGACGAAAGGACATGGCACCTTTATTACAACGCCCGCAACGACTGGCACTGGAGTCGCGGACGCGAGCGCATCGGGCTGCTGATCGGCTCCGTTCCGGGTAAAAAGACCTGATCGGGCATTCCGGCATCCGGCGCGAACCGGTCCGCTAAAAAAGAAATGGCGCCTTACTGGCGCCATTTCCGGTTCAAACACCTTTAGCCGGTCGATTCATCAGGATAGGCTATATACTAAAGATATTATGACACACACGGGGTTGTCGACGTTCGGCCCGAAATAGCTTCGTCCGGTTATCAATATAGCGCACGGGCCGAAGGCGTCAAAAAAAATCTCCGGGCCGCATGTCCCGACCCTCCCGGTCGTGAATATTTTTCTTGCAATAATCGGTTTCACCGGGTAGACAAAACCGGCACGGACTGAAGCTCGTTTATCGTCAAACCCGGACACCGTCTCCAGCAATGCAGAAAAACCGGATCAGCATCCTCATCGCCGACGACGAGGAAAAGATACTCGCCCGACTCGAGCGCATTCTCGCGAAGGAAGGGTATACGGTGGGTACGGCCTCCGACGGCAATGCCGCGCTCCGGAGACTGGCCGGGGAGCGTTACGACATCGTGCTCACCGACATCAACATGCCCGACCGCAACGGCTTCGAGGTGATGGAATTCATCCGGAACGAGGGCATCGACACGCTGCCGCTCGTGCTCACCGGGTACGCCTCGGTCGAGAGCGCGATCCGGGCCATGAAGCTGGGGGCCTACGACTTCATCCAGAAGCCCGTCGACGCGGAGACGCTCAAGCTCATCATTTACAGGGCGGCCGAGCGTGTTGTATTGAAGCGCGAGAACGAACGCAACATGCTCGAGCTCAGGAAGCTCAACGACCTCAAGGACGAATTCCTCTCGGTGGTATCACACGATCTGCGCTCCCCACTGTCGTCCATCGGCGGATACGCCAACTATCTGCTCAAGAAGGGGCAGCTCTCGGACACCCAGCGGAGCTACCTGCTGATAATTCGCGAAATAGCGGACAATCTTTACTCGCTGGTCAACGAGCTCCTGGACGTTTCCAGGATCGAGGCGGGTGTGATACGGCTCACCATGGAGGAGTCCGACCTGGCCGACCTGGTCAGCACGAGCATCAACAACTTCATCCTGCTGGCCTCCGACAAAAACACGGCCATCCATTTCCATAACCGCCTCGACGACGCGCGCGCGGTGATCGACCGCATGAAGATGCTGCAGGTGATAAACAACCTCATCAACAACGCGGTGAAATTCACCGAGAACGGCGTCATCGACGTGACCGCGGAAAGGCAGCCCGGCGACGGTGCCGTCATCATTACCGTCCGCGACACCGGCACCGGAATGACGTCCGAGGCCCTTCGAAATATCTTCGAAAAATATTCCTTCTTCCGGTCCGAGGGTACGAGGGGGGAAGGGGGCACCGGGCTCGGGCTTGTAATATGCAAGCGCTTTGTCGAACTGCACGGCGGGACGATCGAGGCCGAGAGCCGCGAGGGCGGTGGAAGCACATTTCGCATAACCATCCCACAGGAGAAAGGAAAATGAAAACACGCGCGGGAATCTCGAAGCGCTTTGTAATCGTCATCGCATCGATCGTATCGGCGTTTGTGCTGATCCTCGCGGTCGCGTTCAACCAGGTGCTCCGCAGCAACCATTCCATGTTGAACAGGACGATCGTCGCCGGGCACGAGCGCCTTCTGCTGGCAAGATGCGAAACCATGATCAGGGCGCTCGCTCGCCACAGACCGGCGAAGGCCGCCGGGCTTGCCCGGGACATACGCTCCCTGTGCGGCGCCGAGGCCGACTGTCTCAACGTCACCATATTCACCCGGACCGCGGACGAGAATTACTTTCGCGCCGCCGAAATCATCAGTATCAACCCGGCGATAGAAACGGGCATAGCCAGGGAAGATGTTGTGCGTGAGAGCAGGGAGGCCGGTTATCTTAAAAAGGGGCTCTTCGAACCGGCCGTCGACCCGCTGGTCCGCGCATCGGGCGGCCTGTACTGGCAGAACGTATACATGCCCTACTCCCTGGGCAAGAAGGAGGTGGTGCTGCAGTTTTCATACTCGTCGGCGGACCTGCAGGCCGCCCTCGACGAGTATTCGGCGGAGACGGGCAGGATGAAAAAGATCGTCGCGCTGCTCGCGACCGCGCTGGTGCTTGCGGTCTTCGGCGCGAGCTATCTTTTCATGCACAATTTCACCCTGCTTATCGACGGGCTTTCCGCATCCATCAAAAAGGCCTCCGCCGGCGAGCTCGACGTTAACCTCAACGCCGGTGCCGATGCCGAACTCATGGAGCTCGCGACCTCGTTCAACAGCCTGGTCGGCGGGATGCGGGAGCTGAAGGAGCGCGAAAAATCCTTCGAGGAAAAGGAAAAAATCCTCTCCGAACTGGAGAACAAAGACACTCTCGGTGATATATTTAAATTCGGGGTGACACTCCTCAAGGAGAACAGGATGGATGACGCGGCGGCGCTTTTTACCACACTCACCTTTCTCAAACCCGAGGGCTTCGGGAGCTATTTCAACCTGGGCGTAATCCACGCGCGCCGGAGGGACTATGAGAAATCACTGGACATGTTCGAACGGGCCCTGCGGACGAACCCGGGCAACGAACTGACGATTCAGTACATCGAAAAAATAAGGAAACTGCGGTACGGCGATGAGACAACCGGAGACGGAGCTACAGCTTAAGCTCGCGCAATTTCCCCTTCAGCCCGGCGTCTATTTAATGAAAGACGACACGGGCGAGATCATATATATCGGCAAGGCGGGCTCGCTTCGCAAACGCGTGTCTTCGTACTTCCAGAAGGCCGACCTCGATCCGAAAACCAGGGTGCTGGTCAGGAGTGTCGCCGACATGGAGTACATCATGACCGATTCCGAGATCGAGGCGCTCCTGCTCGAAAACACGCTCATCAAGCGACACAAGCCGAAATACAACATCCGCCTCAAGGACGATAAAAAATATCCCTACATAATGGTCAAACTCGACGAGGAATACCCCCGGCTCGTGTTCACCCGCAGGCTCGCGCAGGACGGCAACCGCTACTTCGGACCGTACACCGACGCCCGGGCGGCCCGGCAGATGATCACCACCATCAACACGACCTTCAAACTCAAGACCTGCTCGCGCCCCCTGCCGTTGAAGGAACACGAACGCTCGTGCCTCAACTATCAGATAAACCGCTGTCACGGCATATGCCGCGGTACGATGTCCGCCGGGGAATACCGCGCGATTGTCGAAACCGCGATGCGCTTCCTGGAAGGGAACATCGATCCCGTCATCGACGACCTGGGCTCCATAATGGACGGTTACGCCGCGCGCCTGGAATACGAAAAAGCCGCCCGCATGCGGGACGTTATCGCGGACATCAGAAAGATAACGGGCGACCAGAAGGTGCTCGCGCCGGTTGGCAGCGACCAGGATTTCGTGGGTCTGGCCTCGGGTGGCGACGAGGCCGTTGTGCTCCTTTTTGAATTCCGCGCGGGGGCGCTCGTCGGACGGAAAATCTTCGTTTATGAAAACGCCAAGTACTCCCTCCCCGGCGAAATAATCCAGGCCTTTCTGGTCGAATACTACCGTGGTGCGGAAATACCGCCACGCATAGTAATCTCGTCCGACATGGCCGATCGGAGCACCGTCGCCGAATATCTCGGATCCCTCGCATCGCGAAAGACGGTAATCGCGCTGCCCAGGACGGCCGACGAAAAGGGCATACTCCAGATGGTGCAGAAAAACATCGACCTCGTCATGGCCGACCGGGAGGCACATCGCAAATTCGCGGACAAAGAGAGGGGGCTTTCGGAACTCGCCGACGCGCTCGGCCTGGGGGGGCCTCCCGAGGTCATCGATTGTTTCGATATATCCAATATCCAGGGGAAACACGCCGTCGCCTCCATGATCGAATTCCGCGGCGGGGTCCCCGACAAAAAGAATTACCGACGCTTCAGGATCCGTGGATACGAAGGGGCGAACGATCCCGGAATGATACACGAGGCCGTTGGAAGGAGGCTCCAGCACCTGGTGAATGAGGGAATTCCCTTTCCCGACCTGATCATAGTCGACGGCGGGCCCGCACAACTCGCCCGCGCGATGGAGGCACGCGACGCGCTGGGAGCGTCCGTGGCGATCATCTCGCTAGCCAAACGCCTCGAGGAAGTGTATCACGATCCGAAAGCGACGCCGTTGCGGCTGGCGGAAAGCCCGGCCGCGCTCAAAATACTTCAGGCGGCCAGGGACGAGGCGCACCGCTTCGCCATAGGATACCATCGATCGCTTCGCGACCGGTCCATGACATCTTCGGTGGTGGATTCGATACCGGGAATCGGTGAGAAGAAGAGGGCGCTTCTTCTCAGGAACGTACCCGAGCCGGCGAGGATTCCCGTCATGACGCTGGATGAGATCGCGCTGGTGCCGGGAATCGGTGAAAAGACGGCGGAAACCATCTACCGCCATTTTCACCGCGAGGAAACCGAATAGTACCCCCCTCCGCAGACCCGCGGCGAAAGCGGGTCGGATGCGGGCTCAAACGATCTTGAAAAGAATGGCCACTATGTCCGATTCCGGCGAAGCAAGACCCAGGAAGGACAGGAACCGGTCCCTCATCGCGGCGGCGATATCCTCCGGCCGTTCGGTGCGGTGCTCCTTTATGATGGAACGAAGGTTGCCCAGCCCGAAGGCCTCACCCTTCTGGTTCTTCGACGTCACCAGCGCCTTCGAATAGACTATGCCGATATCGCCGCGCAGCAGGTTGGTTCGTCCCATACCGTAACTCGCCTTCGGATCGTACCCCAGGGGTATTCCCTCGGTGTCGAGCGCATCGAAATCGTTCTTGTCGATACGGTAGAGGTCCAGCGGCGGAAATCCCGCGTTGGAGTAGATGAGCCGCATGGAACGAAGGTCATAATACAGGTAATAGGCCGTAATGAGCCCGCTCTCTCCCGAGCCGTACTCGTAGACGGCGTTGTTCATTTTCTGTATCACCGAGTAGGCCGACGGGGCCTCTTCGATGCACGACTGGAAGGCCGAGCGCAGCACCACCGAATAGAGCGCGCTGTTGATCCCCACGCCGGCGATGTCGGTGGCGACCACGCCGATGCCGTGACTCCCCGGCCTGATGAAATCGAAATAATCGATACCCTCTCCGTACCGCGGGATGACGAACGCCCCGAACTTGATGCCGATGAGGTTGGGAAGCTTTACCGGGACCGCCTTCGCCAGGATATCCGATGAAAGATCCATGGTCCGGCTGATGAGCTGCTGGCGCTTCGACTCTTCGTATATCAGCGCGTTAGAGATGTGCGTATTGCTTTCGGAGCGGAAATAATCGAGCTTCTCTATTTCGTCGGGTTTGTACGACGCAAGCGAGTCCTTGTCGCCCAGGCAGAGCAGTCCCAGCACCCTGCGCTCGTGGTAAATCGGGATCACAATACGAACTCCGCCCGCCGAGAAAAACTGCAGAAAATCATCACGTATCTCCGCGAAGCTTTTTTCGTCGGTGTACACCCTGTCCGCGGGCAGCACCTCCTGGTTCCGTATGAACCACCGTACCACGGGAGAGCCCCTCTCCAGCGGCGGGACTTCCACCGTCGTCCCCTTCTGGTAGACGAGCTCATAACGCTTGTTTTCGTTGCTGAAAAGGATGAAGAACGCGCTCTTCAGGAAGAGAGAATCGTGAAGGATGTCTACCGAGCGCTGGATGATGGTCGTGAAATCCCTCATGCCGCCGACATCCCGCACGAAGCTGTCGATTATCGATTCGAACTCGTACTGCCTGCGCTTGAACGCGTGGTCGATCGCCGGCTGGATATACACCGAGAAGAGGAGAAAGATGATAACCACCACTCCCGCGATAACCAAAAGCGGAGCCTCCCCGATAGACCATATATTCGCGTCCCATGCCCCGAGCATCAGGAAAATCGGTATGAAAATCGCCATGGATATGATGGTGTACGTAACGGTCTTGTGGACCGCGGTGGTGATATCCATTACGTTATACGAAATAATAGAGTAGAAGAGAGAGCCGAACGCGATGAACGACGCGAGCGAAGGCCCGAGAACGTACAGGTCGGAATAATTGAAAAATCGCGGCAGGATGATCGAGCAGACTGAGGCACCGGTAAGGCCTATCGACGTCCCGATGAACACGAAGCGCATCTGGAGCTTGAATATACGAATTTTAGTCCTGAAATATTTTATTATGAAGTTTATGGTTCCGAGAAGGAGGTATACCAGAACCACCAGCGCATAAAAAGTATAGAAAAAGTTAAAATCCCTGACGAGCTTTCCATCTTTAAAATACGCCGCGGTGATATTCCAGTCGGTGAAATTGGCGATTACGCTGACGATGATGGTGGGAACGAAGATCATAACGCTGTACTTGAAGGGAAAACGCCGGTCCCCCTTCGGAAAAACAAGCGAAACGCCGAAGAGCGCGGTGAAAGTGAAGGCCGTCGCCGCCTGGGTTATTCTGTTGATCTCGGTGAGAAACGGCGAATCCGGAAACGCGTAGGTTATGAACATCGTGAACAGGATTCCGAAGCCGGAAACGGTCAACAGCGCGTAATAGCGGTGCACCTGGTCGCGCCAGTCCTTGTACATCACGAACAGGGCCATGAAAGGCAGCATGATGGACGCCACCAGAGACAGGATAATACTTATGGTAACCATGGCTTTCCCCGCTCGACGGATTCCCCCGGAACCGGTCCGGCCCGCGGAGCAGGCACGAGATCGGACCGGACGGTGATATTATGACAGTACTAATGGATTGCGTGGGAAATTGCAATTAAAAAGAGGGGTTGAGATCCGGCCGGTGCATATAGCCGGTATGCCCGGCATATCTACCTGAGGATAATCCTCAAGCGAACGTTTCTGGACTGGTCCGCGGGCCGCTGGTGCACGAACCCCGAGGAGAGTATCAGGCCATCCTGGATGCCGCCTTCCGTATACCCTACCGCGGTCGCAAAGCCGTGCATCCCCGTTGAGAACGAGCCGTCACACTCGCGCTGTATGCCATCGACGAAGCGCGAAGGGACCTCCGCCTCGATATAGCCGTCGGTCACCATGGTCACGCGCGCCCGGTTTTTCCTGAGGATCGACATCGTCCTGCGCATATCATACGCGCTGCCGATCTCGCGCGCGAGCTCCCCGCCTGAGGCGCTCGAAGCGATCCTGGCGCCGCTTCGCCTCTCGCCCGTCGGGCCGTTCTGGAACTGGTCGATCCCCACCAGGAAGATCACCATCGCCGCCACGGCGGAGGGGATCACCCGCTTGTAGTAAAGATGCCTTTTCCTTTTTCTCTCGCAGAGGATCACGCGCGAAAGGGTCGCGCGGCAGAAATCATCGCGGGACCGTATGCCGATCACCCGGAGACACGAAACCATCCTCACCATGCGCCCCAGTTCCTCGTATTCACGTCCGCATGCGGGGCAGCCTCCCAGGTGTTCCATCAGCGAATCCTTCCGCGCGGCGTTCAGCACCTCGTCGTGGAGGTCCGACAGCAGACCGAAAGTGATGTGTTCCTTCGTCATAAGAGTCCCCTCTCAGCCAGCCTTTTTTTCAAGAGTTCTCTTCCCCTGTGGATTCTCACCTTGACGTTAGAAAGATGTATCCCCAGGATCCGTGCTATATCGCCGTAGGCAAGGCCCTCGATGTCCCTCAACACCAGTATCTCCTTGTAATCGTCGGGCAGTGCGTAGAGCTCCTCTTTCACTATGCGAAGGGTGTCCCCGGTGACGACGTCGTCCTCGGGGGTCTGGCGTTCGTCGGGAATGGGGATCTCGAACTCGTCCCCCCCCTCGGATCGGCTCAGGCCCACCGACGGAAACCGGTCCCTCTTTTTCCGGTAGTTCTTGCAATAGTTCACCATGATGCTGAACATCCAGGTGGAGAACTTCGCCTCGCGCCGGAACGACCGAAGGGCCTCCATCGCCATCAGGAACACTTCCTGGGTGATATCGAGCGCTTCATCGTAGTTATAGACCCTCGAATACGCGTACCGGAATATCCGGTCCTGGTATTTCTCGATGATCGCGGAAAACGCCTCGATATCCCCCGCAAGCACCCTGTCGATTACTTCAAGGTCACTTTTATCCGACATGCCGGTATCCGGTGGGTTACAAAAAAATCAACCCCGTATCCTTATAAACCGGCGCTTGCCGACCTTGACGACGCAGTCGCAGGGGAGCGCGAGCTCATAGTCCTCGCTCTCGACCTTCTGATTATCCACATGCACCCCGCCGCCTTTGATGAGACGCCGGGCCTCGCCGTTGCTCGCCGCCAGGCCCGCAAGCACCAGGAGCTTGGCCATCCAGATCGAGCCGTTTGCCACCTCCCCGGCGGGAACGGTGAATTCCGGAATTTCGTCGGGCAGGTCCTTCCGGACGAATATCTTGTTGAACTCGGCTTCGGCCTTCTCCGCGGTCTCGACGTCGTGAAACTGCGCGCATATCTCCTTCGCCAGGCGCACCTTTATGTCGCGGGGATGCGTCGAACCGTCCCGCATGCCTTTCTCGAAGGCACCGATTTCGGCATAGGGCACGTCCGTAACGAGACGATAATAGAGGAACATGAGTTCGTCGGAGATGGACATCACCTTGCCGAAAATCTCCCGCGGCGATTCGTTGATACCGATGTAGTTGCCGAGCGACTTGGACATCTTCTGCGACCCGTCCAGGCCCACCAGAAGCGGGAGCGTCATGATTACCTGAGGCTCCTGGCCGTATTCCCGCTGGAGATCGCGACCGACCAGCAGGTTGAACTTCTGGTCCGTTCCGCCGAGCTCGATGTCGGCCTTCAGCGCCACCGAGTCGTATCCCTGCACCAGCGGATACATGAATTCCAGTATGGAAATCGGCTTGCCCTCCCTGTAGCGGTTGGCGAAATCATCGCGCTCGAGCATTCGGGCGACATTGTAGCGCGAGGTGAGCTCCAGCACGTCGGCAAAGCCCATCGGCTGGCACCAGCGTGAGTTGAAATCGACGACGGTGACGGCGGGGTCGAGTATCTTGAAGACCTGCCGCTTGTAGGTCTCCGCGTTGGCAAGCACCTCTTCACGGGTGAGGCGTTTCCGCGTTTCCGATTTTCCCGACGGATCGCCGATCATGCCGGTAAAATCGCCGATGAGGAACACCACCGTGTGCCCCATCCGCTGGAAATGGCGCATTTTACGCAGAAGTACGGTGTGGCCGAGGTGGATGTCGGGCGCCGTGGGATCGAAACCGGTTTTCACGATGAGAGGTTTCTGCTCTCGCTCCGAACGCTCCAGTTTTCGGAGAAATTCATCCTCCGGGATTATCTCTTCGGTGCCGCGCCTGAGAAGCTCAACGTCGTTCTTGATCATACAGCCCATCCGTACAGCGGTTATATGCGGCAAGAGTCCGAAACACCCCTGCCACGGGTGCGGGAATAGAATGAAAACACTATACACGACGGGGATGTCAACGATATTTGTTAGATGTGAAGGTTTTTACGACGAACGACCGAAAGACCCGGGGACGCGATCCGTCCCCGGGACGCGCGGAATCAGTTGTAGGTGGCGGTGAACATTATTCCGATTACGGAGCTCGCCATATCGTATTTTTTGTTCGATTGATCTTTGACCGTATCGCTTCCGCCGAATACAAACAGCGCCACTCCCAACCCCCAGTTGTCGGAAACCCACCATTCCTTGCCGATGGAGAGAGTGAGGCCGCTGCCTACCTCCGAGTCGCCTTTGAGCGCGGCGCCGTCGTATTCCGTTGCGCTGATGGAAAGCACCGGAGAGATGTAGATATTGTACGGCATCCAGTACCAGCTCATGCCGATTCCGAAGGTCGAGATGGCGACATCGTTCTTCTTTTCCGCCTCGGTAACCGCCCCGGCCCATTTGACTTTCGATTCCGGCATAACGCTCGCCCCGTTCTCGAGAAAAATGATGAAATTATCGACGATGGCATAGCCGAGCTGAAAATTGAAAGTTGTCGACGTACCGCTGGTTTCAAAATCATCGCCCTGCAAATCTTCTATCACCGTGGCGCCGCTTCCAAATCCAAGCTGGGCACGCAGGAAAAAGCCATCATGCCGATGAGCTCCTTTTTTTTCGGATACGGCCACCTCACCGGTCCCGCGCGATTCAAGCGGCTTCTCGATCGGTTCGGCGCCCTCGTTCAGGTTCACCGTCTTCCCGCTGTCGTAGACGATCTTCATGATCTGGCCGCGCGGAAAGACATCGAAGGGCTCGTCGCCCTCGGGATCGTACTCAATCGTCCGTTCGGTCACCTTGAGGATTTTCCCTCGAATCACCTGGCCGTCGTTGAGATGGATCTCATCGGCAAGAAGGGCCGATCCCCAGAGAAAGATGAATACCACGATCACGGTTTTTTTCATGATTCCTCCCTGTCAGCGGCTTACATTCGACACCTGTAAATGATCTGAACCATATATCAATTAAACCTGACCAGCGCGACGGCCTGGGCGGCCATGCCTTCGCGGCGTCCGGTAAAACCGAGACCCTCGGTTGTTTTACCCTTGATGCCTATCCGTTCGGGCTTCAAATCCCCGAGCGCGCGGGAAATCGCCGCCTTCATGGCATCCACATGAGGCAGAATTCTCGGCTTTTCGCAGATCACGACCGAATCGATGTTCAGGATTGTCACGCCATGCCCGGAAAGAAGGTCGTATACCCGGCGCAGAAGATCGAGACTGCTGACGTCCCGCAGGGAGGGATCGGAATCCGGAAAGAGGCTCCCTATATCGCCAAGGGAAGCGGCTCCCAGAAGCGCGTCGATGACGGCATGCAGCAGGACGTCCGCGTCGGAATGACCGAGAAGGCCGAGCGGGTAATCCATGTCCACACCGCCGAGAACGAGCCTTCTGCCCTCCGCGAAGACATGAACGTCATAGCCAATCCCTACACGAACATCCACGACTCACCCGGTTACCGGCGCTACAGCTCGAAAACGTCGGACAACGAGCTCAGCTTGAGCACGTTAAGCACCTTGGTGCTGGCCTTTCGTATTCTGAGGACTTTACCCTTCTTTTTCTGGAGCTTGAGCAGGCTGATCAGCACGCCGACGCCCGAGGAGTCGATATATTCAACATTGGCAAGGTCAAGCTCGATGTCCTTTTCCGTACCCTGCCCGAGATTGAGGAGTTTTTCCTTGAAATCCTTGATTGTCATCATCTCGATGTCGCCGTTGACGATAACGCTTACCTGGGCGTCATTTTCCTTTACTTCGATGTTCATGGCACTTCCTCGAGGATAGTTTCTCGCCGTCGCGATCGTTTCACCGTACCCGGAGCATTCATGAAAGTCAAATACTATTATTGCGTGATTTGTCGATCTACCGGCAGGCGGTACCTGGCTCGTACCCGTCTTCCGGAATGCTTTTTATGAGCATCTGGGGTTTACGCTCACCGCGATACTCGTTTATCGAAAGCGAATACAGAAGATCCACCGCGCCTTTTTTCGCCGCTTCCGCCATTTCCGCGGCCATCCCCCAGCCGATCGCTTCAATCCGGGCGGGACCGTCGATGATGAATTTGCCGTGCGTTCGCCCGGCGCCCATCACCCTGAAACCGGCAACGCGAAGACCTCGCGAAAGAAAAAGCGGTTCCTCATTCTGGTGCCCGACGGGCTCGAAGATTTTAAGCGAATCCACGAATTCAGTAGTGAATCCGGCGATCCCGTCCGGCCGGACATCGGCAAAGATCGGAAAACCGTGTTCCTTTTTACCGTACGGCGCGCACTCCAGGCCGGAAGCGATGGCCCTGCGGGCGTCTTCCAGCTTATCGACGCGGATGGAAAAGCCGAAGGCCTGGGGATGCCCTCCTATTCTCTCGAAAAGCGACGAGTACGGTACGACCCGTGAAAAGAAATCAAATTTCCCGCTCGCGCGTCCCGATCCCTTCACCACATCACGCCCCTGTGCGAGCGCGACCACGATCACCGGACGCCCGAACGCTTCAGCCAGCCGGTTGGCGAGCAGGCCGCACAGCCCGTCGGGAACCCCGGCATCACGCACGAAATACATTCCGTCCCCGGCACGGTGACGATCGCCGGTACGACATTCCTCATGGAGCCTTGAATACAGGGAGGCGAGCTCGTCCTTGCGGCGCTCGTTCATATCGGTTATTTCGGCGATGATGTTTTCGAGCACACCCTCTTCGCGCTCGAGAAAAAAACGGGCGAGCAACCGGCTTTTACCGTAGCGTCCGGGAGTATTGAGGAAAGGGGCGATCTTCCAGGCCACGTCGCGCGCCGTCGTTCCACCCCCGTTTTTTTCGAGGAGCATGCGAAGCCCGGGATGTTTCGTGCCGGCAAGCGCGTCGAGCCCGTGGCGCACCAGTATCCTGTTTTCGTCCGTCAGCGGCATGATGTCGGCGATCGTGCCGAGAGTCACAAGGTCCAGCGAGGAACGCGCAAACACAACCAGCGGGGCCGACGCGGCGTAACAGCGCTCCAGGAAAATTCGTGACAGGATGTCGATGCGGCGCGAATACAGGTCGGACCTGATCGAAAAGGCATCGCACCAGTCTTCGAGGGTCAGCGCCCGATCGGCTCCTTCCTCCGGTTCGATATAACTGAGAAAATGCTCGATCGCGGAACAGCCGGCACCACGAAGATCCCCCACGAAATCCTCGTCCAGGCCATGGTACAGCAGGAAATCGCAATCGGCCATCCCGATCGAGGCTGCGTTCAGCGGCCCCTCGAAAATCTCCGTCGATTCGATCACCATGTTCCGTATCTTCGAAACACTTACCGCACCGTCCTCTCCGGAAACAATCAGAAACCGCCGATTGTATTCGGCTTCACGCGCGTAAAGCACCGCGCAGCATAACTTGAAAGCAACCCCGACACCGGCAAGCTCCCTGAAGGGATAGGAGCACGTCTTCATTTTGGGGTTGATTATGATCGCATCGGGCAGAACATCGCCGGGCTCGTGATGGTCACAGACCAGCACGTCCATGCCGAGCTCGCGCGCGCGGGCGACCTCGGCCACATCGCGTACGCCCGAATCGAGCGTGATGAGGAGCGACACCCCTTCCTTCTTGAAATGCTCGACCGAACGCATGTTCAGGCCGTAATCATCGTCATCAACGGGATACCGCATCACCCGGTCGCTTCGCGCGCCGGCCAGATCGAGGAGTCTGTCCATCACCGCCAGCGCGGAAAGACCGTCGAGATCTGAATCGGCAAAGATGCCGATCCGCTCACCGTCCGCAATGGCCTTTTCCAGACGAATGACGGCTTCCGCCATCCCTTCCATCAGGAAGGGGCTGTGCGTCATGGCCAGGCTGGGGTTGATATACGCCTCCGCCTCCATCGCGCTCGCGAGTCCGCGACGGACGAGGAGCTGGGCGATCACCGGGTCCAGGCGCAGCCTGGAACACAGCTCCGTAATGAGTTCCTTTTCCTCGCGGGGAGCGCCCATTATACCCGGCCTTCGCCTATCTGTTCAGTTCCGAGGCTTTTTTGGCAAGGTAATCGGCTTTATCGTTGAAATTGCGCGTAACGTGCTCAATTTTACAGCTGCCGAATGCTTTCTTCAACTTCATCGCCTCGGCATAGAGGGCCTTTATGTTCTCGTGGTTGACCTTGTATTCGCCTTTGATCTGCTTTACCACGAGCTCGGAATCGGTGCGGATCTTCAGCATGCGGGCCCTGAAATAGCGCCCTATCCGCAGAGCCCGGATCAGCGCCGTGTATTCGGCATAATTGTTAGTCTGCACCCCGATGGGCAGCGAGACCTTGCCCACCTGCCTGTTGTCGCTGTCGTAGATGACGATTCCGATACCGGCCGGCCCCGGGTTTCCGCGCGACGCGCCGTCGGTATACATGATCAGGGATGAATCAAGCGGTACGGCGGAGAGCTCCGCTCCCTCGAAAATCTCGTCATCCGGTGTCGCCTCAACCCCGGCCTCTTCGGGCGGGGCCGGGGATGGATCGTCGGCCGGATTCTTACGCCGGATGATGATCTTCTTGCGCGAACGGGCCTTGTCGCTGGTTTCAAGCAGGGTCCTCGCCTCTTCAATAACGGCGCAGACCTCCGCCACATCGACGTCGGAAAGCTCGGCTATTTTCTGAACGCTCTTCCCCTCGGCAAGGAGCTGTAAAACCCTGTCAATACTTAGAAGCATATTTTCCTCATTGTTTTTTACCCGGCGGTCCTTCTTCGCCGACGGGCGCTGTTTCCGCACCCTCGAACTGCCGGCAAACGCGCGGGAACCGGAAACCTATCCGTTGTAAATAAATCTTCCGCAATTACTGCACGACATCACCCGGTCCGCTTTCGACGCGTCGCCGGCGAGATGGACCGGCACCCGTACACGGCAGCCCTCGCAGGTTTCCCCGTCGATACGCACGATGGCCTTCCCGTTGCCGGTGCCGGTGAGTTTCTGGAATTTCGGCCGAACGACGGCGGAAAGTGAAGCGAGGCCTTCGTCAAACCTGGCCCTGTTCTCATCCATCTGTACCCGGAATCGCTCCATACGTTCCTCGAGCATCGCTATATCCGCACCAGATTGTTCCAGAGCGCCCGCCGCCTCCTTTTCCGCTTCGGCCAGCGAAGCGTTCTTCGCCTCCAGGTCGTCCATGAGAAGCAGTATCTCCTCCTCGAGGCCGCCGCGCTCCGCCGAGGCCGCCGCGAGCTCGCTCGCCACGGCCGCGTCCTCACGCTCGTTCTTCACGGCATTTCTGCGCGTTTCGAGCTTTGCGATCTTTTCTTCCACGGAAGCGAGGTCAACCTCCTTCTGCCGCAGTGAGCTCTTCGCAAGCTTTATCGCCTCCTGGAGGGCGAGAACGCTATCCTGGTTTTCCCTGAGCCGCTTTTTCCAGAACGAAATGGAGTTCGCGCTCTTCTCTATGTCCTCACGGCAGCGAAGTACCGTGTCCCAGTACCGCTGCAGCTCGATCATCCTGGCTATATCGCTGTTCATTTCAGGTCCGGCAGAAATACGCTGAAAGGATTGGTCTCCATGCGGGAGACGCAGGTCTTTATTTGCCCGGCCATCGACGATTTTGTCAAGTAGTCTTGAATGTCGGAAAGCAAAAAATCCAGCAATATTCGCTCGGTGCCGTAATGACCGGCGTCGATGACCGCGACACCGTGATCGACGGCCGCCTTTACATCATGATATCCAACATCACCCGTGATCACGCAGTCCACCTCGCGATCACGCAGGACACGCTCGATGGAGCCGCCGCCGGAACCGCCGCTCACCGCGCATCGACGTACCGGTCGGGAGGCGTTTCCCGCGTACACCAGGAAGTGAAGAGAAAGCCGTTCGCAAACGCGATGCAGCAGCTCTTCGAGGGAGAGGGGGGGATTAAAATCTCCGCGGACACCGAAACCGTACTCCCGCCCTCCGCCCGCGGCCGGCGCTTCGGTTTTCACCAGGAGACTCATTTCCGTCAGCCCGATCGTCTGTCCGAGCCGATCATAGTATATCTTGTCCAGGTTGGTGTGGGCGGAATACAGGCTCGTTCGTCCCTCGACCAGCCCGAACACCATCTCCGAGCGCGGATCACCGACGCTGAGATTTCGCAGCGGACGGAAAAAAACCGGATGATGCGTGACGATAAGATTGCATCCAAGGGCGCGCGCCTCGTCGATCACCGCCCCGTCGCAATCGAGCGAGACCAGCACTCCCCGGAGTTCGTCATCGGGGAACAAGACCTGCCCCCCCGCGTTGTCGTATTTTTCCTGCAACGCGAGCGGAAAATGCGCGTCCAGGAAGGAGCATACATCGCCGACCTTCATCAAAATCCTCCTTACCGACTGAAATCGCTTTCACCGGGCATTCCGGCGCACGGAAATCAAACGCGTAGATCCGGGCCCGTCACAGAATCAGCATCGCATCGCCGTACGAAAAAAAGCGGTACATATTTTCAACGGCGGATCCGTACGCCTCCATCACGGGGTCATAACCCGCGAAGGCGGCCACCAGCATGAGGAGCGTGGAGCGTGGAGTGTGAAAATTCGTGAGCAGTGCGTCGATCGACCGGACACCCGCGGGTGGATGTATAAAAAGCTCCGTCATCCCCTCACCGGCGAGATTGACTCCATCATGGAGGGTACTCTCGAGAACGCGCAGGGACGTGGTACCGGCCGCGATGATCCGGCGCCGCTCGGCGCGGGCGGTGTTTATGAGCGCGGCCGAGGATTCGGGAAGTATATAGCGCTCGCCATGCATTCGGTGGAGGGAAATGTCCTCATGGCGCACGGGCTGAAAGGTCCCCCACGAGACGAAGAGCGTGAGATAGGCGAACTCGACACCCCGCGCGGCGATATCCGAAAGGAGTTCCGTCGAGAAGTGCAGGCCCGCCGTTGGAGCCGCCACGGCGCCGCTCTCCCGCGCGTATACCGTCTGGTAGCGCTCCCGGTCCAGCGCGGAATAATCGCGCCTGATATAGGGAGGCAGCGGCACCACCCCGATAGCGTTCAACACGCCATCGTCCAGGGGGACGCTGCTTTCAATCGTGAAATCGTCTTCGCCCCGGGAAAGCACCCGTATCTTCACGGTGTCATCGCGCTGTGCGTGGAGGATCTCGCCGGGCTTGAGCCGAGAGGTCCTGTTGCAGATGGCCGTCCATCGCGCATCGTCCAGCCTTCCCGTAAGAATGAACTCCACGCGAGCGCCGCTCTTCCTGAGAAAAAAAACGCGCGCCGGGATGACGCGGGCATCGTTGAATACGAGTACATCCCCTTCGCGCAGATACTCGACGATATCACGGAACATGCGGTGTTCCAACGAACCGCCGCGCCGCATGACCATGAGTCGCGAAGAATCACGCTCCTTCGCGGGCTCCTGTGCGATAAGGCCGTCGGGGAGGTAAAAATCGAAATCGGATAGCCTGAATGTCCGCTCTGTCGTCATCGTGCCATCATGAAACGATGACGTGTTTTTTTAACAACAACAATTTTTACTGAACCGTTCAGCGGACTCCGGGCCTGGCCCGAACAAGCTTTTCACCCGCGACCGGGCGCGTCCTTTCGGCGATGATCATCAGCCTGGTCCCTCGATAATAATGCCTCAGAATGTCGGTATAAACGGCCTTGCGCTCCGCCATCCCGTTCGCTCCCCACTGGCAGAGCCCCACCC
>CAZVEG010000042.1:0-28347 GCA_964625625.1 uncultured Leptospirales bacterium | reverse complement strand
GTTCTGCTGTTCCATCATCTGCGCCGTAAGCGACTCCATCATGGAACTGATCGTGTTTACGCCCTCTATGATGCTCCGTATGACGCCAACCGTTTCATCAACGTTGCGCAGGCCGCTCCCTATTTCGCTGTTGTTACCCTTTATGAGCCGGTCGATCTCCTTCAAACTGTCGGCCGTCCTGTCCGCCAGCTTGGAGATTTCGTCGGCGACGACGGCGAATCCCCTGCCGGCCTCGCCCGCGCGCGCCGCCTCGATGGTGGCGTTGAGCGAGAGCAGGTTGATCTGATCCGATATTCCGTTGATGATTTCGACGATCCCGGTCATTTCCCTGGAGCTGTCCCCGATCTTCTGCATGCTGCCGCTCATCGCACCGAGCGAACGGTCTCCCTCCTTCGCGTTGGCGGCGATATTGCCGGTCAGCGTAACGGCCTCCGATATGTCGGTTCCCATCGACTCGATCGTCTTTGAAAGGTCATTCATCTTGGTGACGAGCGCCGTCAGGCTCTGGAACTGCTCTCCCGCGCGGATCGCGATCTGGTCCACGCCGGCGGATACCTCTTCTATGGTCGCCATGATCTCCTCGGCGGACGCCGCCTGGTTCTGGGAATACTCGGAAAACGAGTTCGACGTCGATGAAAGCTCCTCTACCGAACTCGCGAGGCGCTGCGATGTTTCACGCACCGAGCCGAGCAGGCTGCCTATCTTCCCATAGCTTTCATCGCTGCGTTTGCGCTCCTCGTCTGATTTTACCATGGCCTGCTCGGTGATGCGGAGCACCAGATAGGAAAGGACGAAGGTGAAAATGATGACGAAGCTGCTGTCGACCATGCCCACCTTGGCCGCCTTGAGGCTTATCGGGTCGAGCCTGTCCTTCACGAGGAAGAAAAAGGTGATGTCGCTGATAAAAAACAACGCAGTGAAGCTGAATATCCACTTCTTTTCGCAGAAGAGCATCGCCTGCACGATGAGCGCGATCATAAAGTAGATGAAAGTCGTGTATCCCGCGTAGGCGTCGCGGTTGACCTTGGCGAAAAGCCCTGCCGTAACGGCGATCGAGGCCACGGCCGTGATGAGATTGGCGGCCGCGTGATACCGTCCTTTTCTCAGAAGGATCAGTGTGATTACCGCGGCCCCGGCAACGGTGAAAATGACCGCGTTCGCCTGGAGCTGGATTTCCGGAAGGATCAGGGCAAACACACCGGACAGGACGAACATCAGCATGCCGATCGTAAGGGTATAATACATGAGCGTCTGGGCCTTACGCTGTATCAAAAAAGGCGCGTCGTGATATCTCGCCAGGAAGAAGCGCTTCAGAAAGGTTTCACGGGCCATCGGTTAACCCCTTTTTTATATATGAAATGCACGGGTGATATCTCCGCTCCGGGCTACAGGAAACGATCCGGCCGATATTATGCTTATCCGACCACTTCGCGTGTGTCAACCTGAATTGCCGCTCTTGTATAGTTAAATTTATTTCCCCGCCATGGCAGTCCGCCGGTGGAGGTATTCCCCTCTCCCGGGAAAAATGTACTTTACAGACCCATCCTCCACCGGAATTCTCCCCGCTATGAAAACGTCATCGAAATATGACGCCGTGGTCTTCGATCTCGACGGCACCCTGCTCGACACGCTGCGGGATATCGCCGATTCCGTCAATGCCGCGCTGGAAAACGAGGGGCTTGAACCCCATCCGGTGGACCGTTACCGCCTGATGGTCGGTAACGGCATGGACGTGCTCGTCGAGCGTGCGATCGCGGGACGCCTGGAAGGAGCGGATTCGATCGCCCGCTGCCAGGAGCGGGCCCGGAGCGAATACGCGCGCCGGTACAACGCCGCCACGCATCCCTACGACGGGATACGACCGCTTCTCGACGAGCTCTCCGCCCGCGGCGTGAAAATGGCGGTGCTCTCGAACAAGCCCCATGAATATACCGTGAAAATTATCCACGAGTACCTGGAAGGGTACTTCAAAATCTCCCGCGGGGCACGCCCCGATCGACCAAAAAAGCCCGATCCCACCCAGGCGCTCGAGATACTCGACGCCATGGGAGTGGCACCCGCACAGGCCATCATGCTCGGCGACAGCGGAGGAGACATGGAAACGGCCATAAGGGCGGGCATGATCCCCGTGGGCGTATTGTGGGGTTTCCGCGGCGCGGAGGAACTGCGCTCATCCGGCGCAACGGAGCTCATAGCAAAACCGGCGGACCTCCTCGCGCTCCTGTAGGCCGTCACCATCCCCCCGGTGTACATCATTTATGTTGACTGCACACCCGGCTCGATAGTATATTAAAGCTTAACGGCGGCCGGTTCCGCCAAATCATTCTTTTCCTGTTGCCACGAACCATGACGCCATCGCCGATACGGTCCGCCTTTTTCATCGCGGAGGCCTTCCTGCAGCGGATGCCCGCGCGCATCATCAGGAGCGTTTGCTGGAGGGCGCCGGCACACGTCAATGGAAGACCGACGATCGTCGTCGTCGAAATGGGGTCGGACGATTCGCCGCCTCAACTGTGGCGGAGTGTGGGACACTTCATCGCCGGGCACGCCCGCGTCAACCTGGCGGTCGTTCCGTTCCGCGAGGCATCCGCCGGAACCCTGCTGCGGTGTGAACCAGCCGCGGTTGTCCTCACCGGCTACCACCAGGAGCTTTCATCCTACCGGTTCGTGGAGATGGAGCCGTTGTTCGGCTTTTTAAGCTGTACCGATCTTCCGGTATTCGCCATCTGCGGCGGCTTCCAGTTCATGGCGATGGCTTTCGGATCCGACATCGTGGAGATGGGTTTCGAGGAACGGGGATATGCCCCTCTCCGGCTCCGCGCGGACGACCCTCTTTTCGATGGACTGACGGCGCCGCCCGTGGTATACAACTGGCACCACATGAAGATCAGCGATGTGCCCGGGGATTTCCGCCTGCTCGCCGATAACGACGCCTGCGTCCAGGCCATCCGGCACCGGGAGCGCCCGCTTTACGGGGTCCAGTTCCATCCGGAATTCGCCGATCGACGCCACGCCGACAGCGCCGCGATATTCGGTAACTTTCTTGCGATTGCGGGACTCAAAACAGCACCTCAGGGGGAGTGATCATGGACCATGCCGATATACGTGAAAAAATCTCGCGTTTGAGAAGCTTTTACGAAACGGGGATCACCCGCGATCCCCGCTTCCGGATCACCATGCTCAAAAAGCTCGGCGCCGCAATCCGCTCGGCCGAGGAGGACATCATGGCGGCGCTCCACGACGATCTGCGTAAATCGGAGTTCGAGTCCTATGCCAGCGAGATCGGAATCCTGTATCCCGAGATCAAACACGCCGCCGCGAATCTCCGGAACTGGGCGAGACCCGAAAAGGTCCCCACGCCGATCATCCACTTTCTATCCAAGAGCGTAATCTACCGGGAGCCCTATGGGACGGCGCTCATCATGAGCCCGTGGAACTATCCCTTTTACCTCACCATCGGACCGCTCATCGCCTCGATGGTCGCCGGGAACTGCGCCCTCATCAAGCCATCGGAGCTGTCACCGGCCACCTCGGGGCTGATTGAAAAGCTCGTAACCGACACCTTCGATCCCTCGTACATCGCGGTTGCGCAGGGCGGAGTGGAGACCGCCACGGCGGTACTCGCTGAAAAATTCGACTTCATCTTTTACACCGGCAGCACCGCGGTCGGGCGCGTGGTGATGACGGCCGCCGCGAAGCATCTCACCCCGGTTGCGCTCGAGCTCGGCGGGAAAAGCCCCGCCATCGTGGAGGCGGACGCGCGGCTCGACTACGCGGCGAAGCGGATAGCATGGGGCAAGTTCTTCAACGCGGGCCAGACCTGCCTGGCCCCGGACTACCTGATGGTGCACCGCTCGGCGCGCGACGAGTTCATCGGCCTTTTCATCAAAACAATCCGTGAATTTTTCGGCGATGATCCGCGGCGGAGCCCGGACTACGCGCGCATCATCAACGAGCGGCACTTCGCCCGCGTCACGGCGCTCATGCGCGACGGCGACATCATCCACGGAGGCGGCACCTCTCCCGGCGAGCGCTATATCGAACCGACGCTTATCGCGAACGTACGCCCGGAGCATCGCATCATGCAGGAGGAGATCTTCGGCCCCCTGTTCCCCGTACTGGAATACGATTCCATCGACGAGGCCGTCGCGTTCGTCAACTCCATGCCCCGCCCCCTGGCCATGTACTACTTCACCGGCAGGCCCCGCAAGGCGCGCGGCCTCTTCGCACGGGTGCATTCGGGCGGAGCATGCGTCAACGATACGGTTTCACACGTGGGAAGCCACCACCTGCCCTTCGGCGGGATCGGCGAGAGCGGCATGGGCGCGTATCACGGCAGGTACGGCTTCGACACGTTCACTCACAGGCGCGGCGTCCTCGTGCGCTCCAACCTTATCGACATGCCGCTGCGCTACCCGCCCTACGGGAATAAGGTTTCGCTGCTCAAAAAGCTTTTCCGGCTGCTCGGCTAGGATATACTCCACGCCGGAAAAATGCTTTGACTGCATCGGCTCGGTCGGGCGATGCTGGCGGCAGACAGAAACCAGGACACCCCGATGATACATGACGATAATTACACCGATGAATCGACCATCGACATCGATTCCAATCTTTTCGAAAGCGACCTGATCGCGATCGATCATATCCTGCCGTCCCAGCTCTACCTCATCCCGATACGGTACCGCCCGATCTTTCCGGGAATCGTAACCCCGCTCATCATCTCGCAGGGGCGTTTCTCCGAGGCCATCGACCGCGTGCTGAACACCACCCGGACGGTGGGACTGGTGCTCCTCAAGGACGACGACGTCGAGGATATCCAGATGGCTGATCTCTGCCGGCTCGGCACGGCCGCCAAGATACTGAAGAAGATCAACCTCCCCGACGGGGGGATCAACGTCCTAATCAACAGCATCAAGCGCTTCAGCGTCAAGGACGTCATTTCGGAGAAGCCCCACATAGTCGTCGACGTGGACTACCTCGACGACGACATGCCGAAAAAGAACATGGAGATCAAGGCCCTCACCCGGGCGGTGCTCTCCCAGCTTAAAATGCTCTCAGAGAACAACCCGCTCTTCACCGAGGAGATGAAGCTCACCATGGTCAACGTGGACGAGCCGGGCAAGATCGCGGACTTCGTGACCTCCATCCTCAACCTCGAAAAGAACGAATACCAGGAGGTACTCGAAACCATCAACGTCAAACGCCGTCTCGAGCGCGTACTGCGCCTGCTGCAGAAGGAGATGGAGGTGCTGTCCATTCAGCGCAAGATCCAGAACCAGATAAACGAAAAGATCGACAAGCAGCAGCGGGAGTTCTTTTTGCGCGAGCAGCTCAAGGCGATCCGCTCGGAGCTCGGGGTGGAGGACGACGAGCGCTCGCGCGAGGTCCGCGAATGGAAGAAGAAGGCCGAGGAGGCCGGGCTCAGGGGGGAGGCGAAGGAAAAAATCGAGGAGGAGATGGAAAAGCTCGCGATGATGGACGTCAACTCCGCCGAGTATTCCGTAACGCGCAACTACATCGAGATCGTGCTCGCGCTTCCATGGAACAAGACCACCGTGGATTCACTCGACATCAACCGCGCCGAGAAGATACTGAACCACGACCACTACGCGCTCGACGATGTCAAAAAGCGCATCCTCGAATTCCTCGCCGTGCGCAAACTCAAGCCCGACGCGCGCGGCTCGATCATCTGCCTGGTGGGGCCTCCCGGCGTGGGGAAGACCTCGCTCGGCAAGTCGATCGCGCGCGCGCTCAACAAGAAGTTCTTCCGCATGTCGCTCGGGGGCATGCGCGACGAGGCCGAGATCAAAGGACACCGCCGCACCTACATCGGCGCCATGCCGGGGAAGATAATCCAGGGCATCAAGATCTGCAAGTCGCGCAATCCCGTCTTCATGCTCGACGAGATCGACAAGCTGGGGCAGAGCTTCCAGGGCGACCCGGCCTCGGCGCTCCTCGAGGTACTCGACCCCGAGCAGAACGTCGAGTTCCGCGACCACTATCTGGATGTGCCCTTCGACCTTTCGGGCGTGTTTTTCATCACCACGGCCAACACGCTCGACACTATCCCCCAGGTGCTCGTGGACCGCATGGAGGTCATCAGACTTTCAGGGTACATCACGGAGGAGAAATACGAGATCGCGCGCCGCTACCTCGTCCCGAAACAGGTGGAGCGTCATGGACTCCCCAGGGGCTCGATCAAAATCGACAAGAGCGGCTTTCTCTATATCATCAACTCCTGGGCCCGCGAGGCCGGTGTGCGTAACCTCGAGCGCCAGATCGAGCGCATCTGCCGGAAAACCGCGGCCACGATGGCCAGAACCGGCAGGGTCCCCAGACCGGAACTGCACGACAGGACAATCAGGGAATACCTCGGGGCCGAGATATACATCGACGACGAGATCACCGCGACCGACAGGCCGGGTATCGCACTGGGGCTTGCGTGGACGGCCTACGGCGGGGCGACCCTCACGATCGAGTCCATCGGCGTCGGCGCCGAAAAGGGCGGCCTCATCAGGCTCACCGGGCAGATGGGCGAGGTGATGGAGGAATCCGCCAACATCGCCTACAGCTACGTGCAGCACATCTTCGCGGGCGATGAACAGGCCGGAAAATTTTTCCGCAACAATATCGTGCATCTCCACATCCCGGCCGGCGCGACACCGAAGGACGGGCCCTCGGCCGGAATAACCATGGCCTGCTCGATGTATTCGCTGGTCACGGGCCGGACGATAAGAAGGAACCTGGCCATGACCGGCGAGCTCACCCTGTCCGGAAGGGTCTTCCCGGTCGGCGGCGTGAAGGAAAAGGTCATAGCCGCGCGAAGGGCGCGGGTGAAGGAAATCATCCTCCCCGCCCAGAATAAAAAAGACCTCGAGGAGATTCCCGAGTACATAAAGAAAGGCTTGAAATTTCATGCGGTCGAGACTATTACTGATGTAATCGGGATAGCCTTCAACAAACAGAAAAAAGGAGAGTCCGGCGATGGCGGTAAAAAACCTGATGGAAGACATCGTAACAAGCGTGGTGCGCGAGGTCCTCAAAAAGGATAAGGATATACCCAAGGCCGAAATTTACGAACAGGACATCATCGCCTACGTCCTCAACCGCGTCCCCGCGCGCTATATCACCAGCGAGCGCGGCATCATACACGGCAAGCTCGAATCGCGCTTCAAATTCCAGCAACGCACCGATATTCTCTTCCTCATACAGGAAGCCATACAGAACATACAGAGCCGCCGGGCCTCGAGCCCCTCGAGCGTCGAGGAGCTTGCGGGTCGGGAACGCATGCTTCCGCACATAATGGGGGAGGTGCTCGAAGAGACCACCTTCTCCATAATCCCCGGCGTCGAGGTCACGCTCCTCTACAAGGGAAAACCCGCCGCGATGATCGACGAAAGCTGGACGAATCCCTATACGACCAACAAGGCGACCAAGGGCTATTTCCACTTCTGGCCCGAGTTCGCGGCGAAGGCGATGGATGAAAAAAAGGATATCCCGTTTACGATTACCTTCACCCACCCGAAATTCACGGGCAAGCAGGTTGAACTGTCGCTCCGCGTCCCTGAAAGTACCAATCTCTATGAGTCGCGCATAATCCCCATTACGCTCATGCAGATAAAAGAGGGCGTTGACATTTCCTTCCTGTATGAATAGGCGAAGACATCGATGAACCATTTAAAGATCACGCTTTTCATCGCACTCGTTCTCTGCGCTCTGCCCCCGGCGGGGTATGCGCAGGTAAGGGGGACCGGCATGGGCAACCTCGTGACGGTGATCTCCGACGGACCGTTCGACGCCGGACGAAATCCCGCCCTGCTCGCCCTGCAGCCGTCCGACAGCGCCATCGCCGCCTACCTCCGCTACCGGTCGATGGAGGATACCGACACCGACTATAAAGCATCGCTGACCATCGACGTCGGGGAGCCGTCGACCGTCAATGCCGGCGGCGTGGCCGCGTATTCGAAGAAGCTTGGAGGCGCGGTGCTGGGATTCGCCATCGGCGAGATGGGGGAAGACCTGTTTTCCCTCAGGGAAACGAAGACCACGTACTTCTCCACCTTTGAGGAGAAGGAAAAGGAAAAGATATTCGAGGCCAACCCTTCACTCGCGCTCGCGCTCGCCCTGCCGCTCGCGGAAGGATCCTTCATAGGAGTACAGCTGATAACCGGCTTCGGATACAAAACCACCGACAAGACAAAGGATTACATATCCGGCACCCCGATCGCACGACTCGAGAAAAATCTCAAGACCGAGCAATCGATATCCGCGCGTGCGGGATTCGGCTATTCCCTGCGGACCCCCGAAACACAGGTCGGTTTCTTGCTGCGTTCGGGCACGGTAAGCCTGAGGAAGCAGGAGCTCGAGTACAATCACGTCGAATATGATCTCGCGGCTCCGGAAATCAGCGGCGCGAACAGCACCCCGTACAAGGCCTATTACACCGAAAGCCCCCAATTCGTCGTCGGCGGCTATCATCGCCTTTCACCGCTCGTCGGTTTTGCGCTCGAGGCGGCCTATACCCTCTCGAACACTTCATACAACAGGGAGCGTGACCTCAATATAAGCGTATCAAATGGTGGCAATGATTTCATCACCCCGTTCTCTCGCAACTACACCATCACCACCGACGCGTCAATGCAGTTCAAGGGCGGAGTCGAATTCAACCCAATGGATGGACTTGCCTTCACCCTCGGCACCGGATACGACTACCGGGAATCCTCCCAGGAGAGCGAGACCACCGGGCATGTCAGCATACGGTCAAAGATGGAGATCCTCTACGCGACGCTGGGGGCGCACTATTCACTGAACCAGGCCACCGGCGTTTCGGTGCTCGTTTCCGGCGGGCGCGTAAAAATGGACGCCAAGCTCGAACAGGAAAGCCTGTACTCAGCGGATATCGAAAGCACGGTGCTGATAATCGACGCCGGCGTGGCCGTCATAACGCGGTACTGATCCGGGACCTCAACCCATCACCTCATCGAGAAACCGCTCCACGCGCCGGAACACCCTGAGCGAGCCCTCGCCGTTCACTATGCCGTGCCGCTCGGCATAGAGCCTGCAGAGCTCCTTTTCGGTGCCCCCGATCAGGTCGAAAATCTCTATACCGCTCACCGGGTTCACCACCGGGTCCTTCGATCCCTGCACTATGAGGGCCGGGACATGCAGATTTTTCAGATGCTTTTCAACCACATCCATGAACTTCTCGAGCTGGGCGACCCCGGTTATCGGATTGCGAAAGTAGTTTATATGCCGGTTCTCCGGATCGTTCTTCACATACTCCATCTTACCCCGGGCAAGGTGCAGTTTGCTCAGAAAAGTGTTCCACAGTACAACGGTCGAGGCCAGGCGCGAGCCGATATTGTTGACCTTGAGCGGGGCGTTGATCGAAACCACCCCTCTGAACGCCTCCCCCTTGTTGATCGCCTGGAAAAGCGCCACGCCCGCTCCCGTCGAGAAACCGGCAACCGCCATTTTTTTTACCGAGTTTTTAAGCACGATATAGCCCCTGTTGGCCGATTCGTACCATTCCTCCCACTTCCTCGAGGCGAGGTCCTCGGGGGCGGTGCCGTGCCCCCGCAGGCGCACGCCGTACACCGTGTATCCCGCGCGGTACAGGTATTCCCCGAGCGCGCGCACCTCCTCGGGCGCCGCCATATAGCCATGGATCAGCAGAAGCCCTTTGCGGCCGAAGAAGCGTTTCAGAAAAAAGGGCCTGCCTATGTTCCGTGGTTTGCTCTCACCATCCAGGTAATATTTCTCATAATCACTTTCAAAAATATTCCGGTCCAGCTCGAGAAATTTCGCCCTGATCCTTCTTCGAACCATGCACGAGGGCAGGCGCATGACCGAGTCGAGGGCCGAGGCGACCTCCCGGAGCGGCTCGATCTCGTTTTTAAGCACCTCGACAACATTGTCCCTGCGGATGTCGTGGAACTCGTGCGGCTTCGAGAAGCGCTCGCGGTTTTTATAGATCACCCCCCGTTCCTCGACGACAAGCCCGTCCGACTTGGCCACATCCATGAAGCTGTCGAAACGCCCGTGGGGATCGCCCGTCAGCAGGTAGCGCTGCTTGAGGCCCAGCGAGGTATGCGATGACTGCATCGGAAGCTCCCGGATCCCGTCAATGGCAAGGAAGGCCCGGTTCTTGAAATCCTGCACGCTGATGCGTTTTTTTCTGTATCCCTCGAGCAGGTACGCGAAGACATGGTCATGGTTGACGGTCGTCAGCCCGTAGATCGACTCCATGTAACGCTGCATGAGTGCGATGGCCTCCCGGCCGAACCGGAGACCGCGCTTCATCTCCTCACCGGCGAGATACAGACCGCGATCGTGCACCCGCCGGTCATACCTCCTCCCCGACAGGTAGGCGCGCGGGGCTATCGGGACGCCGAAATTGATGTCGATATCGACTCCTTCGCTGAGCATCGTCCCCTCAACTTCAAGCTCCTCCTCTATGCGGTCGGGGAGTTTTTCGACGAAAAGATGGGCGAGCCTGTTCACGATATTGTTGCGCGCGCGAATCGGATAGTACGTGATGTTGACGGGAACGATGAGGCTTTCCATCTGCGCGCACTCAACGGCCTTTTCGCGCGTTGTTATGCCGAAATACTCCATGTATTCTTTTACGCCTTCGGCATATCCCGTCTCGAGGAAATTCCGGAGCTTGTCGCGGTAGAACTCGGCCCTGAGCGCCAGGAGCCCGGCGCCCGTGTGGGGCGGACGGCGTATCCCCGCGTTATAGATCATGAATTTGCCGCGCTCGACGAGCTTTTTATCCTTCACCATCTGCCCCTCGGGAAAGATCATGCACGAACGGTCCCCGCGAAGCAGCCCGCCGATCATCTTCCGGTCGCGTTCGGGGTCGCGCGTCGAAATCGCCCCGAGCTTCTCGAGGAAGGTGCCGAAACCGCCGGTGAAGAAACTGAAATGGGCGAGCGCGAGCAGATCCATCCCGGCCGCCTTTTCGATGATGTACGGAAGGAAGAAGGTCTCCATCCGCGTGAAATGGTTCACGACGTACACCGCCGGTCCGGCGGGCAGGTTCTCCTCCCCGTGCGTACGGATGTCGGCCTTCGTCGCCCTGATAAGCGCCTGCAGCGCGAGCTTGGTCACTCCCTTCACGAATCCGGAGGTCTTCATCGTCGTACCATCCTCACTTCAGTTGTCGCACGATATGCCCGCAATTCGAGCGGCGGCGCGAGAGGCTCCCCCCCGATCCGCACCGGGTTTAATACCTGCCCGCCAGGTAGTCGGCGATGATCGCCCCGTGGTCGAACGCCATCTCGGCCGGCAATTCCCCGACGGCGAACACCGCCGCCTCCGCCGCGTCATCGGCCCCGGCGGGCGTCCCCGACGCACGCGCGATGAACACGGTGCTGATGGTGTGCCCGCGCGGGTCGCGCCGCGGGTCCGAATAGGTATGGAACTGGCGCACCAGTTCCACGCGAAGCGAGGTCTCCTCGAGCGCCTCCCGTACCGCCGCCGCCTCGAGCGATTCGCCGTAATCGACGAACCCGCCCGGCAGCGCCCACCCGTGCGGCGGGTTGGCGCGGCGTATCAGCACAACCCCCCTTCCCCCGTCCGGGCGTTCCACCTCTATGATGACATCGACCGTCGGAGCCGGGTTTCGATACGTGCCGGTCATACCTGCGCGCTCCTCCTGTCGAAATAACGCGTCAGCGTCACCTCCCTGCCCTCCTCGTTGAAGGAAACCTGAAAAACATTCCGCACGAGATGAAGACCCACACCGTGAAAATTCTCGAGCAGCTGATCCCCGAGGTTCCCGGAAGCGTTATCCAGGTATTTGTCCCAGTCGAAACCGCGCCCCTCGTCGCGAACGGCATACACGACCTTGTCTTCATCGAGCAGATACGACACATGTACCTTCCTGTTTTTCAGGTAATCCTGGTTCGATTCGGTGATTACGACGTCCCAGTAATTCCCCTTTCTCTTTTTCAGCTCGGTCTTCCTGTCGTAATCTATTTCGAGGTTTCCGTGTTCCACGGCGTTGATGAGGACCTCCTGCAGGGCCATCTGAACGAGGTAGACCTGGCCCCGATTGAGATATCGCTGAAGGTTGCGCGTAAGCCTGTAGGAGAGGCTGTACAGCAGCGCCAGGTTATTATCCATCACGTAGTGGCTCGTTTCCTTTTCCAGGAACATCCCGGCGAGGTTGTCGCCGGGCTCCAGCCGGCCCGTAACCAGTATGTTCTGGAGCTCTCCCTCCTTCAGAATCGGGATCATGCGGAAGCTTACGGTGCGGATCTCTCCGCTCGCATGGTCCCGGAGCGGACAGATGAAATCGGCCTCGTTTCCCCAGAAGACGTCCCGAAAACGGTCAAGCAGGATGTAGCCGAGATGTGCGTCCTTTTCGAAAAAGCTCCGGTCCAGTATCTGCCGCAGGGGCTTCCCGGCCAGATCGTCCTTCGGGGCACCGACGAGCTTTTCAAAGTTCTGGTTGAACGCGACGATCTGACCGAACATGTTGAGCACGATGAAAATCTCGTCGGTATAATCCATCATCAGGTTCTTCCACCCGATCTCGTAGTTCAGATCCTCGATCGAGGCGCGCATCTCGCCGGCCTTTTTCCGGTATATCCAGATCGCCACCGATGAAACGACAAAGAGGATGGCCCATAACAGGACCACCTCGCCCGGGGAGGGAAACCGCCGGTAAAGCGCGAGAGTGGAGCCGAGCCAGACAAGGGGAAGCACGACAACATTGGTCGCGAGAAAAAGGGAGAGCGCGCCCGTCATGGGCATCTTCCCCGCTTTCCCGAAAAACGCGGAAGCCATCCTCCCCGGCGCGGCGAGAAAGCCCACGATCCTATGTCTGTTTTCAGATATCAAGAACCACTCCCGTCCGACTGCCATCTGGAATACTGAAATCCCCGAAATCAAAATAAATCAAGCAGATTTGCGCCGGCCGAGCGCACATAACGCTAGGAAACAATCCATATCTTACAAAACGTCCAGCCTTTTCAGGAGGCGCCCGCCGGCCGGGCTTCCCGCCTTTTCACTTCAATATGCCCGCAATTATTCTTGATAAATCCAACGGGCCGCTCTAGAACATGGACATTGATGAAAAATTTCTCCGACAGGCATCGAGGCGGCGAATGGACAAAGAACATCTTGCTCTGATGATCTTCGATCGGGTCGACAAGTTCGGCGGCAGGACCGCGATGCGACACCGCACGCCCTCGGGCTGGAAGGACATCACCTGGTACACGCTCGGCGAGCAGATCATGAGCATCGCCAAGGCCCTGATCGAGTCCGGCATCAACGAGGGAGACAGGATCGGCATTTACGCATCGAACTGTCCCGAGTGGCACCTCGCCGATTTCGCCATCGCCGCCGTCGGCGCCGTTTCGGTTCCCGTTTTCAGCGCCTATTCCACCGAGCAGCTCGAATACATCGTCAATCGCGCCGGCATCAAACTCCTGTTCGTCGGGGACGAGGAGCGTTACGACAGGGCGATGACCTTTTACCTCTCCTCGGACTACCTGCAGCGCGTCATCGTCTTCAACGGTCTTTCCGAACGCACCACCGTGCCGCAGAACCAGTCGCTCGCCGACTTTCTCGAAACGGGGCGTAAATCAAGGCGCGAGAAAGACGTCCGCAACCGCCTTTCCCACGCATCGGCCGACGATTACGCCAGCATCATCTATACGCCGGGCACCACGGGTGAACCCAAAGGCGTCATCCTCACGCACGCCACTTTTTTCCACCAGGTGAAATCGCTCTCGAAACTCTTTCCCCTCACGGAAAACGATATCTCACTCTGCTACCTCCCGCTCAGCCGCGCGTTCGAACGCACATGGTCGTATTTCATCCTGAGCCGCGGCGCCGTAAACTGCTATTGCGACGACCACCGCAGGGCCTGGGAGTACATGCTCGACATCCAGCCCACCTGCATGACCGCGCCGCCGTCATTTTACCAGAAGCTCTATTCCTCGATACACGAGAGCATGTCCGCCGATTCCGCCCTCAGACAGGCGCTGTTCCGCTGGGCGATCGATACCGGGGAAATCCTGGCACGCTGCATGATAGAGATGCGGCCATATACGCGCGGCCAGCGCCTGCGCCACCGGCTGACCGCCATGATTCTCAGGGACAAAATAATGCGCTTCGTCGGCAGGCGGGTGCGCTTCCTGATCTCCGGCGGCGTTGCCCTTCCCGGGAAAATCGAGGAACTTTTTTACGCGGCGGGAATCCAGATATACCAGGGCTACGGCCTTACGGAATCGGCTTCCCTCGTCGCGATCAATTCTCCGGGAAACTTCATGTTCGGCACCGCCGGCAAACCGCTCGATCAGTGCGAGGTCCGGATCTCCGAGCAGGGCGAGATACTGGCGCGCGGGCCGAACATGATGGCCGGTTACTACAAGGTACGCGGCGAGGCCATCGACGCCTTCGACGAGGAACGGTGGCTCCGGACGGGCGATCTTGGCATACTCGAGAATGGATTCCTGCGCTATCTCGGCCGAAAAACTGCTTGATAATTCGCATTTCCTCTCCAACCATGCCTTTTTCCGTGATAACGGTTGAAAGGGCGGTATACTCATCGTACCCTGAAGCCGGACGCTCCCGGATGTGGATGGATCGGGGAAAAGGACTCACCGACGCGAACCCGGTCCGGCGTACGGCAGGCGATCCCCGCGCGTATCAGACCTCACGGACGGCGACAGTCCCATATTGATCGAACAATGAAACCAGAAACGGATAAAAACGGAATCATCATCTATGACACCACCCTGCGGGACGGCGCGCAGACCTTCGGCATCTCCTTTTCTCTCCACGACAAAATACGCATAGCGCGGGAGATCGACCGCCTCAAAATCGACTACATCGAAGGCGGGTGGCCCGGCTCCAATCCCAAGGACGATATCTTCTTTTCCGAAATCCGGAAGACCGATATAAGCCATGCCAGAATCGCCGCATTCGGCTCGACCAGGCGACCGCGTACCAAGGTGAAGGACGACCAGTTTCTGCAGGCGCTGGCGGGATCGGGCGCGGACACCATCACCATCGTCGCGAAGACCTGGGATTTCCACGTCACCGGCGCGCTCGGCATCACACTCCAGGAGAACTTTGAACTCATCACCGATACGGTGGCCTATCTGAAAGAACTTGGTTTCGAGGTTTTCCTTGACGCCGAGCATTTTTTCGACGGGCACCGGGCCAATCCCGATTTCGCCTTCTCCGCCCTTCACAGGGCCGAGGCGGCGGGAGCCGACATGCTCGTTCTCTGCGATACCAACGGGGGTACGCTGCCGCACGAAATAGAGACGGTCACGCGTGCCGTCGTCGCCTCGGTCCGGACGCCCGTCGGCGTGCATTTCCACAACGACGCGGGGCTCGCCGTCGCCAATTCGATAGCCGCGGTGATGGCCGGCGCGCAATCGGTGCAGGGCACCATCAACGGCTACGGCGAGCGATGCGGCAACTGTGATCTTACGTCCTTCATCCCCAACCTGGTAATCAAGATGGGGCTCCCCTGCGCCGCCGGCTCCGCGCTCGCCCACCTCACCGAGGTGAGCCGTTACGTCAGCGAGATCGCCAATCTCGCGCATAACGAACGCGCCCCCTATGTCGGCGACAACGCCTTCGCCCACAAGGGCGGCATACACGTCTCGGCCCTTAAAAAGGATACCACGACCTACGAGCACCTGGACCCGTCGCTGGTCGGGAACAGGAGGAAGGTGCTGGTATCCGAGCTCGCGGGCAGGAGCAACATCGAGTTCAAGGCGAAGGAACTGGGCATCGAGCTCAAAGAGGGCCTGACGCTCCCCGCGAAGATACTCAAACAGATAAAGACCCTCGAGGACCAGGGATTCCAGTTCGAGGCCGCCGAGGGCTCCTTCGAGCTCATCATCCGCAAGGCCACCGGCGAATATCTTCCGTTTTTCAATCTCAAGGGCTTCCGGGTCATCACCGAAAAGAACGAGAAGAACGCGCTCAGCTGCGAGGCGACCATCAGGGTCGAGGTGGGTGGCACCGTCGAGCACACGGCGGCCAACGGCGACGGTCCGGTCGAGGCCCTCGACAACGCCCTGCGCAAGGCGCTCGAGAAATTCTATCCGGAGATCGCCGAGATACAGCTCACCGACTACAAGGTGCGCGTACTCGACGAAAAGGCCGGCACCGGCGCGCCGGTGCGTGTGCTCATCGACCAGAAACGCCGCGCCTCCCACTGGGGTACGGTCGGCGTATCGGAGAACATCATAGAGGCGTCGTGGCAGGCGCTCGTGGACGGCATCGAATACATGCTGTATAAAAAGAAACTGAGCGGCGAACGGAAGGCCGTTGATGGATGACCGTCCCGTGGGCATATTCGACTCCGGGGTCGGAGGGCTTACCGTCTGCAAGGCGATAAAAGACCTCCTGCCATCGGAGAACATCATCTATTTCGGCGACACGCTGCGCTTCCCCTACGGCACCCGCTCCATCGACACGGTGATACGCTACTCGCGCGAGATAACGGACTACCTGGTATCGCGCGACGTCAAGATGGTCGTCGTCGCCTGCAACACCTCCTCGGCCGCGGCGCTCGATACGCTGAAAAAGGAGTATCCACTGCCCGTCATCGGCGTCATAGAGGCCGGTGCCCGCGCCGCCTGTACGCGCGCATCCGGCGGGACCGTCGGCGTCATCGCGACGAGAGCCACCGTGAACAGCGGCTCGTACGTGCGCGAAATAAAGAAACTATCTCCCGACATGAACGTGGTCCAGCAGCACGCCACCATCTTCGTATCGCTCACCGAGGAGGGATGGATCGACGACGAGATCACCCGTCTCACCGCCAGGCGCTACCTGCAGGAGATGTACGACGGCGGCGTCCGCAACCTCATCCTGGGGTGCACGCACTTCCCCCTTCTTAAAAAAGCCATCAACGATGTCTATCCCGACATGGATCTCATCGACACCGGGATCGAGATCGCCCGCGAGGTACGCTCGATCCTGAAGGAAAAAAGCCTTGAAAATCGAGAAGGCCGCGGTGATATTGAGCTGTACGCCTCGGACCTTACCGATACCATTCAGCGGCTCAAGTCCGTGTTTTTCGGTGACAACGGTTCGGAGATAAAAAAACTGGTGATTCCCGGCTGAGGGCAATGAAACGAATCCATTACATCGCGCTGTTCGCGCTCATCGTACTCGCCTCATCCTCCGTTTCCTATCCATGGGAGCCGTTCGACAGGGTCATCGCCGTCGTAAACGACAGGCCCATCGTCGAAAGCGAAGTAGCGGGCAGGTTGAGCAGGCTGCAGCAGCGGAAGAACGTGCCACGCAACCGGCTCGCCTACGAGAGGAGCCGGCTGCTCGACCGCTTCATCGAAGACTCCATCGTACTCCAGGAGGCCGAGCATCAGTCCATCGTCGTCAGCGACGAGAAGGTGACCAATCACATTAAAAAGCTCATGGGCCGAATGAACATCTCCTCGATGGACGATTTTAAGAAGCGCGTTGAAAAGGCCGAGAACGTTCCCTTCGACGAGTACCGGGAGGACGTCCGGAAATCGCTCATCACCGAACAGGTTATGTCGCTGGCGATCGGGGTGTCACCACCCAGCCGCAGGGAGGCCATGGACTGGTACAATGCCAACAAGGCCAAGCTCGGCTACGAGGTCAACGTCAAGCACATTCTCATCCGTCCTAAGAACGCCTCGCTCGGTGAGGAAAAGCGCGTGATCGCCGAGATCAACGCGCTTCGGCAGCGCATCGTCGGCGGCGAAACCTTCGAGCAGATCGCGGCCGCGCACTCTGAAGACCCGGGCACCGCCAAAAAAGGCGGCGCGATCGGGTGGATGTCGCTGGCGGAACTGGATCCCTACTTCGCCAACCAGGTATTCAGAATGAATGACGGACAGCTCTCGGGCGCAATTAAATCGAGTTTCGGCTACCATCTGGTCAAGTTCCTGGGGAAGAGGCCGGTCACCTTCGACTCGGTCGAGGACAGGATCGTCGGTATGCTGTTCCAGCAGAAACTCGCCGAGCAGTTCGCCAAATGGGTGGTCCAGCGCCGCAGGGAATCCGAGGTCCGGATATACATGGAAGACTACGTAAAGGCGTAGGTGGCCGCGTTGAAAGTAGATGCCCTGTTGTATGTAGAGGACGGCCTCACCGACGCCGACCTCAGCCTGGCCGGGGAATTCGTCCCCGACACGCTGCGTAAGACGCTTCTGGCCATCGAGGCGATCCACGGTGTCCACGTTTCGGCATCCGCGTCCTATGCGGGCAACCTCGCTGGTACATCCGGCTTCCTCGTCCGAAGTGACCGCGACGACATCGCCTTCTGGAAACGGCTCTTCACCGAATCCGGGGCGGATCATATCGTGCTCGTTTACGCCGACTCGCCGTTTCTCGATCCCGAAATCATAAAAGACATGCTCGACGTCCACCTTCGATACCTGGCCGAGTTCACCTATTCGGAGAACCTGCCCCGCGGATATTCATGTGAGATTATCGCGCACGCGCTCGTGAAATCGATTCCGGAATCCGACAGCACCATGCTTCCGCTCTCCGAGGTCGTCCGCTCGAACATCAACCAGTTCGATGTCGAGCTCTATTACCGCGATCCCGACATCAGGGAAAAACGCCTCTCATTCCGTTCGGGCGACCGTCGCGAGCGGCGTGTAATGGAAAACATTCTTGCCGTCACGGGTACAAAGCCCCCGTACTCTGAAATAGCTAATATCATCACGGCGAACCCGCAGGTGCTTCACGTCAGTCCGTCGTATCTCGAGATAGAGCTCACCGGGCGATGCGATCTCGACTGCATCTTCTGCTTCCGGAAAAAACTCCCGTCCGAGCACACCGACATGCAGCCGGCCCTCTTCGAGCGTCTCCTCGAGGGGCTTGCGTCTTTCGATCTTCCCTACTCGCTCTGTTTCGGAGGGTCGGGAGAGCCGCTCATGCACGCTTCATTCTACGAGCTCACCACCCGCGCGCTCCGGGAGCCTCTCCTCAAAAACCTGGTCGTCGAGACCAACGGGCTCCTGGCTGGGGAAAACCTCGCCTCTTTCGCGCGATCGGCCGGCGATGAGCGGCTTCGTTTTATCGTCAACCTGAACGCGATCGATCCGGCGACCTACACGGCGCTTCACGGATCGGACCACTTCGACCGGGTTAGCCGCAACGTACTCGCTCTCAGGGAAGCCCTTGGCGGCGGAGAGCGCCTTTACGTTCAAATACTCAAGATCAATGAAACAGAACCCTTTCTGGACCGCTATTATGACACCTGGGAAAAGAACGGCGTTCCGATCATTCTGCAAAAACAGAACACCTATCTCGGCATGATCGAGGACCGTCGCTACAGCGACCTTTCCCCGCTGGATCGAATGCCCTGCTGGCACCTTCAGCGTGACTGTTATGTACTCTCCGACGGAAGGATCGCCTTCTGCAGGCAGGACGTGGACGGCGCCTCCTCCCGCGGCACGCTCGCCGACGATACGCTCCGGGCGTTATGGGAAAAGTCGCTTCAATCGTTCGTAAAGGACTACAAGGGCGAACTGGCGTCCCGGCCCGACTGCCGCTCCTGCGATGAATGGTATACCTTCAACCTCTAAGAATAACCCACAGGGAAATAACCAATGGTTGTAAACGGAGTCGTAAACGGCAAAAAGCTCAAGCCGCGCGTTACCGCGGTAATTCAGGCGCGCATGCAGTCAAAGCGCCTGCCGGGCAAGGCGATGCTCGACCTGGCCGGCAGCCCGCTCCTCGCCCACGTCATCGACCGGACCCAGCGCATCGAGGGAGTCGAGACCGTCGTCGTCGCCACGAGCATCGGCGAGGAAAACACGCCGATAATCGAGCTCGCGCGGTCCATGAGCGCGGGCATATTCGTCGGATCGATCGACAACGTGCTTGAACGCTATTACCTCTCCGCCCTCGAGTTCGGCGGCGACTATATAGTGCGTGTAACCGGCGACAATCCCTTCACCGATCCCGAATACGCCTCGATGGCCGTCGAGATAGCCCTCGAATCTTCCGCCGACCTCTGCTCGCTCTCCAACCTCCCGCTGGGAACGGCCGTGGAGATCATCAAAAGGGAAGCCCTTGAGGAGGCGTACCGGCAGAACAGCAAGCCCTATCACCGCGAGCATGTGACCCCGTTTATAAAGGAACACCCGGAACTCTTCCGTATCGAGCGACCGGCGGCCGGCATCAGAAATCCCTATCCCGGCCTGCGCCTCACCGTCGACACCGAGGAGGATTTCAGGCTTGCCTCCACGCTCTATGAAAACCTCTACCACGGGAAAGTTTTTCCGCTCGCGGACGTCATACAGTACGTGAAAAAACACCCCGAAATAATCTCGCTGAACGCCGACGTCAGCCAGCGCCCGATGCACCATGCGGAGAGCGGGAATGCCTGAACCGCTGATCGCCATCCTCACCGGATGGGACGGCCCTCTCGGCCGCGGCCACGTCCAGCGGATGGCATCGCTTCTCGACTACCTCATAACCGAAACCGGCATGCGCGCGACACTGCTTGCCGACAGCTGCCCTGAATTTTTCCCCGGGGAGCTTCGCCGTCACGTTCGGCCCGAACCGGAGGGCCGCGTTTCGCTTTTCGTACGCGACATGCGCGACTCCTCCGCCGGGGAGATCCGCCGTTTACGGGAAACGGCTCCCGTCCTCTGTGTCGACGATCTCGGAGAGGGGCGCGACGTGGCCGATTACGCGCTCGACCTCCTGCCCGACCCATCCACGGGTGCGCCGCGAAATCAACCCGATCGCGGGCTCTTCCTTTACGGGTACGGATTCCGTTCCGCGCTCAGAACGCTTGGCGACGCGATCATCGAGAAGACCGTTGACTACACGCTTTACGCCGGGGAATCCCCGGACGATGAGTATGTGGACTTTCTCGTCTCACTCCTTCCGCCGGACGCCGGTTATGCCGTTTTCCGGGGAAGCGGGTCGTTCATGCGCGACGGATCGTCCACGAAGGCGATCGGACGTGATGACTACGCCCGCCTTCTTCTCTCCTCCAGGGTGCTGGTCTCACATTTCGGCATCGCCCTGTACGAAGCCCGCGCCGCGTCATGCCGCCCGGTCGCGATAAATCCCTCGGCGTACCACTCGCGCCTGTGCGACAACGCCCCCGCCGACCTCGGCATCCGGAACCTCGGAACGCGCGATGCGCTGGACACCACGGCCGCCGCCGCGGCCATCCGCGACGCCGCCGCCTCACCGAGCGTCACGGAGGTCTCCGCCGCGAAGGTGTACGCCTCCACGCGAGAAAATCTTGACAGGTTCTGCCGCCTGCTCAGAACTATGATCTGAGGACCGGCCGCCGGAACGCCGGCCGTTTTCACGCATTCTTTCCCGGCCGAAGGACGATACATCCGCCAGACAGGAGCGAATACATGGGCGACAACGTCGTGTACAAGATACTGAAAGAACATCTCGTGGAAGGTGAGCTCGTCCCGGGAAGCGAGATCGGCATACGCATCGACCAGACCCTCACCCAGGACGCAACGGGCACCATGGCCTATCTCCAGTTCGAGGCCATGGGCATAGCGCGCGTCAAAACGGAGCTTTCCGTCTCATATGTCGACCACAACACGCTTCAGACCGGTTTCGAAAATTCGGACGACCACCGCTACCTGCAGACGATGAACGCGAACTACGGCATCCACTACTCGCGCGCCGGCAACGGGATCTGCCACCAGGTGCACCTCGAGCGCTTCGGGAGGCCCGGGGCCACGCTTCTCGGTTCCGATTCGCACACGCCCACCGGCGGCGGGATCGGCATGATCGCCATCGGCGCGGGCGGCCTCGACGTGGCCGTCGCGATGGGCGGCGGACCGTTCTTCCTCGCGTGTCCCCGCGTGGTGAACGTGCGCCTCTCCGGCAGGCTCCGTCCCTGGGCGAGCGCGAAGGACATCATCCTACAGGTGCTTTCAATACTTACGACACGCGGCAACGTCGGCACGATGATCGAATACACGGGCCCCGGCGTCGCCACGCTCTCGGTTCCGGAGCGCGCCACCATCACCAACATGGGAGCCGAGCTCGGCGTGACGACCTCGGTCTTTCCGAGCGACGACATAACCCGCGCCTTCATGCGCGCACAGGCGAGGGAAATCTCCTGGCGGGAAATCCTCCCCGATCCCGACGCCGTATACGATCGCACAATCGAGATCGACCTTGACAGGCTCGAACCGATGATCGCCCGCCCGCATTCGCCCGACAATATCGAGAAAGTCTCCGCCCTGAAGGGAATGAAAATAGACCAGGTCGCCATCGGCAGCTGCACCAATTCATCCTACAGGGACCTCGCCACCGTCGCGGCCGTATTGAAGGGACGAAAGGTGCATCCCGATGTCAGCCTGGCGGTCGCGCCGGGATCGCGCCAGGTCTTCGAGATGATCGCGCGCGACGGCTCGCTCGCCGACATGATCGCCGCCGGGGCGCGCATAATGGAATCGGCCTGCGGATTCTGCATCGGGGCGGGACAGGCCCCACAGACAGGGGGCGTGTCGCTGCGCACCAATAACCGCAATTTCGAGGGGCGCTCCGGCACCGGGTCCGCGCAGGTGTACCTGGTCAGTCCCGAAGTCGCGGCGCTCTCGGCGCTGGCCGGTGAGCTCGTCGATCCGATGGACCTGCCGGCGGAAACATATCCGGCGCTGGCCGCCCCCGAATCCTTTATAATCGACGACAGCATGATCCTTCCGCCGTCCGATAAAAAGACACCCGTATTCCGGGGACCCAATATCGGCGAGCCGCCCTACACCGACCCGCTCGCCGACGCGATCAGGGGCATAGTCCAGCTGAAGGTGGGCGACAAGATCACCACCGACCATATCATGCCCGCCGGGGCGCGCCTCATCTATCGCTCCAACATCCCCAAATACGCCGAGTACGTTTTCGAAAACGTCGACCCGGGCTTTTCCGCACGCGCGCTCGAGGGAAAAGCGAAGGGGCTGTATACCGCGATCCTCGGGGGGCACAGCTACGGCCAGGGATCGAGCCGCGAACACGCGGCGATCTGCCCCATGCATCTGGGAGTGCGTTTCGTCATGGCGAAGTCGTTCGAACGGATCCACGCGGCCAACCTGGTGAACTTCGGCATACTGCCGCTCGTGCTGGCAAACGAGTCCGACTACGAGCTTATAGTCCAGGGACAGGAATTCGAGGCCGCGGGACTGCGCGCCTGTGTTTCGGGGGAAGGGAGGATCGTCATGCGAATCGGCGGAAGGCAGTTCGAATTCGAGCTCCAGGCAACGCGCCGGCAGCGCGAAATCCTGATGGATGGAGGACTGCTAAACTACACGCGCTCCCGCATGCAATAAGGGCGGGCAGGCGCCGTCGGGAATGATGTCGATGATCTTGACGTTGACCGAACAGAAGGGAAGCCAGCCCTTTCTTTCGGCCTTGTCGTGCGAGATGACCAGGTGTGGCATGTACTCCGGCTCGAACGGCTCCCGGAGCAGCGCCCAGCCGATCTCGTCCATCAACCGGTTTCCCTTCCTGCTGTTGCACCACCTGCACGCGCACACCAGGTTTTTCCAGCTCGAGAAACCGTCGGTAAGTCCCTTTCCTGTTATCGACTCCCACCGGCTGCGGGGGATGACGTGGTCGACGGTAAGCTCCTTCATCGAGTAGCGGCGCCCGCAATACTGGCAGGCCATGTCGTCGCGGTAGATGACGTTAAGCTTGGAGAATGCCACCCTCTTCCTGGGGAAGCTGCTGTAACCGACCACGGATATCACCGAGGGGATGCGGATCGACAGCGAGGGCGAGCGCACGTACCGGTCCTCCTCCACCACGGGGACCGCCTTCTCGGACGTCAGCAGGCATATCGCCTCCTTCACCGAGGTGATCCGTATGGGGATGAATCCCGCGTTCAGCACCAGCACTTCAGAGGTCAGCATCTCGATCCGTCTCGTCACGATAAAATTAAAAACCCATAGCTTTCGCTATGGGTTCGAGCGTCGCGTCTCTGTTTGTTTTCTGTTCCGTTTATTCCGTTTACTCATCGACTCCATGGCATACACCCGCCTCAATGAGCGCCATACGACAGTCCTCCAATAGTTAAAACTTTACCCGATTTGTCAAGTTAATTTTTACCGCTTCCGAACCCGCACCCCATCACCGCCCGGGGAATTTTTTCTTGAAAGATTTGGTTTTTTACCGTAGGTTCGGACAATCAACAAAAGACGTACAGGCACAGGGAAACGAAATGAAAAATAATCATATCCGGCGCACCGCGTATCTCGCCCTTATCCTTCTCCCCATAGCTTTCACGATTTCGTGCCGGCTCGATGTCCCCATCCGCGAAATGACACGCGCGAAGACCACCATCGGCCGCGCAATCGAGGTAAAGGCCGAAAAGTACGCCCCCGAGGAGCTGAAACAGGCCGAGGCATCTTTACTCAAGAGCCATGAATACATCGCCGCCGAGGACACGAAGAAAGCGGCCGACGAGGCGCTGAAATCCATCAGCCAGGCCGAGGCGGCGATCGCCAGGGCGCTCCCCCTTCTGGCCGCCGATTCGATGGAAGAAGCGAAAAAAGACTACGCGGAAGCCGAAGCGCTCTATGCCGAGAAACTGGCCCCGGAGGAATTCACCGCCGCGGGCGATTCGCTGAAACAGGCCGAGGCCCGATCAACCGAACAGGCATACTGGGAATCTCATCTCGCTTCACTCGAGTCAAAAAGGCAGAGCGCCGCGGCGAAATCGAAGGCCATGACCGGCCTTTCCGGCATCCGAAGCGAAATGGACCGCATCCGCACCGAGTCCGACCAGCTCAAAAAAAACCGGGGGACCGAATTCGCCGCCGCCGAGCTCACGGCCGTCGATGAAAAGCTCGTAAAGGCGGACGAGGCGATGGCACGCAACTCGATCACAGAGGCGGCCGGGGCGCTAGCCGGGTGCGATGAGCTGCTGGCCGCGGCCTCTGAAAAAACCTACGAGGCGCTCGCCCGCGAAAGCATTATCGCGGCCGAAACAGCGCTCGCCAAAGCCAGAGATTCCGGCGTTGGCGAGGAATACTCGACTGAAATCCAGAGCGCCGATACGCTTATCGGCGAGAGTAAAGCACATCTCGAAAACAGGGCCTTTCAGAATTCCCTCGAAAAATCCGGGGAGGCCATCGCAATCCTGAACGCCATGGCAATCGCGATTGAAAAAAAGGCCGAGGAAGCGCGGCTCGCCGCCGGCGAGAAGCCCGGCGACGACACCATCGACAAAACGCCCCCGCCCGCCGGCGACGGCGATGCCGATTTCATCCAGCCGGCCGTAAAGGAATATGTCGTAAAATTCAACCCGAAGAAGAGAGACTGCCTGTGGCGAATATCGCTGAACGTCTACCGCGATGCGCGCCTCTGGCCGCTCATCTATGTCGCCAACCGCGACAAGATCAAGGATCCCGACCTCATTTTCCCCGGGCAGAAATTCGTGATCCCTCCCGTCCCGAGGAAAAAAACGGCAAAGGTCGAGGAACCGGAGCCCCGGGAAGACACGGCTGAAAAAACCGTCGAGCCGCCGACCGAACCGGTGGAAAAAGACAACGCAGACCAACCATCGGAATAGACAGCGATTGTTCCGCGCATCCGTAGCCTGCATCTGTCTGCTTTTGCCGGCGGCCCTTTTCGCGCGGGATATCAATCTGGACGAGCTTTATTTCAGAAAGGATTCCCTCCGCGCCCAGCGCCTGGCCATTCAGAAGCTCGACACCTACCAGAGCGTACAGGCGCATCTGGTGGACCGGAATATCGTATTCGCGGGATGGCTGTCCGGATCGGAACTTTTTTATATTCAGGAGGTTCCCGGTCTCGCCACCAACATCCTTTTTCTGTATAACGTCGACAGGCAGCGGCGTACCGAACGCGTCCGCATCCCGGGCATCGTTACGGCGGTACGCGCGAGCTCCGATGGAAGCTTCCTCGCCCTGAAACGCCTGATACACAGGAACGACGTCGTTCCGAGCGGGGAGACCGTCATATACTCCCTGCGAACCGGGAAAACGGACATTCTGCCCACCCCAACCGGGTTTCTCGACTTCGACATCCCGACGGGGGAACCGGTCCTCGTTTACGAGACGAGCGCGGGGATCACCGAGTACCGCCCCGACAACGGAAGCACCAGGCTCATCATGGAAAAGCGGCGGTACGCCGATACCGCGGTGCCGGGCGGAACCACAATGGCGTTCCTGTCCCCGGACCGGAGGAACACGCTCGTTATCAGCGGCGGCGGCGGGAATTACTCCGCGCGTCTTTACGGCGGCCGCACATCGCTTCCGGTTTCCGGTATCAGTTCCGCCTCGGAAACCTTCTGGTTGAACGCGCACACGTTCGCTTTCCGTTCGGGCGCGCCCGGCGGCTTTTCGGTACGCCGTTACGACGTTCGAAGCAGGACCGCCGTCACGCTGCTGTCCTCGTCGCTGAATACCTCGCTCGGCTATTCCCCTCACTCCGCGACGCTTTCGTTCCTTAACGACCAGGTGATCTGTCTCCATTCAGTACGCGACGGGAAGACGATGCTAACGGGAATCGAGGGAGAAGACGTGAGCCTGTCGCCCCCCGGGAACCGTTTTATTTCGATCTTCAACAAACGTCTCTTCATCGTCAACATCGAGCTGGTGAAAAAAAACGAACTCCTTATGCGCAGATCATGGACGGCGATACTCACCGCTTACCGGGAGCTCGCCCTGGAAAAGCGATACTGGGAAAACGAATATTCGCTTGATTATATCCGCCGGAAGATTAGGCTGTACACGTCTCTCATCGACGGCTGATCCGCTACCCGGAGGATACATGGACCGAAATCTCGCGCTTGAAGTGGTGCGCGTCACCGAGGCGGCCGCCCTGTACGCGAGCCGTTTGATGGGACGGGGTGACGCGGAACAGGCCAACCGTGCGGCAACCGAGGCCATGGCCCAGGTGTTTTCATCGGTCTCCATCCGTGGACGCATCGTGAGCGGCGGAGAGTACGACGACAGCCCCTTTGCCAGGGGAATGCTGGTCGGAACCAACTCTGGCTCCGAGGTCGATATCGCCATCGATCCGCTCGACGGTAAAACGACCTGCGCCAATGGCGGCAACAACGCGATCGCCGCGATCGCCATGGGTGAAAAGGGAGACCTTTTCAGCGCACCTCAGATATATATGGAAAAGATCGCCGTCGGGCCCGATGCGAGGGGCGTCGTGGACATCACACAACCGCCCGAGATCAACATCAAAAGGGTGGCCCGTGCAAAGGACAAATATATCGAGGACGTGACGGTGTGCGTGCTCGACCGCGACCGCCACCGCGATCTCATAGCCAGCATCAGGCAGACCGGTGCGCGCATCAAGCTCATCAATGACGGTGACATTTCCGGAGCGGTCGCCACCGCCATGGACGGCAAGGCCATCGACATCCTGATGGGCAGCGGCGGCGCCATGCAGGGAGTTGTGGCGGCCGCGGCGCTCAAATGTCTGGGCGGCGACATCCAGGCGCGGTTTATCTATCGCAACGAGGACGACAGGCGCAAGGTGCTCGACACCGGGGAGAAAGACCTTGACAGGATATACGGCATCGGAGATATGGCGAAGGGCAACATCGTCTTCGCCGCCACGGGCATAACCAACGGGGAGCTTCTCCCGGGCGTGCTGTTCGTATCCGGCGGCGCGCAGACCCATTCGGTCGTGATGCGGTCGAAAACGCGGACGGTCCGGTTCATCACCGCCATGCACCAGTTCGACTACAAGCCCATGTACTGAGGCTCTTCGCCGGATCGGGCGGGCCTTAATCCAAATATCGGAGCGCACACAATGAAATTCTTTATCGACACCGCCGACATCAACGAAATAAGAAAGGCGCGCGAGTTCGGCATACTCGATGGCGTTACCACCAACCCTTCGCTGGTCAGCAGGGTCAAGCGGCCCTACCTCGAGGTACTTACCGAAATCGCCCGCGAGGTCGAGGGGCCGGTTTCGGCCGAGGTCATCGCCACCGACGCCGCCGGGATAGTGAAAGAGGCCAGGGATCTCGCCAGGATCGGCGCCAACGTGGTAATAAAGGTGCCGCTCATCGCGGAGGGGCTCAAGGCGGTAAAAACGCTGAGCGGCGAGGGGATCAAGACCAACGTCACACTGTGCTTTAACTCGATCCAGGCGCTCATGGCGGCCAAAGCGGGTGCCACCTACATCTCGCCCTTCGTGGGCCGGCTCGATGACATATCTTCCGAGGGAATGGACGTTATCGAAGAAATCGTTACAATCTACGACAACTACTGTTTCGACACCGAGATCATCGTGGCCTCGATCCGCAACCCGCTCCATATCAAACTCGCGGCCCTGATGGGCGCCCATATCGCGACAATCCCCTACTCCGTTTTCGAGAACATCGTCAAG
>CAZVEG010000041.1:0-28428 GCA_964625625.1 uncultured Leptospirales bacterium | reverse complement strand
TCCATCCGCACGAGGGCGACACCCCGGTTATTGTAGAAAACGGGATCGTTGGGATCTATTTCGATTGCCCGGTCGTAATCGGCGATGGCGTCCGGATATTCGCCGATGGCGGCACGGGCTATTCCGCGGTTGTTATAGGCTTTCGCGTAACGCGTCGAGATCGACACCGCCATGGTGTAATCTTCTATCGCGCGGCGGTAGTCCCTCATGGCCGAGCGCGCTATTCCGCGGTTATAATAGGCTTCGAAAAACGACGGAGAAACCTCGACGGCCCGGTCGTAATCGGCGAGCGCTCCATGGCGGTCACCGGACGCCCAGCGGAGTATCCCGCGGTTATTGTAGGCCTTGGCAAAACGCGGATCGGCCGCGACGGCCCGGTCATAATCGGCGAGCGCCCTTTTCGTCAAACCAATCCGCGCATAAGCGGTGCCGCGGTTGAAAAAGGCGCGGGACAGAGGAAATTCACCCGTATCCTCGGTCCGGCTTTCTATCGCGGACGTCCAGTACGCGATCTTCGTCTCCGGGTCCCGCGCGCCGGCAGCCATCCGGCTGTACGAGAAGAAATCCTCCGGACTCGCCGGTGACGCGGCCACGAGCACCACGGCGAAGACCAGCACGATCCGTATCATAAACCCGGGCATGCGGACGGCTCCTTTAAAGGCATTAAAACACATAATATATCCCGCACTGCACGGCAAGAAGCACCGTGGCCCATACGCGAAGGTCCCGCCAGCGTGCCCGGTCGGGCGCTCCGAAATATACAAAATCTTTCGGCAGGCTCCACACCGTCGCGAGCACGCCAGCGAAGAGCAGGACGGCGCCGAGCTTGGCGGTCCACAGCGGAAGACCGTGTATCCAGTCAAACATCGAGCGCCTCCTTCACCACCGACGTATAGGTAAGATTCTCAAGCTCCGAAGCGCTCTTCGGCCTGGTGAACGCGCTTATCGCGAAGAGAAGCGCAACCGACGCGACAAAACTCCAGAAGGCCATGTAGAGCATATTGAGCCCGGCAAGCCCGAGCAGTGCCGCGAAGGCAAGCCCGAGCAGCAGGCTCCAGAGACCCGCCCGCGGCGTGATCCGCCTGAACAGGATTCCCATCAACAGGAGCGCGAACACCGGCCCCTGGAAAAACGAGAGAAGCTGCTGTACGTAAACGTATATCCCCCGGAACTGCGCGGTGAGCGGCGCGCAGAGGATGCCGGCCGCAAGGGCAGCCAGGGTTATCATTCTGCCAAGTTTCAGTTCCTCCGCGTCGCTCAGGCTTTTTTTCCCGATCACACCCAGTATATCGCGCGTTATCATCACCGAAGCCGAGTTGAGCGTCGACGAAATCGAGGATTGCAGCGCCGCTATGAAGGCGACGAACATCAGCCCCGACACTCCGGGAGGAAGCAGGTTTTTCACCACCCACGGGAGCGCCTGATCGGACATCCCCAGGCGCTCCGGCGCCATGAGCAGCGCGAAGAACCCCGGAAGCACGATGAGCAGGGGAACGAAGGTCTTGGCCAGCGCGGCGAACATCATGCTCGCCTTGCCGTCCCACTCGGTCCTCGCGCCGAGGCATCGCTGCATGATCGCCTGGTTGGTGCACCAGTACGCCGGTGAAAGCACCAGGCCAAGGCCCAGGAGCACCCCCGGCCAGGGGAACTCACCGTGAGTTGAAGGAAGAAAGGTATTGAGATGGTCGGGGAACCGCTCCTGAAGCTGCGTCGCGAAACCGGCGGCCCCTCCGGCGGCGTTTACGCCGATCACCGCGACCACCACCGCTCCGGCGAACATGATGACGAGCTGTACCGCGTCCGTATAGGCCACGGCCGCGAGCCCGCCTGAAACCGTGTACAGGCCCACGACCCCGGCCGTAATTACAATGCTGAAAAATATCGGCCAGCCAAGATAGGTCTGAAGCATGAGCGCCGTAGCCCAGAGAAAGACACCCACGATAAGCACCGAAAAGAGGCTCAGGATGAGCGCGGCGATGACCCGCACCGGTTCGGAATAACGTTTCCCGAGGTACTCCGGGATCGAAAAGACACCGGCCCTCCAGTAGAATGGAATGAATATGAAGGCGGCGATGATCATGGCCGGGATGGCGCCGATCCATTCGAAATTCGCCTGCGCCATGCCGATACGGTACGCCCCCCCGGCGCCGCCGACATAATCGTTCGAACCGATGTTCGTCCCGATTATGGACATGCCGATGATCCACCACGGCAGGCTTTTGCCCGCGAGGAAATAATCGCGCGACGTATGTACGCGGCTTTTGAACAGGTAACCGTATACGGTGATGCCGGCCAGGTAAACGAAGAGAAGTCCCAGATCGATCCAGCTTACGTCGGTGCGGGTGAAAGTGAGGAGATTGTCCACGCGTGCGCCTCTTGCAGTCAGTAATTCCCCTCTACGAGGTAGGGAATGATACTTCCATCCCCGCATCAAGCGCAAGTACTAAACCGCAACACCGGGGGGAAAATCCGCCGCCAGGCCCCGGGACCGCGCATTGATCCCGGGACCGCACGACACGGCGCCGCGACAAACCCGTGATTTCCATCGATATATTACAATATTATGCTTGCATTATACATCAAATAATAATATTCGTATTTAAATATACATATGATATGCAGTATTAGGTCATATTGGACCCCCTTCCCCGGGCATTCCGGGATCGGATCGCCGTTCATCCGTATTGCATATCCATTAAGCCATGCGCGGCAAAAGGAGGCAGCATCATGGAAGACAGGTGGTATATATCACAGCAGACCTTTCCGGAACTGTTGAACCGGAACGCCGTTAAATTCGGCATGCGCCGGGCACAGTGGTGGAAAACCGGGCCCGAGAGCACCGCATCCATCACCTACGCCGAGCTCTGGCGTATCGTGAGGGAGCTCGCGTCGGGGCTCATGGAGATGGGCATACAGAAGGGCGACAGGATCGCGGTCATGGCCCATACCGCGCCCGAGTGGGTCTGGGCCGACTATTCGGTCCTCTGCGCGGCGGGCATCACCGTATGTGTGTACCCGACCCTTTCCGCAAAGGAGCTCTCGTTCATCGTCAACGACTCGGGTTCGCGCATCCTCTACGTTCAGGACGAGGAAATCCTCGAGCGCGCGCTGGGCGTCATGGGAGACATGCCGGGACTCGAAAAAATCATCATAATGAAAGACGAATATTCACACGCCGACAAACGCGTACTGAGCCTCTCCGATGTCCGCTCGCTGGGGGTCCGGCTGCTGGCGCGCGACAAGCTGTCCTACGAACAACGCTGGAGGTCGGTCGACATACTCGATCCCATGACCATCGTCTACACCTCCGGCACCACGGGCAGGCAGAAGGGAGCCGTGCACACGCACTTCAGCATCAACGCCGCCTGCTGCCGCGACATGCGCCTGGTCCCGGAATACCGCGCGGATGACATCATGCTCGCCTTCCTGCCGCTCGCCCATACCTACGAGCGCGAGTGCGGCCACGGCTCGGCCATGCACGCGGCGGTCACCGTCGCCTATTCGTCCCCGATGACGCTCGTGGCCGACCTGCAGGTGTTCCGCCCGACGCTCTTCATGTCGGTCCCGCGCATCTACGAGCGCATATACATGGCCATGCGGGACATGGCGTCGCAGTCGCCGGTTAAAAAGAAGATATTCGACTTCGCGATCAGGACCGGCCTCGCGCTCACCGAGGCGCGCGCCGACAAAGACGGCTTTATCGACATGTCCGAGGGCATCGACTTCACCGCCGGGCTTCCGCGCGGGCTGGTCTTCAAGTATCGCCTGGTTGACCGGCTCGTGTTCAGCAAGGTGCGCGAGAAGCTCGGCGGCCGATTCCGTTTCGCCTTCTCGGCCGCGGGCAGCCTTCCGGCCGATCTCTGCAAGGTATTCATGGCGATGGGCGTGCGCATCTACGAGGGCTACGGCGCCACCGAAACCTGCAACACGGTGAACCTCAACAGGCCGAACCAGGTGCTGCCGGGCTACGTCGGACCGGTCTGTAACGGCGTCGAGGGACGGATCGCCCCGGACGGGGAATGGCAGGTGCGCGGCGACAACATCATCACCCATTACTGGAACAACCCCGAAGCGACGAAAGAGGCCTTCACCGAGGACGGCTTCTATAAAACGGGCGACATCGTGGTGATGGGGCCCGACGGATACATAAAGATCGTCGACCGGAAGAAGGGCATCATGGTGCTCGACACCGGGAAGAACATCCCGGCGGCCAAGATCGAGAGTCTCTTTTCGGTGAGCCGCTTCGTCGACATCGTGGTGCCCATCGCCGACGAACGCCCTTTCGTTTCGGCGCTGGTGGTGCCGAAGTACGACGCGTTCATCCAGCTGTTCGACAGGGAGGGCATCGCGTATGACAAATCGGCGCTGCACTTCTTCGGCGAGGGCGCGGCCCGCATGTGCGTCGCGGTGGGCGCGGACTTCATCGCGAATGAAACGCTGAAGAATCTCGTCGACGGCGACATCCAGGCCGCCAACCGCGAGCTCGAGGAATACGAACGGATAAAGAAATACGTGATCGTACCGCGCCGCTTCACCGAGCTTCACGGCGAGATGACGCCCACCCTGAAGGTCAAGCGCAACGTCGTATTCAAGAACTTCGAGCAGGAGATAAAGGGCCTGTATCAGAAATAAGCAGGTTCACCCCTCCCCGAGGCCCGGGGAGGGGCATTATCGACACTGAAAGACGACCTTCTCCAACCCGCCGGGAATTCTCCCGGCCATGGGATCCGCCCAGCATCGTTTCTCAATATTTTCCGTGAACGGGTCGCGGAGCACGGAATGTATCGACGAAACCTAAGCATCCGCCCCGGGTAACTTTTTCCTCCTTTCACGGGTAAAATACTTGCAAATATACATACATATGTATAGTATTAAATCAGCGCATATCAATACGAGTGATTCCGATGGACGTGTTTAAAAAACTGGAGATACTTTCAAGCGCCGCAAAGTACGACGCGTCCTGCGCGTCAAGCGGAACCGCCAGGAAAAACACCCCGGGAGGGATCGGGACGGCGGTCCGAAGCGGCATCTGCCACAGCTGGTCCGACGACGGGCGCTGCATCTCACTCCTCAAGCTGCTGCTCACGAACAAATGCGCGTATAACTGCGCGTATTGCGTCAACAGAGCGTCCAACGATCTTCCCCGTGCGCTCTTTACGCCCGACGAGATCGCCGAACTCACCGTGCAATTCTACAAGAGAAACTACATCGAGGGCCTCTTCCTGAGCTCCGCCGTGTATCGGAATCCCGATTACACCATGGAGATCATCCTCCGGACGGTGGCATTGCTGCGCGAAAAATACCGGTTCAACGGCTACATCCACGCCAAGGCGATCCCCGGTGCCGACTCCGCCCTCATCAGGAGAACGGGGTTCTTCGTCGACAGGATGAGCGCGAATATCGAGCTTCCTTCCGAAAAAAGTCTTAACCTCCTCGCCCCGCAGAAGGGGAAGGGTGCCATCTTTACGGCGATGAGGGACATGAAAAGCGCCATGCTCGATTACCGGGATGGGAATCGCCCTTCGCGATCGCGGCGCGGCTTCATCCCGGCTGGTCAGAGTACTCAGCTCATCGTCGGAGCCAGCCCGGAAAGCGATCATTCCATCCTGAGCCTTTCCGAGGCGCTGTACCGGGGCTTCTCTCTCAAGAGGGTATACTATTCAGCATATGTGCCCGTCACGGCCCTCGACAACCGGCTTCCCCTGGTCGGCCCGCCGCTGCGCCGCGAGCACAGGCTTTATCAGGCGGACTGGCTGCTGCGTCTTTACGGCTTTCGCGCCGGGGAGCTCCTGAGCGAGAAGAATCCCAACTTCGACCCGGACCTGGATCCCAAGAGCCACTGGGCCCTTTCCAACATGCACCTTTTCCCCGTCGAGATAAACAGTGCCGACTACGAAATGCTCGTAAGGGTGCCCGGGATCGGGCTGCGCTCCGCGCAGCGCATCGTTCGGGCACGCATGGTACGGGCCCTCTCCTTCGACGATCTCCGAAAAACCGGCGCGGTGCTGAAAAGGGCGCGTTTCTTCATCACCTGCGGCGGCAGGCATCTTGAGAAAGACGAGTCCGACGTCATCATGATCAGGGAACGCATTATCGGGCGTCCTGCGCCGCGCCTCCTCACCGATGCCCGCAAAAGGAATCCGGGCGACGGCCAGCTCGACCTCTTCGGCCCCGATATCCTTCACGCGCCGGATCCCGACGCCCTTGCCGTAACGGGGGAACTATGATGTCCCCGGCACCCGATTCAACCCGGCTCACCTATATCTATGACGGGACGTTCCACGGCCTGATGACGATCGCCCATGATTCCGCCAGAAGAGGGATCATTCCTCACGACATCACCGCCTCGGATCCGGAAAGGCCGCTCCTCTTTCATGACTATATCCGCGTCGCCACCGACGTGCATAAGGCGGAAGCGGTCATAAGGGCGATCAAGACCAGGCTTCCGTCTCTGGCATACCGGCGCGTGCTCTTCTGCTTTCTTTCCGAGGCGGCAACCGCCCCAAAATGCATTATCGATTATCTCAGCCTGGGGTGGCGTTACGGGGCCATGCTGGATCACCACGTCACGCATGAAGCCGTGCGCCCGCTGCACTTCCTGGCGGAAAAGGTCGAGCGGGAGCGCCGCAGGATGCTGGGGCTCGTCCGTTTCAGGCTCGCCCCGGGAGGCATATACTACGCGCCCATTGAGCCCGATAACAACATCCTCCCGCTGCTCTCGCCTCACTTCGCGGAACGCATGGCGACGGAGAGCTGGATCATACACGACATCGGAAGAAAAATCGCCTCACGCTGTTCCGAAGGGGAATGGGATATCGTCGATTTTAAACTTACGGCCTCGATAGAGTACGGCGAAGAGGAGCTCGCGTATCAGAAACTCTGGAACGGCTATTTCACGAGTATCGCCATCGGGGACAGAAAAAACGTAAAATTGCAGAAACAGTTCTTGCCGCGGCGTTACTGGAAGCATCTTGTGGAGGATATCCCCGGGCAAGCGGACACACATCCCCAAGGAAAACCATGCCGGAATATCCCGACATCACCGTCTACATAGAGCGCCTTGAGGCTCTCCTGAAAGACGAGATCCTGGAAAAGGCGCGTATTGTGTCCCCCTTTTTCCTTCGCTCCGTGGAGCCCCCGATTTCGGCAATTGAAGGGCGGTCGGTCCTTGGTTTCAGGCGGATGGGTAAACGCATCGTTTTCGCTTTCACCGATGACCATTATCTCGTCATTCATTTAATGGTCGCCGGACGCCTCTACTGGAAGACGAAGGGCGCGCCCGTCCCGCGTAAAGGCGGCCTTGCGGCCTTCGATTTTTCAAACGGCTCTCTCCTGGTTATGGAACACGGCACAAAGAAACGAGCATCCCTGCACCTGGTTCACGGAGAGGCGCGCCTTGAGGATTTCGACCCCGGCGGCCTTGAAATCCTTGAGGCTTCGCGGGAGGAATTCAGCGAGCGGCTTATGTCGGAGAATCACACCCTCAAGAGGGCGCTCACCGATCCCCGGCTTTTCAGCGGCGTCGGCAACGCCTATTCCGATGAGATCCTGCACGCTGCCCGGCTTTCCCCCTTGAAATTGACGCATAAAATGGACGATGACGAGATCACACGGCTCTTCACCGTAGCAAAACACGTTCTGGAGGAATGGACGGAGCGTCTGCGCCGTGAGGCGGCGGGCGGATTCCCGGGGAAGGTAACGGCGTTTCATACCGAAATGGCAGTACACGGCCGCTACGGTAAGCCCTGCCCCGTGTGCGCCACCGCGATACAGCGCATCCAGTACGCCGAAAACGAGACCAATTACTGTCCCCGCTGCCAGACCGGCGGAGCGCTCCTTGCCGACAGGGTGCTTTCACAGCTTTTAAAGAAGGACTGGCCGCGCACGATCGAGGAGCTTGAGGAGAAGAGGAAATAAAGCCCTGCCCGTCGATCGCCGGCTTCACGCCGTTCAGCCGCGATGGCCTTGCCGGCTGAAATGCGCCGCGGCAAGAGTGATTCATAACTATACTCCTGTTGAAGAATCAGCACCGATCCACCCTGAACGGTGAGCACGTCAGGGGTAAATCGACCATACAAGCTCCACCGTCCATCGCGACAGCTACGGACCGGGTAAATTGGTATTGCTATTTTTTCGCGTTCCTGTAAGGCCGTAGCTGAGTCCCGGCAGGGATATGCCGGACGCGGCGCCGGCACCTCCGGCAAGGAGATCGACATGGGAGAAAAGGCGTTTCAGGAATACTACCCGGAACATTTCAGCCACTGCTACGGGTGCGGTGTGTTGAACGAGCACGGCCTGCGCATCAAAAGCTACTGGGACGGCGCGGAGAGCGTATGCAGCTTCCGGCCGATGCCGTATCACACTTCCTTCCCCGGCTTTGTTTACGGCGGCCTCATCGCCTCGGTGATCGACTGCCACAGTACCGCGACCGCGGCGGCGGCCGCCTATCGTGCCGAGGGCCGCACCATGGGCACCGAGCCTCCCCTGCGCTACGTGACGGCATCGCTGAAGGTCGACTATCTCCACCCGACACCGATGGGAAGCCCGCTCGAACTGCGCTCGTCGATCAGGGAAATCAAGGGCCGCAAGGTCGTGGTTGAAACGCGCCTTTCGGTTGACGGCAAAGAGTGCGTCCGCGGCGAGCTGGTCGCCGTTCGTATTCCCGACACCATGGTCGCCCGGTAAACACTCATGAATACGACGATCCCCTATCCCGAGTATCAAAAAATATCACGGGAATACCACGAGAAATTCAAGACCTACAACCGGAGGAAGAAGGCGTTTTTCAAATGGTACTTTAAACTGTTTCATCGTCTCGAGGTACGGGGGACCGAGAACATCCCCGACGGAGCCGCCGTCATCGCCCCCAATCACGCGGGCGGATACGACCTGGATCTTCTGTCCATCGGATACTTCGGCCACCCCGAGCGGGAGATCACGCCGATGATCATCGACGACTGGCATTTCATCGGCAGCGCATGGGGACGCTATTACGTGGGCTGCGGTATACCGGTGTGGACGGGCGCCGGACTGAATTACGACTATCTCGATCCGCTCCTCGCTTCGGGCGGGCCGGAATTCCCGGGCCTCGTCGCCATCTTCCCCGAGGGGAACATCCCGCATTTCTCCGACAGAAACGTCCTCGGCATGTTTCACCCCGGCGTCGTGCGTATGGCGCTGCGCTATCGCGTACCCGTCGTTCCCGCGGCGATGGTGGGATTCGACGCGGCATGCCCCGTGCTGAAGGTCCTCCACCATGAAAAGCGTCCCGACGATATCGTCTGTCTTCCCTTCACGCTTCCGTTCAAGCTGATCGTGGAATATGGGAGGCCCATATACCTCGACGAGTTCCACGGAATGAAGCTCTCGAAGGAGGAGGAATACTGGATCGCCAATGAAGTCCTGCGCCCGCGATTGCGCGAGGTGCTGGAGAAGCATCGGCACACCGCCCTCGGGCGGGTGACGGCCGCGATGAAAAAGCCGGGGTGATCCGAACGCCCCGGCCGGCGCCCGGGCCGTATACCCGGGGCCGCGCTTAAATGAATACTCTTGTTGCGCAAATTAACCCCACACTTTATAATCGACTCATGAGAAGCATAGGCACGTTGTCGTTAATCTGCGTCGCGCTGTACGTTCTTGCGGCTCCGACGGCTTCCCGCACCGACGATCGAGCCGCTCGCGAGCGCCTGCGCATACACGCCCTTCTCGACGCGCTCGAACGCTCCGGGCTCGTGTTCATCCGCAACGGCTCCGCTCATACGGCCCGGAAGGCGCGCGTCCACCTGGAAATGAAGCTTGACCGCTCCGGCGGCCGCGTTACAACGGCCGAACAGTTCATCGACCGGCTCGCCAGCCGATCGTCCGCGACGGGAAAGCCGTACCTGGTCCGCCTCGCCGACGGCTCGACGGTCCAGGCCGGGATATGGCTGCGCGCAAGGCTGGCGGAAATCGACACCAGACGAAAGGCCGCAGAACAGGGGACACCATGATCCGGAGACAGACGCTCGAATTCCTGAAAAAGCTCTCGGCAAACAACTCGCGCGAATGGTTCCACGCCAACCGCGCCCTTTACGACGCGTCGCGGGCGAACGTGACGGAGTTTGTGACGCTCCTCCTCGGCGAGATGTCAAAATTCGACCATACCCTGACCGGCCTGGAGGCCGAGGACTGCCTTTTCCGAATCTTCCGCGACACGCGCTTTTCAAGGGAAAAAACGCCCTATAAGACGAACTTCGGTTCGTTCATGAAGAGCGGTGGACGCTCGACTCCCGGAGCCGGCTACTACCTGCATATCGAACCGGGCAACAGCTTCGTTTCGGGCGGCATCTATATGCCTCCCGCCCCGCTCCTTCTCGCCATACGCACGGCGATCGCGCGCGACCCGGCCCCGTTCAAGAAAATCATCGCCGCGCCGGCGCTGGTCAATCTGTTCGGCGGATTATCGGGCGAGACGCTCGTTACGGCCCCGAAGGGATTCCCCCGGGACCATCCCGAGATCGAACTGTTGAAGTACAAGCACTACATGGTGTTCCGGGGGGTAAGCGAAAAGACCGTTCTCTCGAAGGAGTTTGCCTCGGTATGCATCGAGGCGTTCATGGCGATGCGAACGTTCAACTCCTATCTTAACGAAGTGATGGGGCTCTGAGAGCGGACAAAAGTTTACAATTTATTTACCCGGAATAACACACACACGGGCGTTCTTTCAGTATATTATCTTAAAAGAATACGCTCCGTCGGCAGTCCGGCTTATAGCTCCTGAACCAGCAAAGCGAAAACTCCCCGGTTTTACCGGGAAATCGAAGCGTGTATCACTTACAATAATAAATGGAGAACCATGGAAAAGATTAAAAATATCGCGCTCGTCGCGCATGACAACAGGAAAAAGGACCTCGTGGAATGGGTGGAATGGAATTACCAGCTCCTCCTGGGGCATAATCTCATCTGCACGGCCACGACGGGAAAGCTCATCCAGGAGACCCTGGCGGAAAAAATTCTGCAGCACGGAAGCAACGGCTACAGCGGCGGGCAGAAGATAACGAAGCTCAAATCGGGTCCGCTCGGAGGCGATCAGCAGCTCGGCGCCATGATAGCCGAGGGGCACGTCGACATCCTCATATTCTTCTGGGATCCCATGACCCAGCAGCCTCACGATGTCGACATCAAGGCGCTGCTCCGGATCGCCGTTCTCTACAACATCCCCACGGCCTGCAACCGTTCGACGGCGGATTTCATGATCTCTTCGCATCTCATGGAGCAGTCTTACCAGCCGCGGATAAAAGACTATTCGACCTACATGTCCAGGGACATTCGCTGATCTACTTCACCTCCACCGGCACGCGCCCTATGGCGAGCGCGGCGAGGAAACCCTCGTGTATGGCGTCGTTGATCTTCGCCGGACGGACGCAGTCGCCGACCGCGGTGAACGCGATACCTTCTTTGGCGAGCGCCTCGGACAGTTTCTTCACCGGGCGCGAACCCGAGGCAAGCACCACGTTGTCGAACTCGCGCCGGTGCTCTCTTCCTTCCCGCTCATAGACCACCGTTCCGTTTTTTATCGATAGGACGCGTGATCCGGTAAGCGCCTCGACGCCGTGGCGGTTCAAAGCGGTTTTTACCACCCAGCGCGTTGATTTGCCGATATCCTTGCCGATCTTCGGCAGCATCTCGAAAACCGTAACCTGTTTGGACCCGCGGAACATGAGCTCGCGGATGCGGTCGGGATTTTCGGCCTCGTGGGCCATGAGAAAGTGCACCATCTCCGGCGAGAGCGTCCCCTTGGCGGCGAGAAACAGCGCCGTCTCCAGCCCCACCGCGCCGCCGCCGATCACGGCGATGCGTTTACCGAGCAGCGGGTTTTCGCCCAGCACCTTCCACGACGAAACCACACAGGGATCGTCGAGGCCCTCGACGGGCGGCATGAGCGGGGTGGCTCCCTCCGCCACGATAACGTGATCCGGCTTCTTCTTTTTGATGACCCCGACCGTTACCTCGGCGTTCAGGTGCACCGTGATATCGAGTTTCGCGAGCATTGTCTTGTAATACTGGACGATCTCCCACAGCTCTTCCTTGTGCGGCGGCGCCCCTGCTATCCAGAGCTGGCCCCCGATCTCGTCTCCCTTTTCGTAGAGCTCGACATTGTGCCCGGCACGGGAGGCGGTAACGGCCGCCTCCAGCCCGCCCGGACCGGCGCCGACCACCATCACCCTTTGCGTCTTTTCGGCCTTTACCACGTTGCGCTCGCCCTCGAATCCCGCTCGCGGGTTCACGATGCAGAAGACCGGCTTCGCGCTGAAAATGGTGTCGGTGCAGCCCTGGTTGCAGGCCACGCAGGGGCGGATCTCATCCTGCCGGCCGCCGCGGGCCTTCTCCGGCCAGTAGGGATCAGCAATCAGCACGCGCCCGAGGTTCACCATGTCACACGAGCCGTCGCGTATCATGCGCTCGGCGAGCTCGGGCCGGGGAATCCGGTTCGAGGCCATCACCGGCACCGAGACCTCCTTTTTAATGTTCAGCGCCAGGTACGAATACCCACCGCGGGGAAGCTCCATCGGAAGCTGGGGCACGCGCGCCTCGTGCCAGCCGCCGGTAACGTTGATGAGGTCGATGCCGGCCTTCTCGTACACTCTGGCGAACTGCGGCGTTTCGAGGTCGGTGTTGCTGCCGGGAACGAAATCGTTGCCCGCCATTCGGACGGCAAGCGGATAGTCCGGTCCGACCGCAGCCCGTATCTTTTCGATCACCTCGCGGGGGAAGCGCACCCGGTTCTCGAAGGAGCCCCCGTATTCGTCGGTGCGCAGGTTCTTGAGCGGCGAGAGAAACTGCGTGATGAGGTAGCCCGCCGAGGCGATGATCTCGACACCGTCGAAGCCCGCGTCCTTCGCGCGTAGCGCCGCGTTCACATAGGTCTGCTGAAGCTCTTTAATGTCCCCGATCGTCAGTGCCCGGGGAGTCTCCTTTGAATACCTGGAGTAAACCTCCGAGGGCGCCACCGGTTTTTCTCCGTCGAGGATGATGGAAAACGCGTACGCCCCGGCATGGAAGAGCTGTACCCAGGCGCGCGCGCCGGAGTCCTTTATGATTGCCGCGAGCTTTCTGAAGGGCTCGATCGACTCGTTGTTCGCGAGCGACAGCACGATCACCCCGGAACCCGGCCTGTCTATCCCCACCGGGCCGACGGTTACGATGCCCGCGCCGCCCCTGGCCTTCTCCCTGAAATATTCGTAATAACGGTCATTGAGCCTGCCGTCATACGAGTAAAGCAGACCGAGCGCCGGATAGGCCACGCGGTTCTTCACCTCGAGATTGTTTATCCTGATTGGACTGAAAAGGTGTGGGAACATTGGGCACCCTCGAGATCGATCTTATTCAACCGGTCGGCGTCGCCGCGAGACGGCCACTCCCCGGCCCCGGAACCGGCAGGCCCGGCCGGAGAAGAAAAATTGATTGGCCGACCATACAACAGCCGGATTGTAGTATTACATAGAAATACCGATTCCACATGCCGCAAGCATTTTTTTTCGCAAACCGCCGTTTGACGCGGCCACTCGCCCATGTGTTGGGCGACGACCAATAAAAAGGCCGGGGTATACCCCGGCCCGTATCGTCTCAGTGGTCCGCTTTTCAGCTTTACTTCAGCCTATCATCGGCCCAACCTTCTTCTTCACCGCTTTGGCCTCGGCAACGATGCGTTCGATCACCTGTTTGACGCTCGGGGTGTCGGTGATAAGACCGGTGACCTGACCCAGCGGAAGCACGCCGCTTACGTTATCACCCTCGATGGTTCCCGCCTTGAAAGCCTTGAAGCCGTTTGCCATGGTGGCCATCTGGCGGGCCTTCCCGTAACCGGAAAGCAGGATCGCGATCGCGAGCTTGAACCAGGGGAATCCCAGCGATTTCGCGATCTCCCTCGAATTGTACGCGGCCGAGATGAGATTGAGCGGACGCTTCGCCATCTTGAGCGCTATCTCGGACTTCATGAAGCGGGCGGGCAGGCCGTCCACCTTCGGCGTATAGATGGTGTCATATATCTGCTTTTCAACGCTGAGCTTCTTCATGCTCTCATGGACCGGGCTTTCCTTTGTGTTCATGAGGCGCGTGCCCATCGAGATGCCCTCGGCTCCCAGCGCCAGCGCGGCGGCAAGCCCGCGCCCGTCGGCGAAACCGCCGGCGGCGATGACGGGAATTTTCACCGCGTCGACGATGCTCGGAATAAGAACGAGCGAGGTAACGGCCCCGCCGTGTCCGGCCGCCTCATGCCCGGTTACGATGAGCGCATCCGCTCCGGAACGCTCCGCGGCGAGCGAATGCTTGTGCGTCGTCACGGTGGCGATCACCTTCCCTCCGTAGGCGTGCACGGCTTTAGTCAGCTTATCACCCTTGCCGAGGGCGTAGTTGATGACGGGAACCTTCTCGTCGATAAGGACCTGCAGGTTTCGTTCCGCTCCCGGGAAATAGAGGGTGACGTTGGCGGCGAAGGGCTTTTTGGTGAGCCGCCTGATCTCGCGGACGGCCTCGCGGGTCTCGTCGGCGGTCATGACGCCCGTCGCGAGGATACCCAGGCCGCCGGCGTTGCTTACCGCCGCCACGAGCTTCGGTACGCTTATCCAGCTCATGCCGGAGAGGATTATCGGATATTGAATGCCGAAGAGTTTTGTAATGCGTGTTTTCATGGCTGCTCCTTTTTCGGGATATTATGAATTCGGCGGGCGGCCCCGGCCGCCACGAGCACTACTTATCCCCCGATCGCGATTCTGAACAGCATTTTTCACCCCCGGCGGTAAATTTTAAACGGGGACCGTTAACCATCGAGGCCACCGTTTCCGCGCCGTAATGTGATGGACTTCCCCGATGATTCGGATCATTATGATCCATCAGGCATCAGAACGAAACCGGGAGAACACCATGAACGATCTGCAGCGAGAAAAATCCAGGGGACTCAGTTTCCCGTATCTGATCAAGGTGCTTTTCATGCGCATGGGGATCGGCACGCGCCACCAGACGCCGGGGTTCGGGCTTGCGGGCCAGCTCTTCGCCGTTGTTGCAAAGCATGTTGTCGCAGAAATGGGCCCCGAGCGGGGGGAGAAGGTGCTCAAGGCGGCCATCGAGGAATTCGGTCGCGAACGGGGTAAACGCATCGCGGAAACGGTCTCAAAAAAAGGAAAGCCGCTGTCCCTGCGCAACTGGCTCATCTATACCGACATATCCCCCGAAAACTTCGAGGCGTCACCGTCCTTTCCTGACGGCGATCTCCAGGCGAAAGTGGGCCGGTGCTCCTTCTTCGGCGCGGCCGAGCGCTGGGGACTCGGCGACTTCGCGAAGATCTACTGCAAATACGCCGACTACGCCATACTCCACGGCTACAATCCCGACGTAAAACTGCTGCTCGAACAGAGGCAGTGGTCGGGCCGCGACCACTGCGTGTTCAGATATGTGATGAAAGAAGCGAACAGGGAGAAGCTCAGCACGTGAGGTGAATCGCGGGGAACAGGACGAAGGGCGCCAGCGAGGCGCCATAGCGTACGCGCTCGCGGCTTAAAACCGGATCGCCGGCCAGAAGATTGAAAAGATTGCCGCTCAGCATGCAGTCCTTCACCCTGCCCGTTATTTCGCCGTTCTCGATCGCGTAGGCGAGATCGAGATTGGCCTTGAACTCACCGGTCAGCGTGTTCGACTGACCCAGCCCGATGAACTGGTCGACGAGCACGCCGGATCGGACGCCGGCGCACAGCGAATCGAAATCGTCATTTCCGCCGTCCACCGTCAGGTTGCTGAAAGAGGGCTCCGGAAGCGAGGAATGCCCGCGCGAGCCGTTGCCGGAGGGTCGAACCCCGAGGCGCGATGCGTATTTCAGGTTGGAGATCCATTCGGTAATTTCTCCCCGGTCGATGACCTTCTTGGTTCGTGCCGGTACACCCTCGTCGTCGAAGGGATAGCTGTAAACCGAACCATCGACGAGCGGGTCGTCAGCGAGCGTAAAATGCTCGCTGAATACGCGCTGTCCGAGCTTCCCCGCGAAGGGCGAAATGCCCTTGAAAACGGAACGGGCCGAAAGACCCGAAGCGACGATCCCCAGGAGCGATGCGAATGCCTTTGGCGTACAGATGACGGGTATTGACCCGCCAGGAGGTCTGCATATGTTTCGGGCCCGCTCGAGCTTCCACAGCAGGCGTTCGAGCGCCGCTTCGTACGATACCGGAGCGCACGACGAAACGCCTTCGCTCACACTCAGGCGGACTCCCCCGGCGGAAACCATCGTCGCCGTTATCCCGGCCCCGAAGGATGAATGCCGGTATGAGCCCTCAAAGCCCTCCGAGTTGACGATATGCCGCTCGCCCGAGCCATACGATATGCTCATGTCGATCCGGGCTTCCGGGAATGAGGCCAGTATGCGTGCGATCGTCTCTTCCGCCGCGGAAAGCACCGGCGCGATGTCGGCCTCCTCCAGCCTGCCGGCATCGAGGTCAACGGCCGGAGTGTCGGACTCTGGAGGAAGGCGGTGGTTTTCCACCTCGCCATAGGCCGCGATCTCGATCGCCCGCCGCATCGCCGCTTCAAGGTTTTCGCCGGTGCCGGTGAAGGAAAGGCCGACCCTTCCGCCGACGTTCACCCTTACGCCGAGGCCGCCGGATTCCCTCTCGGCGATGGAATAGAGCCTGTTGTTGCGAAACGATACGGGGACGCTTCTCCCCGAAAGGCCTATTACGTCATACCAGCGGCATTTATCGCGGAGCGATGCGGGCAGATCGATTTTCATCGGCCTTTCCCGCCTATCAGCACGTTTTTGACGAGGAGGTGCGGCCCCCCGAACGACACCGGCAGCGGGGCCTGTCCCTTTTTACCGCATCCGCCGAGACCGCCGAACATGGCTCGATCGTTCCCTATCATGCCGATGTTCGCGAGCGTCTGGAAGGTGTTTCCCGAAAGCATCACGTCGCGGAACAGCCTGCCCGGCCTGCCGTTCTTTATCAGGCGGCCGTAGCCCGCGGAGAAGGTGAACATCTCCAGGTTGGTCTGCCCGCCGAGCGCATCCGCCACGTACAGACCGCCCTCCGCCGCCGCCAGCATCTCATCAAGGCTGTTCGGTCCGTTCGCGATGTAGGTGTTGGTCATGCGCACTATCGGCTGGGCCGTCGAGGATATAGCACGCGCGTTGCCGGTCGGCTCTTCGTCCATGCGATAAGCCGTTTCCCGCGAATGCAGATGGGCGCGGATGACACCGTTTTTGACGAGGTGCGCCGGGCCCGGCGTGATACCCTCGTCGTCGATCGGAATGTACCCGGTGAGCCCCTCGATGGAACCGTCATCGATGATGCACAGAGCATCGCATCCCACTCTGCGGCCATTCGCCATCTGCTCCATCATTCTCTCGTTTTCATAAATGAAGTCCGCCTCGGAAAGATGGCCGAAGGCTTCGTGGATGAACACCCCGGCGAGATGGGGATCGATGACGACATCATACACCCCCCCGCTAACGGGCTCCGCGTGGAGAAGATCAACCGCCATCCGGGTCGCGCCTTCGGCCATGTCCTCGCGTCCCTGCGCGAGCTCGAAGCCGCCGTAACCGGCCGCGGATTCGGAGAACGGCTGGATGAGCGTACCGTCCTTCGCTATGGCGGTAAACGATACTCCGCAGAATGAGCGCTCGTACGTGACGGCGCTCCCCTCGGTGTTGCAGTAGAGCATGACGGTACCGGAATCGCGATACATCGAGCGCGTCGTCTGCACGAGCGCCGGTTTTTTCAAAATGCCGTTATACCCGAGCATGAGGCTGAATTTTTCATCGAACGATACGCTCCCGCACGGCCTGGCGGGTCGTGTGGCGAAATGCGCGACCACCGGCTTCGACCTGAAAACGCCCGGTGCGGAACCGGCAAGCATCGCCGAGCGCCGGAGCAGCGCCCGTGCCCGTGCCGGAATCCCTGAAAGGTCGTTGAACGACCCGAAGCTCCACGCCCCCCTGTTGAAAATCCTGATCGAACCTCCGCACGAATCCCCCGATGAGATGGAATCCACCTCCTCCCCCGAAAGCGCGATCATCGTGGATTCATTCAGCGCAACGCGCGCCTCGGCGTAATCGCACGGCAGCGAATTGATGACGGACTGAAGATGGAGGAGGAGTTCACCCGGGATTGCGTCGATCGTCATTATTTCAGTCCGCTGATCAAAATTTGAAGCCGTGGCTATTTCCGGGGAATAATCGGATTGAGGGACTGCACTCCGCAGGCCAGCCCCGCGATGAAACACTCGACGCTGTAGCGGTAAAGACCGTCGAAATCCTCGTCGCGGAGGATCGTATCGCGAAGCTTCCTGAACTGTATGAGCCCGTGCATCGTGGCCCACATGACGATCGCGCAGCGTTTGGGATTCGGCGCCTCGAACACCCCCTCGCGCACGCCACGCTCGATCACTTCAACGACCAGGGAGAGAATCCGGTTGCCGTGATGATCGATCTCGGTTTTCAGGTGTGGTGGAAAGATGACGTCCGATGGAGAGAGAAAATAGTTTATTACGTCGAAGTATTTCTTGTTTTCTATACTGAAACTGTTGTAAACTCGCGAGATGGCCCTCAATCCATCGGCAGGAGATGATGCCGCCTTTATTGCCTCCTCCATCTCCTCGTACATCAGGTCGAGGATCTCCTCCTGCAGGGAGGCGAATATCTCTTCCTTGCTCTCAAAATACAGGTAGATCGTACCGACGCTCAGTTCGGCAAGCTTCGCGATCTGCTGGACCGACACCGCGAAGACGCCGTACTTGAGCACCAGCGATCTTGCCGCGTCAAGTATCTGCAGCCTGCGCAGCTCTTTCTCCCGTGTACGCCGTTCCTGAAGTCCCATCCAACCGCCTGTCCGGTTTTGTCACATCGCGGGAAATACCCTCTCCCCGTATGCCTCAAATTAATACTAACGGCGGGCATTTGTAAAATGATTTTTCAGGATTCCCCATTAAAATGAAGTAACCTTCCCCTTCAATGTATCGGCGACACCGGCAAGCCCGCGCGCGCCCTCGGCGATCTGGCCGGCTCCTTCCGCGTTCGACTGGGCTATTTCGTTGATTATGGATATTGACCTGGTTATCTCGGAAGCCGCCACCTTCTGCTCCTCCGCCGCCGTCCTGATCTCGTCCGACACCGCCCTCAGGGATTCGGCGTCCTTTTCCACTCGGCCGCTGGTCTGCACCTGCTGTTTGAGGTAATCCAGGATGTCGCTCATCCGTGAGCTTATTCCCTCGATGCCGCGTACGATGCCGTTCATCAACCCCATTACGTTAGAGGCATCCGCGATCCCTCTGTTTATCTCTTTCTCGTTCATGCCGATGAGCGTCGAAATCTCCTTGATGCTCGACGCGGTCCTGTCGGCAAGCTTCGAAATCTCGTCCGCCACGACCGCGAACCCCCTGCCCGCGTCGCCCGCCCTCGCTGCCTCTATCGCCGCATTGAGAGAGAGCAGGTTTATCTGATCGGCGATATCGTTGATGATGCCGATGATTCCATTCATGTCGCGCGAGCTCTGCATTATGTTCTTCATGCCGTCGCTCATGGCGGAAAGGGAGCGCTCGCCCGAAGCTCCCTGGCCCGATATCTCGGAGGCGTGATCGGCCGATTCCCGGATCCGTGTGCTCATCACGGTAATGATACCGGAGAGATCCCTGATGCCCGAAAGCAGGTTTGCGACCATGGCGTACTGTCTCGCGACGCTTTCGGCCACGTTCTCCACGCCCGCCGAGATCTCCTCGATAGTCGAGGTTATCTCCTCCGCCGAGGCGGCCTGCGACTGCGCGTTGTCCGAAAATGAAGAAGAGGTCGCCGACATCTTCTCGGAGGATTCGGCGAGCGTCGCCGCTATACCCTGAACCGAGTGCAGGAGCGCATCGGTTGTTTCGCATTGCCGGCGGTTTTTCTCGGCCTCGTCGAGCGCGTAGCGGTTGCTCGTCTCATGGATCATCACGGTGATATACGAGAGCACGGCCGTCAGAAGCGCGGCGAAGATATAGTCCCCGACCATCCCCTGCGCCACCTTCTGGTATATCTCGTCGAGCATCGGCATAACCCGGATATATGAATAAACCCCGCTCGCCAGAAAAAAGGCGCTGATGCCGATCACCACCGCCTTTCGACAGAAGAGCGCCGCGAAGACGATAATTGAGGACATGTAAAAGAAGTTGCTGATGTGGTCGGCGTTCCTGAAACTGTGGGCGTTGAATGCCATCGCCACGATCCCCGCGGACGTACAGATAACGAAGATATTGGCGGCCCCGTTGTAAAAACCCTTGCGGATAAGCGCCAGGCTGAGAATCGTCACCAGTACGATCAGCATCAGGACGGCATTCATAAGGCTGAATATGCCGCGTTCCTGTATCATATTGAGCGCGACGATGGCCGGCGGCATGAGGCCGAAGAGCACAAGATTGAAGTAAACGAGAAGCCGTACCTTCTGCTGAAGAAGAAACGACCCGGTCTCAATATATCGCTGAAGAAAATACCCTGTTAACCCCTTTCTCATGACGCTCCTCCCGGCTCCGTTTGCGATTTCTTTTTATCGGGCCCGCTGTTGATGCCGTGTGCGACGGCACCGCGAGTCCAGCCATACGCATATTTCGCCGTATCCATCCATGGGTCCGGCATGAACTTCGATCATTGGCCCGGCCGGCCGGCCGGACCAATGATGCCCCTGCTATCACGGCAATCGGCACACCATCCTCAGTCAATTCCGCGCGCTATTTTCCGTCCTCGTTCCGGTCGAATTCCGGCTTTATTTTTTTTGTCATCTGACGCTCATACCAGGCCGGCATAAAGCGCAATACGAAGTAGTGCATGAATTTCCCCACCGGGGTCAGGACCAGCTCACGCTTTCTCCCGAGCACCCCGCGATAGACCTCTTCGGCTACGCTCTCCGGCGTCGCTTCCCTGCCCACCGTCGACCGCTCACCAGTGTTGAGTTTTCCACTGCCGTCCAGCGCCCGGCTCTGCAGATTCGTCGCCGTAAACCCCGGGCAGAGCATCATTACGTGCACGCCCAGATGCGCCATTTCGGAACGCAGTGAATGGAAAAAACCGTGCAGGGCGTGTTTGCTCGCCGAATAACCGGTCCGCCCGTAGAGCGGTGCGAACCCCGCGAGGCTGGTGGTAACGACGATGACCCCCCTGCGCTCGACAAGCGATTCAATGGCGGATTTTGTGCAGTGAAGCGAACCGAAGAAATTGACTTCCATCACCCGGCGGTACACCTCCATGGTCGTGTTCCGGAACGTGCTTCGCTGCGTAATGCCGGCATTGTTGACCAGGATGTCAATACCGCCGAAACGCTTCAGTATGCTTTTCATCGCCACAGCGCACTGTTTTTCGCTGGTAACATCGCACTTTACGCCCAGCACCTCCGCGCCCAGCGCGCGAAGGCGCTCCTCCTCGCGGGCGAGCGCCTTGGGATCGAAATCGAGAATCGCCACCTTCGATCCTTCCCGGCCGAACTTTTCGCAGATCGCCGCGCCGATCCCGCTCGCCCCGCCGGTAACTACGATAACCTTGTCCTTCATATACCCTCCCGAACGCCTCGATGAGTGGCCCGATCAATTCACGTAAGCACGGCAAACCATATAACGCACTATATACTCATCCCTCAATTTCGAGATCAACCTTCTCGACTTTCCCCAGGTCTTTCTCATAGAAAAAAGAGCCGATATAAAACAGAACCGCCGCGAGCAACAGAAATGCCGGCAGTGTCGTCATCGCCGTTTTGATCCCGTAGGAATCGGACAGTGTCCCGATGAAGATCGGTCCCAGCGAGGCGCCCAGTAGGTTCTGGAATATGACGCAAATCGCGTACGACATGGCGCGCAATCCGGGATGTACCACGTCCTGGGTTACCGCGGCGGCGGCCGGGATGAACATTGTTACGAGCATCCCGACCAGCAGGATGAACGCGTACTGCGATCCATCCTCGAAAAACGTCAGACCCGAGAAGAGAACGACACACGCCATGATTGAAGTGATGGCGGGCAGAAGAAGGCGCGCGTTTATGCGTTTCCTGAACCAGCGGTCGGCAAGAAAGCCCCCTGCCGGGGCGCCGACAAGGGCGAGCAACAGCACCGCGCCGGCCTTTATGCCCGCCTGGTCTTCGGGGATATTGTTGACGCGATGAAAATACGTGGGCAGCCAGGTCAGGAGCGAAGTCGTGCAGAAGACAACGCTGGCGAATCCCAGGTAAGTGAAAACAAGGGTGGGATTACGGATGAACTCGAGGAAGATGTCCTTCGCCTTCATTTTCATTTTTCCGGCCCCGTCTTCGGCGGTTTTCACGAGGTCCACCGTCTTGTAATCTTTCACGAAAAAAAACAGGATGGCCACAATAAAACCGGGCAGGGCCACCAGCCCGAACGCATGCCGCCATCCCCAGTGCGTCGCCACGATCCCCCCGATCGCCACGCCCAGGGCGCTGCCGAGTGGGATCGAGATGTTCCATATTCCCATTATCATCGATCGCTTTTCCTGGGGGTAGAGACCCGATATCATGGCGGTCCCGCCGGGGGCATAACCGGCCTCACCGATACCGATGAGCGTTCGCGCGCCGAACAGCTGCGGGAAGCTCCTGGTAAAGGCGCACAGGGCCGTTGCGACGCTCCATACAACGGCCATCAGGCCGATGGTTTTCTTCCGGCTCCACCTGTCGACCAGGATTGATACCGGGAAAGTAAACGCGACAATGGACCAGTAGACGGCCGATACCAGCATGCCGCACTGCGCATCACTCAGGCCCCAGTCGGCCTTGATAAACGGGAACAGGGAGGTGACCACCAGCCTGTCCATGTAGTCGAAAAGATAGAGAAGAAACAGCAGCGTGAATACATACCGTGCTTGCCCCCGTCCTGCCGGGGAATCATTCGCCGATCTCGTCGAGTTCATGCTATCGCTCCTATTGATAAGTTCTATTCATCTGGCGGCAAGCATCAGGATGGAATTCCCCTTTTTGCCGCCGGACATTCCTGATTGACAGTGGATACCCGAGACTGCGACGGTCCGGCGTTCCTCCGGCTGTTCAGTATTCGTTCCCGATGGCCAATTCAGCCTGCGGTAACTTTCTTCTTGAAAATAAAAACGCGGCGCTCAATCCCGCGATGATGTGCCATATTCCCCACCAGGCCGCGACCAGCGCCATCCCGCCGAGCCCGCCGAAGAAGGTGAAGATGAGCACCAGGCCAAGCGCGGAGTTTTGAATACCCACCTCTATGCTGATGGCCCTGCGGTCGCGCACCGGAAGATTGATCGCCCAGGCCGACCAGTATCCGATGTTAAGGGCGAGCAGGTTGTGAACGAAAACACCGAATACCACTATTCCTACATAATTGAGAAAATTCTGCCAGTTGGCGGCCAGCGCTCCGATCACGATGACTATAAAGAACACCAGGGTGAACATCTTGAAGGGTTTGCGTATTTTATCGGCCAGGCCCGGATATTTCGTCCCGATGGTCATGCCAATGGCCAGTGGAATCCCGAGGATGATGAATACGGTCATAAAAACGTCGACGGGGTTCAGGCTCACCTCTTTTAAAATAGCCGCGGTATCGGGATTGAGCCCACCCCAGAATGCCAGGTTGAAGGGTGTCATCACTATCGCCACGGCGGTCGACACGGCCGTCATGGAGACGGAGACGGCGGTGTTTCCCTTAGCCAGATAGGTTACGATGTTCGAAAGGTTCCCTCCCGGACAGGCCGCAACCATCATCATGCCCAGGGCGATGGAAGGAGCCGGGTTCAGTACGCGCACCAGAAGATACGTAAACGCCGGAAGCAGTATGAACTGCGCGATCAGGCCGATCGCCGGCGCCTTGGGTGAAACGATGATTCGTTTGAAATCGCTGATCTTCATCTCCAGCGCGACGCCGAGCATCATAAGACCGACCGCCGCGTTGATGATGAGAAGTCCCTGCGGATTGAAATTGAGATGAATCTGATCGATTGCGGCTGCATCCATGTGGATCCTCCATTTTGTTATGGTTAAGGCCGAAAAGACGTTTAAAATCGTCCCTTCGGTGGTCACCGCGCAAAAACCTCACAGTCGCAAAGGGCAGGGCACACCCTGCAGAACTGCATGCGGTATTTTCGAAGTCCGGTATAACGAACGGCCTTCCCGCGTGCAATCGCGGGAAGGCCGTTGTGGCATTAAATACTCATGGCTCCGTGTACGCTCCGCACATCCGCCGTCACCCGACTTTGTAGCCGCCGAGGTTGGCGAGGGCGACGCTTCCGGGACTGATCGTGGACGGATCCACCATCACGTTGACGCACGCGGTCTTGCCGGATTTGAACGCGGCCTCGATCGCGGGCCGGATATCCTCGGCCTTTTCCACGAAGGCGCCATAACCGCCCAGCGCCTCGACCAGCTTTTCGTAATGCACCACGCCGATGTCCGTACCATCCTTGATCGCATGGCCGAGCCGCAGCGTCTGGCTGTGCGCGATCATGCCCCACAGGGTGTCATTGGCGACGACCACCACGATGGGGAGGTTGTTCTTGATCGCGGTCTGGAACTCCATGAAGTTGAATCCCACGGACCCGTCGCCGATGACGAGGAGCACGCGCTTGTCGGGATTTTTAACCTTGGCCGCGTTTGCGTACGGAAGGCCCACGGCCAGGCAACCGTACAGGCCGTAGTCGAGATAGGTGCCGGGGCGCTTGACGGTGCGGGTCATTCCCATCCAGGTGGAGGTATCACCGCCGTCGGCCACCACGATATCGTCCTCGCGGTCCATGAAGTCGTTGATCTCGCGCGCGAGCCGGAGCGGGTGGATCGGAACGTCCTTGCTCTCCCACATGGGCTTCGCCTGTTCCTTGCCGTCCGCGTCGGACTTTTTGAGAAATTCCATCCAGGGAGCGAACTGCTTCTTGAATTCGCCGCCCAGTTTCTTCGCGTCGATGATCCTGTTGACCTCTTTGACGAGCGCTTTGATATCGCTCACCACGCCGAGGTTGATGGAACGGTTGCGGCCGATCTCCTCCGGCTCAATGTCAACCTGGACGAACTTGGCCGTGGAGGGGAAGATATCGCCGAAGATGTAGAACAGGCTGAGCCGGCCGCCCAGGAAGAGAACCAGGTCGGTGCTGACGTTGGCCATGAAGGCCGCGCCCGGACGAATGGCGAGCGAGGACTCGAAACACTGCGGATGCGTGTCCGGAATCAGGCCGCGCGCCCCCGCCATCGTGAATACCGGCAGGCCCGCCTTTTCGATGAGCTCGGTGATCTCGGCGCCCGCGTCGGAATAGTACGCGCCGCTCCCGGCGATAACCAGCGGGTTCTTGGCCTCCTTGAGCATGTCCACGATCTTCGCGGCGCTATCGAGGTCGACCACGCGCTTCTCGACGACGCTGGAATACCTCTTGACCTTGGTCATGTCGGCCGCGGCGTTCAGCACGTCGCAGGGAAGCTCGAGATAGATGGGGCCGGGACGCCCGTTCTCCGCGTAGCGGAAGGCCATGTCGATGAATTCCGGGATGCGCTCCACGTTGTGGCACACGAGCGCCTTCTTGACCATGGGGGCGATGACCGGAAGCTGCGTCATGTCCTGAAGGTCCAGCTTTTCCGCGCTTTCTAGACCAACGCATCCCGAGATGAGAATGACCGGCGCGTTCGCGAGACGCGCGCTGGCGATACCGGTAAGCGCGTTCGTGAAACCGGGCCCCGCCGTCACCATCGCGACCGCGGGTTTGCGGGTCATGCGCGCCCAGGCTTCGGCCATGAACACGGCCGCCTGCTCGTGCCGTGTGGCGAAGAGCTTGACCTTCGTGTTTTCCAGGAACTGATAGATGGGTGTGATGTGCCCGCCGCTGAGGGTGAAGATGTACTCGACGCCCTTGTCGATGAGCGCTTCCGCCGCCAGCTGTCCTCCGATTACCTTTTCCATTACGTTTTCTCCCTTGATTTGGTTATACGGCGGGACATCCGCCCGCCTCGAATATTCCTACAGCTCCATACACTGCCCACCGTCCAGGTTGAGCGCCTGGCCGGTGATGTAGCGCGACTCCTCCGACGCGAGAAACGCCGCAAGGCTTCCGGCGTCTCGAATCTCGCCGATGTAACCCAGAGGGATCGTTTTGCACATCTCCTTCTCCCTCTCCTCGATGGTCGTGTTGAAAAACTGCGCCTCGAGACCGAAACGCCACTTCTCCAGGTCGGTCATGATCTGTCCCGGGCATATGGCGTTGACGCGGATGTTGGCCGCCCCGAGCTCCTTGGCCATGGTTTTGGTGAGCATGATGACGCCGGCCTTGGCCACGGCGTATGCGCTGTTGAAAATGGGGGGAACCTTCCCCGCGCGCGAAGAGGTGTTGATGATCGACGCGGGCTTACCGAACATGAGCGGGATCAAAGCCCGCGAGACACGAAACACGCTGAACAGATTGACGTCGATAGTCCTGATCCAGGCCGCCTCGTCGTAATTCATGACAGTGTTGGGAACGCCAAACGACGCCCCCGCGTTGTTGCAGAGAATGTCGACATGATCAAAGCTCTTCTTGATGGCTTCGACCGCCGCGTTGATCGAGACGTTATCGACAACGTCCATGGGTACCGCCAGCGCCTTGATGCCATACTTTTTCCCGAGCTCCGCGGCGATCATCTCCATCTCGTCCAATGACCCGAGCTTTACCGCCTCATCTTTCCCGGCCTGTTTTCCCAGGTCGGATATGATGACGTTCGTCCCGTGCGAGGCGAGCTTTTCGGCAATGCCGTACCCCATGCCCGTTTTTTTACCCGAACCGGTGATCAGCGCCGTCTTGCCCTTTAAATCTTCATACATGATAGACCTCCATAACAGGGCTGTGATAACGACCATGCCGGCGGGCCGGAAACGATGCGGCACGCCCTGCACCCATTAAATAAATGAATGACGCTCATATTATGAATTATATTCACCACCCTTTCGGGCGTCAATATTTTTTTAATATTAATTTTATTTTAAATACTGTTTAATCGAAGACCCCCCGCGGCCATCCCGGGGAGAAAATTACACAATATTACGCTTATATTCATAATATTTTCACATCATCCCGGCACTGATTCTCTTGACGCGGCCTGTTTCAGTGGTGAAAATCAACACCGCATCCTCGAATATCCTTAAGGGATGGTTCCATGAAAAAGCTCACCACACACGGCCCGCACGCGGCCTCCCTGCGAGCGTGGCAGCTCAGAATCTTCTGGCTTCTCTGGACCGCGTACGCGTCATACTACCTGTGCAGGGTCAATTTCGCGGTCGCGCAACCCCTCATCCTGCGCGAATTCCCCGACTGGACGGCAGCACAGATAGGACTCATTCCTTCCATATATGCCATGTGCTACGCGGTCGGCCAGGTCGTAAACGGAACGCTCGGCGAGCGCTTCGGGGCCAGACGCCTCATGACCATGGCGCTCGTCGGGGCCGCGGCGACCAACATCCTCTTTTCCATGACCTCATCGTTCGCGATGATGCTGGTGCTCTGGGCAATAAACGGCTACGCCCAGTCGGCCGGATGGTCGCTTCTTATCCAGACCCTCTCGGACTGGAACACTTCGGAGCGCCGCGGCACGCTCGTCGGGCTCATCTCGACCTGTTACCAGGTCGGCAACGTCGTCTCGTGGCTCCTGGCGGGCTTCCTCTGCGATTCGCTCGGCTGGCGCGCCGCCTTCATGGTGCCGGGACTCGTCCTCGTCCCCATGGCCGTCATCTTCGCCCTGGGTCTCCGCAACCGACCCGAGGACGCGGGCTTCCCGCCGGTAAGGGACGACGTCGAACATCATCCGGAAGGGGCCGGATTCGCGCCCGGCGCGGCGCTGTCCACCCGCGACATCCTCGTCATGACCCTCCAGAACAGGATGATCTGGATCCTCGGCATGGGCTTCTTCTGTATGAATTCAGTGCGCTACACCTTCATGAACTGGACCGTGCAGTACATGGCCGACTTCCAGGGCCAGAGCATAAAGGGAAGCGCCTTTACCGCCATCGCCATACCGCTCATCGGTTCGCTCGGCGCCGTCGCGGCGGGCTGGGCCTCGGATCACGTATTCGGCCGGCGGCGGGCTCCGGTCTGCGCCATCATGCTCTTCGGCCTGGCCGGGGTCTGCGCGGTCTTCGTAACCATTCCGGCCGGGTCGTGGATCCTGGCAACGGCGATGCTCGGCCTGGCCGGCTTCCTCATCTACGGTCCGGACATGCTCATGAGCGGCGCCGCAACGATCGACCTCAGCCACCCGCGCGCCGCCTCCATCGCCACGGGCCTCACCATGAGTCTCGGCGCGACCGGCGCCATCTTCTCCGGCGCGGGCATCGGCCTTCTCAAAGACTTCGCGAAGGGGGACTGGTCGCTCGTGTTCTGGGTGCTCGCGGGGCTCTCGGTGGTGTCGGCCCTGCTCATGGTCTCGATCTGGAACGCACGACCCCGGGGGGCGAAATAATATGATGCTT